>JAUYFQ010000165.1 GCA_030690895.1 Sulfuricellaceae bacterium
AAAGCGGAGTTGTTCTGGGGTAGAATTGGCATCAGGGCGAGTACAAGTAGTCATTTTTTACGAATATGTTTTTTGATAACTCGTATTATATCAAATGCTTACTTTGTTATTCGCCCTGTTTGTGCAAAATTCAGGCTAGAGCCTTTTAAAACCCATGCTGACACCTTGGACTTACTTGAATAGGAAAGTTTATAGTACCGCAATGTTGCACCCGGCGCCCTACGCCAAAGAGGGGGAGGTGCCTGTGGAATTGTTTGGGGTGAGAGAAATATCGGTTGAATCAGTGGTGGATTACTGGGGCCTGCTTTGAATTTTTTTGTCCGCAGCCTTCTATTTTTTGGACATATCTGGCTACAGCTTTTGAAGAAGCACTGCCTGCTGAAGTGTGGCTGTTCATCCTCCCTTTCGGCATTGGCATGTTGCTTCTCGAGGAGCTGCGCAAGGCACTGCTGCGGAATAATCAAGACACGCAACCCTGATATCCTGAAATTGCTGGAGGGCCATGGGGTGAGGGGGTTGGTCGTTCACCCTCCACCCTGTTTCTCGAGCATGCGGCAGCGTTGGATGTTGTTGACATCCCAATGAGTTACCGCCCATGTCAGCATGCGTTCCACGCCCTCGATTGCAAGATCGGGTGGAGGATGCTGGCCAAGAAATAACAAAACCTGCATCAGGGTTTCAACCGGGCGATTGGCATCGACAGGCGCTGCAAGCGTCTGTTTACTGAGTTTCTCGCCCGCCTCATTGAGCGCGACAGGCAGATGCAAGTAGTTTGGCAAGGGCAAACCCAGCAGTTGTTGAAGGTAGATTTGTCGTGGCGTCGAATCGAGTATGTCGGCCCCCCTGACAACATCGGTAATCTGCTGTTCGCCGTCATCCACGACAACGGCCAGTTGATATGCCACCAGATCATCGGCGCGGCGCAACACGAAATCGCCGACTTCCCGCTCGATGTGCTGGCTGATTTCACCCTGCAATCGATCGACAAAAATAACCGGTTCGTCGTGCGTGAGCACGCGCAGGGCGTGTTCGTTTCGCCCGCCTCTCAAGCCATGTCGGCAAAGCCCGGGATAGACCAGGCCTGACGGCGAGCCAAGGGATGAATCGGAGATTTCCCGGCGGGAACAGTTGCATGGGTAAACCAGCGACTGGCGCCGCAACTCGTCGAGTGCAGCCTGGTAGGCTTTGCCACGGCGGCTCTGCCACATGGTTTCGCCGTCCCATCCCAGGCCGAAGGCTTCCAGAGTACGCAAGATATTGTCCGCCGCCCCAGCCACAACTCTGGGCGGATCCAGATCCTCCATCCTGAGCAACCACTGTCCGCCTTGCGACTTTGCATCCAGGTAGCTCCCAACGGCTGCCACCATCGAGCCAAAATGAAGCGGGCCGGTTGGAGAGGGCGCAAAGCGGCCTCGGTAGACGGATTGGCATTGAATATTGTTCATCTGACTCTTATATACTTGACGTCATGTCAACAAACGGGGGTACACCATGATTCAGCTCCGCAAAGCAGCAGACCGTGGCCACGCCAATCACGGATGGCTGGATAGCTGGCACAGCTTTTCGTTTGCAGATTATTTCGATCCCGCGTTCATGTCTTTCTCGGCGCTTCGTGTCATCAATGAGGATCGTATTGCTCCCGGAGCAGGCTTCCCGACCCACTCCCACCGAGACATGGAAATCATTACCTACATGCTGCAAGGTGCGCTGGAGCACAAGGATAGCATGGGGAATGGCTCAGTCATCCGGCCCGGCGACGTGCAGCGCATGAGCGCGGGCAAAGGGGTGAGCCACAGTGAATTCAATGCATCTGACAGCGAGGAAGCACACCTGCTGCAAATCTGGATTGAGCCGGAAAAACAGGGCATTGAACCAGGTTACGAGCAGAAAAATTTTCCCAACAGCGAGAAATCCAGCCGGTTCCGCCTGCTTGCCTCGCCCGATGGCGATGCAGGATCGGTTACCATACATCAGGACACGCGCTTGTATGCCACTTTGCTGAACGGCAGAGAAGAAGTTCGCTTCACGCCATTGAATGGGCGCCGGCTCTACCTGCATCTGGCCAGGGGACAGCTCGAACTAAACGGTATCAAGCTGGATCAGGGCGATGCAGCCAGCATAATCGATGAAAATATTCATCTCCTCGGACTGGCTGCCGGCTCCGAGGCATTACTGTTCGATTTACCATAAGGAAAAACATGCAACACAAGACAGCTACCTCTTCGACCGCTATCCACGATATCCTGAACCGCCGCTGGAGTGGTCGCGCGTTCGACGCCAGCAAAGCCGTCAGCCGCGAACAGATTCTTTCCTTGCTGGAAGCCGCTCGCTGGGCGCCTTCCTGTTTTGGTGATGAGCCATGGCGATTCATCGTCTGGGATAGGAACAGCGATCCAGTGGCCTGGGAAAAAGCGTTTACCTGCCTGGGTGAATGGAATCAGGACTGGGTCAAAAATGCGCCGGTTCTGCTACTGGCAACAGCCAATACTGTGTTCCGGAAAAATGGAAAACCCAATGTCTGGGGGCAATATGACACCGGCGCAGCATCAGAAAATCTCTGCCTGCAAGCTGTCGCTCAGGGTTTGATGGCGCATCAGATGGGCGGATTCGATGCAGATATGGTGCGTCGGGAATTTGAAATTCCGGAACAATTTACCTGCATGGCGATGATTGCGGTTGGATATCAGGGCGAAGAGACCGTATTGAATGATGAACTCAGGGAATTGGAGCTGGCGCCGCGCAACCGTTCAGCATTGGGAGACAATTTTTTTGAGGGGTACTGGGAAAAAGGGATTAAAACCAGCTAACAGCTCTTTCCATGCGATCTGCAAACATGGTTAAATGAAGAAAAACCGGGAGTAATAAAATGGCCAGTTCCGATTACATTTCAAATCTTGAGCAAAACTACCCGCGCATCATCAGCCAGCTGACGATGCTCTGGGGACACGAGGGCTTGCGCGCATACCTCAGCCACCTGCTCATCGATGATCGAGGCGACCGTCAGGGGTTCACACCCACGACCATGGAAGAGATCATGTTCCTCGATAGTCTGCATGAGGATTTGCTTCAACCTGACCTCCCACCTGTCGGACAGAAACTTTGGGAAAATCCGCTGACAAAAAGCTTGAAGGCTTGATGGGTTGATATTTTCAGCCACTCACAGTGGCAGAAATTTCAGGAATTTTTTATACGTTTACAAGCCGCTTGGGCGCGATTTTTCCATCTGAAGTCGTTTCACCCAAACCAATAAACACCCCGCCGGGGCCATACAGGCGAACCTGCCCTTTCGTGCCCTGTTTTGCTAGCCAGACCGATTGGCCGCGTTGAAGATAGAACGCGCTATCTGCGTCCAGATCAACCTTGTCCAGGTTGGCCAGCAGGCAATCAGTTGGTAGCAGGCAGGCATCGCGCGCTTCCATTGCCATGTTTTCCAGTTGATCCAGCGTCACAGCGCCTTCCAGCGCGAAACCGCCTGTCACGGTACGCCTCAGACCCTGAAGATGTGCGCCACATCCCAGCGCATTACCGATATCCTCAGCCAGTACACGGATATATGTCCCCTTGCTGCAGCGTACATGGACATCCAGTTCGTCGCCTGAAAAGCGCTCAACATCAAGCTGGAATATGCTGACTTCGCGAGCCTGACGTTCGATTTCCACGCCTGCTCTCGCATAGGTGTACAGCGCTTTTCCTTGATGCTTGAGCGCGGAATACATGGGGGGAATCTGCAAGATACTGCCGGTAAGCGAACGCAGAACTTGATCTAGCTGCTCACGAGAGATGAAAACTGGCCGGGTGGTCAGCACCGCTCCTTCGGCATCGCCAGTTTCTGTTGTAATGCCGAATTTGATACTGGCGCGGTAAGCCTTGTCAGCGTCCAGCAGGGTTTGGGAAAACTTGGTTGCCTCGCCAAAGCAAACCGGCAGCAAGCCAGTCGCCATCGGATCCAGATTGCCGGTATGGCCGGCCTTTTCAGCCTGGAACAAGTGCCTGGCATGTTGAAGCGCCGTATTGGAGCTGACGCCATAGGGCTTGTCGAGCAACAACACGCCGCTGATGGCGCGCTTTATCCGCTTGAATTGCAAACCTACTCGTCCTGTTCGGGTGCAGGCATTTCCTGAGAGACAGCCTGTTCGATCAGGTGGGAGAGATGCACGCCTCGTTCTACCGAGGCGTCGAAGACAAAGTGCAGTTGCGGCACAATGCGTAACAGCAAGCGCTTGGCGAGTTGGCTACGTAGATAACCCGCAGCTCGTTCCAGGCCCAGGCGGGTTTCTTCCAGCGGATGATTCTGATCCAGCAGGGTGTAGAACACCTTGGCATGGGAATAATCCGATGTAACCTCGACCTCTGTCACGGTCACCATGCCCACGCGCGGGTCTTTCAGCTCAAGTTGCAGCAATTCAGCCAATTCACGCTGAATCTGGTCAGCCACCCGGCGTGGGCGTGTCGGATTTTTTGGCATTATAGCGTTCTGGCAACTTCGACCATTTCAAACACTTCCAACTGGTCTCCTACTTCGACATCGTTGAAGTTCTTCAGCGACAGGCCGCACTCGAAGTTGGATTTAACCTCTTTGGCATCGTCCTTGAAGCGCTTGAGCGAGTCCAGTTCGCCGGTATGCAGCACCACGTCCTTGCGCAGCAAACGCACTCTGGAGCCGCGACGCACCACCCCATCCAGCACGTAGCAACCGGCCACCGTGCCGACCTTGGTGATTTTGTAAACTTCACGCACTTCCACCAAGCCAATGACGCTTTCCTTGCTCTCTGGCGACAACATGCCGGACAAGGCTGCTTTCACTTCATCCACGGCTTCGTAAATGATGTTGTAGTAATGCACGTCCACGCCGGAGGATTGAATCAGCTTGCGCGCTGCCGCATCGGCGCGACTGTTGAAGCCGATGACAATCGCTTTGGAGGCAATCGCCAGGTTGATGTCGGACTCGGTAATCGCACCCACGCCGCTATGCACGAAGGTGACTTTGACTTCGTCGGTGGAGAGCTTTTGCAGCGCATGGATCAAAGCCTCGTAAGAACCCTGCACGTCGGCCTTGATGATTAGCGGCAGCGACTTGATCTCGCCTTCCGCGATCTGGTCGAACATGTTTTCGAGCTTGGCCGCCTGTTGACGAGCCAGTTTCACGTCGCGGAACTTGCCTTGGCGGAACAAGGCGATTTCACGCACCTTGCGTTCATCGGCAATGGCGATGACTTCCTCGCCCGCCATCGGCACTTCCGACAACCCCTGAATTTCGACAGGAATGGAAGGCCCGGCTTCCTTGATTTGCGCCCCACTTTCATCGAACATGGCGCGAATACGGCCATATACCGCGCCGGCCAACACCATGTCGCCCTGTTTGAGCGTACCGGACTGCACCAGAACCGTTGCCACCGGCCCGCGCCCCTTGTCGAGACGCGCTTCGATCACCAGACCTTTGCCCGGCGTGGTGCGTGGCGCTTTCAGTTCCAGCACTTCGGATTGCAAGGCCACGCCTTCCAGCAAATCGTCCACGCCCTGCCCGGTTTTGGCCGAGACTTCCACGAACATTGCATCGCCGCCCCAATCTTCCGCCACAACGCCATGCGCAGACATTTCCTGCTTGATGCGTTCAGGATTGGCGCCCGGCTTATCGATCTTGTTCACCGCCACCACGATAGGCACGCCTGCTGCCTTGGCATGGTGGATGGCCTCTACAGTTTGCGGCATCACGCCATCATCGGCGGCCACCACCAGAATCACCACGTCGGTCGCTTTCGCGCCCCGAGCGCGCAGCGCAGTAAACGCCTCATGTCCCGGCGTATCGAGGAAGGTCACCATGCCGCGTGCCGTCTCGACGTGATAAGCGCCGATATGCTGGGTAATGCCGCCTGCTTCGCCACTGGCAACGCGGGTGCGCCGGATATAGTCCAGCAGCGAGGTTTTACCGTGATCGACGTGACCCATGACGGTCACCACCGGGGCGCGTGGCTCCAGCACGGCTTCGTGGTGCTCTTCGTTGATGTCCAGAAATGCGTCAGGATCATCCAGCGCAGCAGGTTTGGCGATATGTCCCATTTCTTCGACCACGATCATGGCAGTTTCCTGATCGATCACCTGATTGATCGTCACCATGGAACCCATTTTCATCATGACCTTGATGACTTCGACGGCCTTGACCGACATTTTTTGCGCCAGAGCAACAACCGAAATGGTTTCCGGCACCAACACCTCATGCACGATAGGCTCAGTTGGCATCTCGAATGCATGCGAGGATTCGGTCTGCTGGCGATGCGCCTTGTCCTTGCGACCGCTACGCCAACCACCGGCGCCTGCCGTGTCCCCTCGCGTCCGCATGCCGCCCCGCTTTTTGCTGGCGTCATTGGACCAGGTTGTATCCTTGCTATCTTTCTTGGTACTCTTTTTCTCGGCTTTGGCGGCCTTCTCTTCAGCGGAGACGGCCGGCTTATGCAAAGTACCTTCAACGCTCGCCGGGACCGGCTTTTCAAGCGCCTTGGCAGCAGCGGCGGTCTTGGCAGCCTCCTCGGCCAGGCGCTTCTGGTCACGTTCCTGCTCGCGCTCCTGTTTCACGCGCAATTCAGCAGTCTGATGCGCGACCAGAGCGGCATGGCGGCGCGCTTCTTCCGCACGCTTGGCAATCTGCTCAGTATCCAGAACCAGTGTCTTGCTTTTTGGCGGGGCTACTGGCGCTGCCTCGGCTATTGGCTCAACTGCCGGTTCAGGCATTGGTTCAGGCTCTGACACGGGTTCCGGTGCAAGTTCGATAACCGGTTCCGGCACTGGAGTTTCCTCCACCACTGGCGCAGCCACTTCCGCAAGCACTTCAACGGGTGCGGGCTGTTCTGCTTCGACATGCGGCGCAACGGCTTCAACGGGCGGGGGGGCTTCCTGCGCTGGCGCAGCGTCTTCCGTCGTGTCGCGCTTTACGAAGACACGCTTCTTCTTCACTTCGACGTGGATGGTGCGCGCCTTGCCGGTATTGTCGGATTTCTTGATTTCGCTGGTTTCGCGCCGCGTCAGGGTAATCTTGCTCTTGGCATCTTTTGTGCCGTGGGAGCGTCTCAGGTAATCCAGCAACTGCGACTTGTCCTGTTCGGTCAACAGATCGTCATCCGTGTTCTTGCTCACCCCGGCCGAACGCAGTTGCTCCAGCAGCAATGCCGCTGGCAATCCCAGTTCTGTCGCGAACTGCGTAACGTTTATTTGTGCCATTTTTATTTCCTGTCCAATTCTTTAATCCAGCCTGCTTACCTGACCACCCAGCTTTACTGCATTATGCAAACCAAGGCGCGCGAGCGGTCATGATCAACTGTTTGGCGCGCTCTTCATCCATTCCGGTCATTTCAACCAGATCATCCACCGCCAGATCGGCAAGGTCATCCATGGTTGTGACGCCTTTGCCAGCCAACATGGCTGCCGTTTCATTGTCCATGCCTTCCACACTGAGCAGGCTTTCGGCGGCATTCTCGACTTTTTCCTCACTGACGATTGCTTCCGTCAGCAGGGCGTTGCGTGCACGGCTCCGCAGTTCATTCACGGTATCCTCGTCGAACGCCTCGATTTCCAGCATTTCGGACAGCGGCACATAAGCCACTTCTTCCAATGTGCTGAACCCTTCCTGGATCAGGATATCGGCGACTTCCTCGTCCACATCCAGCTTCTGGATGAATATCTGGCGGGTAGCGGTATATTCTTCCTCGTTTTTCTGCTCGGCTTCATCCACGGTCATGATGTTGATGTTCCAACCGGTCAGCTCGGAAGCCAGACGGACATTCTGGCCGCCACGGCCAATCGCCATCGCCAGTTGTTCCTCTTCAACCACCACATCCATGCTGTGCTTGTCTTCGTCCACCAGAATGCTGCTAACCTCTGCTGGCGCCAGCGCGCCAACCACGAACTGGGCTGGATCGGCTGACCATAGAATAATGTCCACGCGCTCGCCACCCAGCTCACCCGTGACCGACTGGACGCGCGAACCGCGCATCCCGACGCAAGTACCAATCGGGTCGATACGCTGGTCATTGGATTTGACTGCAATCTTGGCACGCATACCGGGATCGCGAGCTGCAGCTTTAATTTCAAGCATGCCCTCCTCGATTTCCGGCACTTCCAGCTCAAACAGCTTGGTAATGAATTCAGGCACGATGCGGGACAAAATCAACTGCGGCCCGCGTCCGGCGCGGTCAATGCGCAGCAGGTAGGCCCGGACCCGGTCGCCCACCCGCAGGTTTTCCTTGGCGATCATCTGGTCGCGCGGCAGCAGCGCCTCCAGACGACCGGACTCAATAATGGCGTTGCCGCGCTCCATGCGCTTGATAACACCCGTCACCAGATGATCCTTGCGGTCCAGGAAGTCGTTCAGAATCTGCTCGCGTTCTGCTTCGCGAATCTTTTGCAGAATGACCTGCTTGGCTGCCTGTGCGCCGATACGACCAAACTCAACAGCCTCCAGCGACTCTTCGATAAAATCGTCGATCTGGATATCCGCCTGCTTCAGCACTGCGTCTTCAAGGGTGAACTGACGCTCGGGATAATATTCGAGCGCTTCGTCGGGGATGACCTGCCAGCGGCGAAATGTCTCATATTCGCCCGTCTGACGATCAATCGACACGCGCACATCGACATCATCACTGAAACGTTTCTTGGTTGCTGAAGCCAAAGCCAGCTCGAGCGCACCGAACACGATTTCCTTGTCGACATTTTTCTCACGCGCCAAAGCATCCACAACCAACAATACTTCACGACTCATAAATCACCCCTCCGACTCTATTCTCGGCAGATATTTCAAATTCCGGCGCCCCGAATGGAACGCCAATGTAATCAGAACTGCGGTATCAGCCTTGCCTTGTCTATATTCGCAAGATCGAGCGCCACCAGTTTGCCCTCGACTTCCAGTTGTACACAGCCATCCTGCACACCCTTTAAGGTGCCAATAAATTTCTTGCGGCCCTGCAAGGGCATCCTCAACTTGACCTGCGCCATTTCCCCAGCAAAACGAACAAAGTCCGCTTCTTTCTTGACCGGCCGATCCAGCCCCGGCGACGACACCTCGAGACGGTCATAATCAAAATCCATCTCGACCGCCAACAAACGGGAGAGATGATTGCTCACCAAAGTGCAATCCTCGATCACGATACCCTCGGGCTTGTCGATGAACAGCCGCAGCAACTTGCCGTGGTTGCTCAGTTCCAGATCAACCAGCTCATATCCCAGTCCCTGCAAAGTGGACTCAAGCAATGTATGTAGTTCCATATTCCCCACCACAAATAAAAAATGGGCCCCTGCGGCCCACCTTTATTTTTTCGGATTATAGCAAAATAACAACACTATTGATAGGCCTGCATAATGGAGACGGCGCGGGACCGCTCAGGCGATCCTGCTATTCAGGCATAATGCGAGCGCATATGGACAAGCATTATGAAAACTTTCCCGTTGCCTCCATCCTCATGCCGCGTCGCTTGCGCTACCCGGTGGGGGTGATATACGACTTTGCACGCCGGGCCGATGATTTTGCCGACGAGGGCGAACTGGATAAGGATGCTCGTCTGGCATTGCTAAACGGATTTCGCGCCGAACTGGACAGAATCGCTGCTGGGCAAACGCCCGAGACCGAGCTGTTTGTGCAGGTTGCCGGGATTGTCGCGCAATATAAGCTGCCCTTGCAGCTCTTTCACGACTTGCTCGACGCCTTCTCTCAGGACGTAGTCAAAACCCGTTACGCCACATTTGGTGAAGTCATGGATTATTGCCGCCGTTCAGCCAATCCGGTCGGCAGGCTGCTGCTGCACTTATACGGCGCAACCGACGCCCGCAACCTGGCTTATTCCGATGCGATCTGTTCCAGCCTGCAACTGATCAATTTCCTGCAGGATATCGCCATCGATTACCAAAAAGGCCGAATCTACCTGCCAGAGGATGAAATGGCCAAGTACCACATTACGGAATCCCAGATCGCAGAAGGTAAAACCGATGCCATGTGGGGGATGTTCATGCAATTCCAGAACGACCGGACGCGCAAGCTGCTACAAGCAGGCGCGCCGCTGGGCAAAATTCTGAAAGGACGGATCGGACTGGAAATGCGCATGATCATCATGGGCGGCGAATCCATCCTGCGCAAGCTGCACAAGTCGCGCGGGGATATTTTTACCCAGCGCCCGGTGCTGACTTTGGGGGATTGGGGCTACATGCTTTACCGTTCGGTGCGGGCAAAATGAGTCCGGACGAATACTGCCAGGACAAGGCCAGGCGCAGCGGATCGAGTTTTTATGCCAGCTTCCGATTCCTGCCTGCGCCCAGACGGCGTGCCATTACCGCCGTGTACGCCTTTTGCCGGGAGGTAGACGATGCAGTGGATGAATGCGCCGATCCGCAGGTGGCCCAGGCCAAGCTGGCCTGGTGGCGCGGCGAGATTGCCAACACGTTTGCAGGCAAGCCCCAGCACCCGGTCGGCCAGGCGCTCATCCCCGCCATCGCGACGTACGACCTGCCCCAGGAACTGTTTCAGGAAATCATCGACGGCATGGAAATGGATTTGACGCTGAATCGCTATGCCGATTTCAAATCGCTCCAACTCTACTGCTATCGGGTCGCCAGCGTGGTCGGCCAGCTGGCTGCCAGCATTTTCGGCTACACCGCCCCCAAAACCATCAAGTACGCGCACGATCTGGGCATGGCTTTTCAGCTCACCAACATCATCCGGGATGTCGGAGAAGACGCGCGCCGCGACCGCATTTATTTGCCGCAGGACGAGATGCAGCGTTTTGGCGTAACCGAAACCGACATACTAGGCTGCCGCGAAAGCGACGCTTTTCAGGCCTTGATGGCATTCCAGATCGAGCGCGCCCGCCAGTTTTATACCCAGGCTTTTGCCGAATTACCGCCACAGGATCGCAAAGCACAACGCCCCGGACTGATCATGGCGGCCATTTATCAAACCTTGCTGAATGAGATCGAAGCGGATGGCTGCCATGTCCTGAAACAGCGCATCTCCTTGCCGCCTCTGCGCAAAATCTGGATTGCCTGGCGGACATGGCTGAAAAACTGAGCTTCCCCCTCTCGTCAGCAACGGCTTTCCCCCTCCCCACCCGCAAGGAGTGTCCCCGCCGCGAGTGGCAGCAAAGCTGCTCACACGGGCGAGACAACCCTCTCCCGCGTGGCGGGAGAGGGGACAATGGTAAGAGGCGATTGTTTTGATTGCCATTATCGGTGGTGGATATGCTGGACTTGCAGCCGCCGTCAGCTTGGTAGAACGCGGCCTACCCGTCACCCTCTTCGAAGCGGGAAAAACACTGGGAGGCCGAGCACGGGGTGTGGACTATCGCGGCACGCGCCTGGATAATGGACAACATCTGATGCTCGGCGCTTACCGCGAAACACTGCGACTAATGACACTTGTCGGCACGCCTGACAAGGCATTACAGCGAAAACCACTCTCACTCACCGTGCCAGGCCAATTTTCACTCGCCCCCCCTGCCCTGCCTGCCCCGTTGCATTTGGCGATTGGCCTGCTCATGGCACAAGGTCTGCCATGGCGAGAACGATTCGGCGCCCTTCGCTTCGCCCTTGCCATGCGCTTTGCTGGTTTCAGGCTGGACACGGATGTCAGCGTAGCCACCTTGCTGGCACGCTACGGGCAACAGGGAAAGATTTGCCGTCTGCTGTGGGAGCCCCTATGCCTGTCGGCACTGAATACGCCGATCGCCAAGGCTTCTGCGCAGGTTTTCCTGAACGTGCTGCGCGATAGCTTTAGCCATGCGCGCAACGATAGCGACATGTTGCTCCCGCAAGTTGATCTGACTACCCTGTTTCCGGATTCAGCCGCACGTTTTGTGCAAAACGGCGGAGGTGTGGCTCAGACTGCTACACGGGTAAAACGGGTCGAAAAAACCCCTGCGGGTTTTGAACTATCGTGGGATGAAGGCAGCCAGGTTTTCAGCCATTTGATTTGTGCCACGGCGCCACAGCATGCCTTGAAAATAATGGACAATTTGCCGGGACTGGAAGCGGAAAAGTCACTGCTAACGGCCCTGGAATATCAGCCCATCGCCACAATTTATCTACAATACCCATCGCAAACCCGACTCCCGGAAGCGATGCTGGGTTTAAGTGGCGGCATGGGTCAGTGGGTCTTCGACCGAGGTCAGACGCATGGCACTGAGGGTTTGCTGGCTGTCGTCATCAGCGCGGAAGGCCCCTATCAGGACTGGCCGCCAGAGCAGCTGGCGACGGTCATCGCTGGCGAACTAAGGGAAATATTCGACCTGCCGGCACCCCGCTGGCACAAGGTCATCATGGAAAGACGCGCCACCTTCGCCTGTACGCCAGGCATCAAGCGACCCGCGCAATTAACCCATCTGGACAATTTTCTGTTGGCGGGTGATTACACGGCGGGTGATTACCCCGCGACGATAGAAGGGGCGGTGCGTAGTGGAATTCGCTGCGCGGGGTTGATTCAGTAACTGATGGACTTCCATTCGTCGTCCATGACGCGACCAATATAAGCGGTGACACCAGCGATACCGCTGCACTCGGGTATCAAGTCATCACGCGTCGCGCCCAAGCCTTCCACCGCACCGCCGCAGACAAAATACTTGGCCCCCAGTTGCGCCGCATCCCGCATGAAACCGTAGACGCTTCTTGTAGCATTTTCACTGGGATAAATTTTGTCCGCCACACCCTTGACCAGCAGCCGTGCAGAGCGGCTGGCAAAGTACACTTCCACCTCGACATCCATGGCAGCGGCACAGGCGGCCTGGAAGAACGGCGTACCACAGGTGTGAGGATGATCCGGGTCGGGGGTCAGCAGCATGATGACCAGTTTTTCTGCCATTACTTGGCCATTATTTCGTATGTTCCAGCATGAAACGCTTGATCGCTTCCGCGTCGGCATCCATCACCTCGAAGCGCTGCGGGCGGCTTTCCAGGTCGGCCAGATCGGCGGGACGCTCCGGGTCGCGCCCCAAGGCTTCGCGTATGGTTTCCTCGAACTTGGCTGGCAGCGCGGTTTCCAGGCAGACCATGGGAATCCCGGCTTGGCGGCGCTCCAATCCCACTTTCAGCCCATCGGCCGTATGCGTGTCGATCATCGTGCCATATTTCTGCCAGGCCAGCTTGATCGTCTCCAGCCTGTCGGCATGACTGCTGACGCCGGACTCGAAACCAAAATCCCGTACCTTGGCAAAATGCGGCGTGGCGGACAGATCGAAACTGCCGCCCGCATCCACTTGCTGCCAGAGGGTTTTCACGATGGCAGGATCGCGCCCCACCAGATCATAAACAAAGCGCTCGAAATTGGAAGCCTTGGAAATATCCATCGACGGGCTGCTGGTATGCGCGGTTTCCGGACGCGGCCGGTAGACGCCAGTGCGGAAGAACTCGTCCAGCACATCGTTTTCATTGGTTGCCACCACCAGTTTGCGAATGGGCAAACCCATCTCCCTGGCGATATGCCCGGCACAGACATTGCCGAAATTACCGGAGGGGACGGAAAAGGACACCTGTTCGTCATTGCTGGCAGTCAGGGCGAAATAGGCCTTGAAGTAGTACACCACCTGCGCCGTAACCCGCGCCCAGTTGATCGAATTGACCGCACCAATCTTGTGTTTGGCCTTGAAATCAAGATCATTGGAAACCGCCTAGACGATGTCCTGACAATCGTCAAATACGCCCTTGACGGCGATATTGAAAATATTGGGTTCCTGCAGGGAAAACATCTGCGCGGTCTGGAACGGACTCATTTTCCCCAGTGGCGAGAGCATGAACACTTTCACACGCTGCTTGCCCAACATGGCGTACTCCGCCGCGCTACCGGTGTCGCCGGAAGTCGCGCCCAGAATATTGATCTCAGCATTCTCCTTTTCCAGCACATATTCGAACAGATTGCCCAGCAACTGCATCGCCACGTCCTTGAACGCCAGCGTCGGTCCATTTGACAAACCCAAAATATGCAAGCCAGGCTCCAGCGTCCTGAGCGGCGTAATATCCTCGCTGCGAAAGACTTCGGCAGTATAGGTTTTATCGACAATCGCCCGCAGGTCAGCGGCAGGAATATCGTCGGCAAAACGGCGTATCACCTCGAACGCCAGGTCGCGATAATTCATGCCGCGCATGGCGGCAAGTTCGTCGCGGCTCAAGCGGGGATAAACATCGGGAATCGTCAGCCCGCCATCGGTGGCAAGGCCACCGAGCAGGATTTCGGTAAAGGTTTTGGGTGGCATGCCACCGCGAGTAGATAAGTAGTTCATAGTTTATTTCGTTGTTGAAGGGGTTAATTCGGCATTTTTTCTGTAAATTTCCAATGCGCGTTCCAGAATAACGCGGTCTGATACATCCTTGTCCCGCATCGTCTGTTTTGTCAGCAGCAATCCTTCCAGACTGAGTGTGCGAACCGGCAACCCGTCGAGATCAATCGTCTCGGCATACCGTTTCAGGGTTTCATAAGTCTGACCGCAAGCATTGAGCATAATATCCACGACGAAGGCATCCGCAACGCGGATATTCTCGCCCTCATCGAACCAGGCAGTGTCGATATCCTTAGCCCGAATTTTGCACAAACAGGGCGAATAACAAAGTAAGCATTTGATATAATACGAGTTATCAAAAAACATATTCGTAAAAAATGACTACTTGTACTCGCCCTGTTACTGATTCTACCCCAGAACAACTCCGCTTTCCTCCC
>JAUYFQ010000168.1 GCA_030690895.1 Sulfuricellaceae bacterium
CAGTCCTTGAATATTTTCTGAACTTGACCGTCTTTATCGGCAGCGGATTTTATACCGGTGCTGTGGACGTTCTGACTGATGGTGGCGCAGGAAAGCTGAGTGGCAAGTTTAAGCAATTCAATCGCAGTTTCTTCTTTCATGCGGAGTTCGGCGCATGAACCCGCAAACCATGACCCACGCCGATATCAAGACCATCGCGGCGGCGCTGGGCGTTAGCGCCCAGCAGGCAGCGAAGCGCGCCAATAAAGAAGGCTGGAGCTGCCAGGAACAGCCGGCGCGCGGCGGCCAGAAGCGCTGGTATGAAATCACCGCCCTGCCCTCCCCCCTCCAGGACGCCCTCAACGCCCACCGCCAGATACAAGACTGCATCGGCACCAAGGCCGACCTATCCGAACACGCCCGCGCTGGCCGCCTGATCGGCAGCCAGTTGCGCGAAGAAGCGGAAAGCGCCGCGCGTGACGCCAAGCTCACCCGCAGCGTGGCCGGGCTGGAGATCATGGCGCGCTGGCCCCGGCTCACCGACAACCAGGTAGCGCGCATGCTGGGGCGCATGGAAGTGGTGCAGGCCTACCATCAATGGTTCAGCACCCAGCAAGGGAAAACGCCCACGGCACCCCTTGATCAAGCGCCCCGTTCGAACGGAAAAAAAGCCTACAAGCCCAGAAAAATCAGGCAAGGCAACAAGACCCTCAACACCTTCTCCGCCAGCTACAACACCACCGGCGGCAGCCTGGTATCCAGCGAAGCCCGCGCCGTCATCCAGAAAACCAGCGGCAGCAACCTGCGGCGCTGGGTCGAAGGCTTCGCCACTCTCGGCCTGGCCGGGGTGCTGGACGAAAAGGACGGCAAGGACAAGGCCGGCCACGGCAAGATCGAAGACCAGCCCGCCATCAAGGAACTGGTGGTCGGGCTGCTGGTGGAATTCCCCCACCTCAGCAACAAGCACATCCATGACGCCATCTGCGCGCGCTTCGGCAACGTGCTGGCCGATGTGAACGCCACGGTTTCGGATGCGCATGAAGCCGGTCTAATCGCCCACCCCAGCGTGGATTCCGTGCGGCGCTTCCGCGAACTGTGGGAGAAGAAGCACAGGAGCGTCTATCTGGCGCTGCGCAACCCGGACAAATGGAAAAACGAGCAAATGCTGGCCTTCGGCGATCTGGCCGGTGATGTCACGCACCCGAACTACCGCTGGGAGATGGACTCCACCCCCGGCGACATCCTGCTGCTCGACCCCGATGCCGCCAGCGGATCAACGCGCTACCACGTGATCGGCGTCATGGACATCTGGACGCGGCGCTTCAAGATGGTGGTCTCCAAGAGCAGCAAGTCGATTGCCATTGGCTCGCTGGTGCGCCGCGCCATCCTCGACTGGGGCACGCCGCAGCGGCGCAAGGCCGACAACGGCGCGGACTATCAATCCAACTATCTCAACCGGTTTTTTGACGCCATTGGCTGCGAGCGCGAGGACTGCGCCCCCTTTTCAGGCTGGCAAAAAGCCCATGTGGAACGGGGGTTCCGCTCATTCAACCACGACCTGGTCGAACTGCTGCCGGGCTACATCGGCCACAACGTCGCCGAACGCAAGGAACTGGAAGCGCGCGCCTCGTTTTCCGAGCGGCTGTTCGACAAGGATGGCGTGCTCGAAGTGAGCATGAATGCGGCAGAGTTCCAGCAGTTTTGCGACAACTGGTGCGACAAGGTCTATGCCCATAACCCGCATGCAGGCCTGGACGGCATGACCCCCTTCGCCATGACAGCCGCGTGGGACAAGCCCCTCGCCCGCATCAAGGACGAACGCGCCCTGGACGTGCTGCTGGCCCCGCTGGCGGGCAGCAACAAGGGCTGGTTCTCGCTGCAAAAGAAAGGCATCCGCATCAACAAAGCCTGGTACATCAGCCCGGAACTCGGGCGGCACGCGGTCGGCGACCGGCTCAAGGTCAGCCAGGACGTGGCGGACATGGGCCGGGTATTCGTCTTCGACACAGCGGGCGAGTTTGTCTGTGTCGCGCAAAACCACGAGCTGACCGGCGTGTCGCTGGCCGAAATCGCCTGCGAGACCAAGGCCATACAAAACAAGAACACCAGCGAGCAAAAAGCCGCGCTGAAAAAAGTCGCCAAGAAGGTAGACGTGAAGAATATCCACGCCGAAATCATGCGCAAGCGGATCGAGGAAGTGGCCAATGTCTCCCTGCTGCAACAGCCCGGCACCACCCACACCACCGCCGGTATTACGGCGGCAGGTCAGGCCGCGCGAGCGGATGAAGGGCCGAAGCCATCAGACCAGGCGGAAAAACTGATCGAAGAAGCCCGCGCCGCGATGGCCGCCTACCTCGCCGAAGAAGAAAACCGCCTCGCCCAGAAAGTGGTGGAACACCCCGCCACCCGGCAGGGACACAGCAAGGTCGGACAAATGACGCGCGCCGAAAAGTACGAATACTGGCTCAAGCTGGAAGATGAAAATACACGCACCGGCGACATAGAAGTGGGCGAAGACCGCCGCTGGCACAAGCAGTTTCACGGCTGCACCTCATGGCGCGCCGAAAAATCCTTGCGTGAAGGCATGAATGATCAGGTAGGGGATGTCATCCCCTGGAAGTAGTGGAGGAGGGGCCGGCTGCAACCGAACCCCGTTAAAGCGGTAAAACAACAACAGGAAGCAAACATTATGGCAGATAACATCATTCAACTTCAACCCGGCGGCGCGATCCTGCAGCTCACCAACATCGCCATCGCCGAGCGCGCGGTGGCGCGGCTAAAAAACCGTGGCCCGCTAGACCCCGGCCTGGCCGTGCTGTGCGGCCCGAGCGGGTTTGGTAAAAGCATCTCCGCCGCCTGGGTCAAGGCGCGTCACCCCTCCTATTACGTCCAGGCGGACGATTTCTGGACCAAGAAAACCATGCTGGTCGCCATGTCGCGCGCCATGGGCCTGCTCTACTACCGGGGCCGGGGCGAGAACAAGCGCGAATACTGGCCCGAGATCAACGTCATGGCCGACGCCATCAAGTCCCAGCTGGAGACCAGCCGCCGCATTCTCATCGTCGACGAATTCGACTACTGCGTGGACAAGAACCTGGTCGAAGCCGTGCGCAGCCTGTACGAAGGCAGCAAGGCCGCCGTCCTCATCATCGGAGAAGAAGCCCTGCCGCACAAGCTCAAGCAATGGGAACGCTTCCACGGCCGCATCCTCGACTGGTTCCTCGCCGAGCCGGTCAACCTGGCCGACGCCCGCGAACTGGCGCGCGCCAAGTGCGCCGGCGTGACCGTCGCCGACGACATGCTGGAGCACCTGGTGAAGCTATCCAAGGGCAGCGTGCGCCGCGTCTCAAATAATCTCGGACGCATCTACGACGAAGCCGCCGATCAAGGCTGGGAAAGCGTTACTCGCGCAGCATGGGGCAGCCGTACCTTGCAGGATGGCGAACCACCGAGGAGGGGCAACCATGCCGCGTAAACCCATCACCGAACTCTCCGGCGGCAAAAGCCCGCGCCAGCGCATCTGGGAAGCCATCCGCGCTTTGTCTACCCCCTCTCCCGCGAGGGGAGAGGGGGCAATAGTGGAAGGCGCTTGTTCTGATCTGGGCACCTTTACCGCCGACGGCCTGTCCCGCGCCTGCAAGGTCGAGATACTGCCGGTACGCGAATACATCAAGTGCCTGGTTGCCGGCGGCTGGTTGCTGACGCTCAGCCAGGGCGGCAGGGGCGTTAACTCTGTCTATCGTTTGGAAAAAGATAACGGTATCGAAGCCCCCCGCGTACGCCGCGACGGCATCGAAGTCACACAAGGCAGCGGCAACGAAGCCATGTGGGGCGCCATCAGCGTGTTGGACAACTTCAGCGCCCAGACCATAGCCGACATTTCCGGCGCCAATCCATCCACGGCAAAGACCTACTGCCTGATGCTGGCCAAGGCGGGCTATCTGGTGGCAGCCGAGCCAGGAAAAGGAACCGGGCGCGGCGGAAAACCCACGATCTGGTCCACGGTCAGAAGCCGCATCAGCGGCCCGCGCGCCCCCATGATCACGCGCCTTAAAGCCATCTACGACCCCAACCTGCACCAGGTCATGTGGATGGCGGGCGCAGACGAAGCGGCGGAGGAAATGGACCATGTCTAGCCCCCTCACCGCAACCGAACGCACGCGCGCCATGGGCCTGCTGCGCGCCGAAGTCGAGCGCACAGACATAGCCAAGACAGCCCGGCATATCGGATATAGCCGTGCGACCACCTCGCTGGTATTTAACGGCGAATATAAAGCCAGCTCAGTCCACGTGCTGACCAAGGTGCTCGCTACCCTGGACCGCATCGCCTGTCCCTACCTCGGCGCGGAAGTCGAAGCCAGCTATTGCCAGGACACCAACACCGGCCCCACGCCCACCTGGGACCCCTCCGCGCTCGCCCAGCGGCGCATGTGCCAGACCTGTGTCAACAAGCCATCAGCAGTCAGCACTCAGCCTTCAGCCAAACCGGTGCTGCTGAAGGCTGACAAGCTGAATGCTAATAAAGGAGAAACCTCATGATCCCGACCCTCATGCAACCCGTCTACGCCCCCTACGTTGTTCGCCGCCAGCCTCATGCGGACAGCCACAACGACATCCTGCTCGACCGGCTCACGCAGGCCAAGCGCGCCCTGATCCAGCTCAAGCGGGACGGGTTCGACGTGATCGCCGTCAGCCTCGCCACCGCCATGCCACTCATCACCATCCAGACCAACTCACGCTGCCAGCAGCTAATCGAAGCCGGTCGCGCCGCGCACTACAGTTGGCAGCACAAAGACGGCGGTTACGAGCGGCGCGGGCAGTTCGGCCTGGAAGGCTGCACCATCACCTGGACAGAAAGGGGGCACTGAAATGGCAAACCACCCCTCCCCCACGCTGCAACTCACCCAACCCGCCGTGGCCGCGCTCCCTGAGCCCTTCACGCTCAATGACGTGATGAGCGCCTGCGGCCTGTCTGAAAACACCACGCGCGCCAGCCTGAATGCCATGAAAGCGCGCGGCTGGATCGAACCCGCCGGGAAGCTCTACGGCAAAGCGGGGCAGCGCAGCGCCCGCTCGCTGTGGGCGCGCACGAGCGGGTTTGGGCAAAACATCACCCAGGCCAGAAAAGACGCGCAAACCGCCGGGCTGAACCTGCTGGGCGAATGCATGACGGGGTGGCGGAAATGAACCAGGAAAAATCAGCCATCAGCGATCAGCTATCAGCTGTCGTCACCCCCGCCAGCAGCGCCATGCACCTGGGCGTTGTGGCGCGCAAATTCAGCCTGGCCAGCTTGCGCGACGAACGCATCAAGATCGCCGAGCGGCACAAGCCCTACATGCTGGAGAAAGACATCAAGAAGATGCGTGCGCTCTTCAAAGCCGCTGATGGGTAGGAGCGGCGCCCCGCCGCGAATGAAATCGCGGCGATGGCGCCGCTCCTACAAAACCGAACACCCGCCCCGTCAACCACCTGGAGCATCACCATGGCAAAAACCGCCACCCGCCTCAAACAAGCCGCCCCGCTGCACCCCGTCCCGCAAAGCCGCGACGAGGCCAACGACGCCATCCGCAAAATCGGCATCGCCCAGCGCGAACGCGCCCGCATCCAGGCCGATATGCAGGATGTCCTGGCAGGCATCAAGGAGTCCCACGAAGCCCAAGCTCAGCCGTATAAAGAGCAGATCGAGCAGCTCTCGGCAGGGGTTCACACCTGGTGCGAAGCCAACCGCGAGCAGCTAACCCAGGGCGGCAAGGTCAAATATGCCAACCTGCCAGCCGGTGAAGTCAAATGGCGCACCCGCCCGCCGCGCGTCACCATCCGCGCCGCCGAAGTGGTACTCGACACCCTGCGCCGCCTCGGCTTGATCCGCTTCATCCGGGCAAAGGAAGAAGTCAACAAGGAAGCCATGCTGGCCGAACCGGAAGCCGTGTCCGGCATCGCCGGGGTCAAGATCGAGCAGGGCGAGGATTTCGTCATCGTGCCGTTTGAGACGGCGCTGGAGGAGGTGGCATAGAAAAAGCAGCGATCAGCAAATACAGCTATCAGCTGTCAGCTAAACCACGCGGCATCGCCGCACAACCACTGAAAGCTGATCGCTGATCAGCTGACAGCTAAAACCAAAGGAGCAACAAATGAACCAATCCGAACTCATCCTCAAGGTCGCCAGTATCAGCGGCGAGAGCAAAAAGGCCGTCGAGGCCGTGCTGAAAACGGCTGCTGACGTGATTTTAGCCTCGCTGCATGAAGGCGGCGAAGCCATTCTGCCCGGCCTGGGCAAGCTGACGGTGATCGACAAGCCCGCCCGACAAGGCCGCAATCCCGCGACCGGCGAAGCTATCGACATCCCCGCCCGGCGCGCCCCCGCATTCAAGGCCGCCAAGGCGCTGAAGGATGCGCTAAACGTTTAACCCGCGAAACGGGATCATCTTGCCGATGCCGGCAAAATGATCCCGTCTGCCCGGCATGGTTGCCGGGTACTGACGAGCAGCCAAACAAATTACAGCCATCAGTTTCGTAGGGTGCAATAAGCGTAGCGCATTGCACCGCATGAATCCGGCGCAATGCCCGTTGGTTATTGCGCCCTACACCAGGAGGAACCATGAAATCAGCCAAACTCAAATCCAGCCAGCGCCTGCAACGCGTGCTGGCCGTGCTGTCCGACGGGCAAGAGCACTCCACCCGCGACATTGTTCACGCCGCCGACGTGTGCGCCGTCAACAGCATCATCGCCGAGCTGCGCGCCAACGGCGTCGCCATCCGCTGCCAGCGCCGGGGCCGCAATGTTTTTCTTTACCGGATCGGGGCTTGATATGGGCTGGAGAATCAACACCGACACGCCGTCCATCGGCATCGAGTCCGTCCTGATTGCCTATGGCGACGATGAGCTGGTGTGTGGCTACGCCCTGACTGGCAGCCTGTATATCCGTCGCGGGCGCGAATTCTTAAGCGAGGAAGAGGATAAAAAGCCGAACCTTGAAGTTTTCTGGTGGCTGCCCGAATCCGAAGTGCTGCAAGGGCTGCCTTCATGACCTCCTGTAGGAGCGGCGCCCCCGCCGCGATTTTATCGGCACGAGGGCGTGCCTCCTACCATTACCAAGCGATTTTATCGGCACGAGGGCGTGCCTCCTACCCTTGCCAAGGAAAACCATGAAAACCGTTGCCGAGATCATGCGCTGCAAGATGTACGCCAAAATCGCCATCGCCCGCAAGGCCGTCGGTATGAGCGAAGACGAATATCGCGACCTGCTGTTCAACAAATTCAAAAAGCGCAGCGCCACCGAGTTAAGCCGCTTCGAGCTGGACGCCCTGTTCAGCCAGTTCGTCCTGCTCGGTTTCAAGCCAGTGGGCAAACAGCCCAACCAGGCGCACAAAGCGCTGGCCGAGAACAAAACCGCCATCGAGCGCAAGATCGGCTGGCAGTTGGGCGAGCTGGGCAAAGGCTGGGATTACGCCTATGGCATCTGGGAAAAAAACTGGAAGCACGAGGCAAGCGCCTTCGAGCTGCTATCAGTCGAGCGCCTCCGCGATATATCCAGCTCCCTGGAGCGCACGATTCGATTCAAGAAACGCCATGCGCCTGAGTGATCTGCCTGAATCGCTTCGCCACCTTGTCGAACTGATCGGCTGGGAGGCGGCGATTCGCCTGGCAGAAACCTTTGGCGGAATCACCTACGACATGCCCAGACACGCGGACAGCGTCACCGGCGAGCGCCTGACTGAAGTCATCGGGCGCGCCGCCACTGACCGTTTGCTTGAATGTTTCGGCGGCACCTCGATCTATCTCCCCATGGCCGCCACGGCGATCCGCCGCGTCCGCGACCGGGCCATCGTAGCGGACTATAGCGCAGGCACTGGCGTCAACGAGCTGGTGCAGAAATACCGGCTATGCGACCGGCAGATCTGGGTCATCCTGAAAAAAACCGATTGCAGCGCGGCTGACAAGGTTGAACAGGGCGTTTTGTTCTAGCGCGCTCTATTTACACCGCACCCACTGAACGGCTTCATCCTTAACCCACTCCCTGCCCATGCGTAGCATGGGCGCATGACCCTCCCTAAAGAAACATGCGCCACCTGTATTAACTTCGAGCCCTCCCGGCTTGAGGGCTACGGCTATTGCAAGGCTGCGCCCGCGCTGGAAACGCGCGCGCGGTTTTTATGGGCTGGTGACGCCTGCGTGTTCGGGCGGTACAGGCCATGAGCAAGCGCGCCGCCATCGCTGGCCTTTCCCTATCCGCCGCTGCCCTGGTGGGCATCGTGTCCCATGAAGGCTACAGCGACAAGGCCATCATTCCCGTCAAGGGCGATGTCCCCACCATCGGCTTCGGCACCACCGGCGGCGTCAGGATGGGCGACACCACCACCCCGCCACAGGCGCTGGCGCGCGCCATGCAGGACATCCAGAAATATGAAGGTGCGCTGAAAAAATGCGTCACCGTCCCTTTGCACCAGCACGAATACGACGCCTATGCCAGCCTGGCCTACAACATCGGCCCGACAGCCTTCTGCCATTCCAGCCTGGTCAGAAAACTCAACGCCGAAGACTACCCCGGCGCCTGCGGTGAAATCATGCGCTGGGCCTGGTACAAGGGCAAGAACTGCGCTGCCCTTGAGCACGCACGCCTGTGTGGCGGGCTGGCCAAACGCCGCGAATCCGAATATCGCCAATGTGTAGGAGCGGCGCCCTCGCCGCGATTAAATCGGCCCGAGGGCGGGCCTCCTACAGGAGAAGGCAATGGGCATCGCTGAAAAAATTCTGGTCGTGCTGCTGGTCTGCCTGCTGTTTTTCGCTGGCGGCTACCGTACCGGCGCGCGCCATGCCGACAACAAGCACGCTGCCAGGCAGCTCGAAGCCGAGCGCGCCGCCAGTGCCCAATATCGCGCTGAAATCAAGCGCGGCGACGCCCTGGCCGCCCAGCTCGAAAGCGTTAAAACCCAAACCCGCACCGTTACAAAAACCATCACCCGCGAGGTCAATCACTATGTCACGCCGCTATCCATCAGCCGTTGCCCTATCCCTCTCGGCTTTGTCCGCCTGCACGACGCTGCCGCCGCCAACAGTCTGCCCGCAGCCCCCGGCCTCGCTATTGACGCGCCCAGCGGGGTTGATCTCGCTGCCGTCGCCGCCACCGTCGCTGAAAACTACGGCGAATGTCACGCCTGGGCGCAGCAGCTCAATACGCTGATCGACTGGCACCGGGGAGCCGTCAGCGGTCAGCTATCAGCTGTCAGCCAAACCGGTTCTGCTGAAAACTGAAAGCTGAATATGAATAACGAAGACCAGGCCCAGGCCTTTGAGCTGGACGAATACGAGCGCATCCAGCGCCGCACCATCATGACGCTGCCGGTTGCGCATTCGGCAAAATACTGCACCGATACGAGCTGCGGCGACGAGATCCCGGAGGCGCGGCGGGCGGCTATTCCGGGCGTGCTGTTTTGCACGCATTGCCAGCAGCGGCGCGAACAACAAAAACTAATGAGGCTATAAATGGACTACATGGCAGCGGACTTCTGGTGGAAAACCGCCATCACCGTCATCAACATGGGCATCGGCGCCTATTTGTTCTGGGAGCGCCATAACGACGTTACCCAGCGCCGCATCGACACGCTGGAAACCGATCTGGATGGGCGGATGGACAACCACGCCATGCGCCTGTCAAGGGTCGAGTCGCGCATCGAAATGCTGCCCAGCCACGAAGACCTTAGCGACCTCCACGAGCGCATCAACGAAGTCTCGAAGGCCGTGCATACCCTGTCCGGAGAAATGAGCGGCATCAAGACAACGCTGGGGCTGATTCACCAGCATTTACTGAATGGGGGTAAGCAATGAGCCCGGCCAACCGCTACGCCGAAGCCGACCGCCGCCGCGCCATCCTCGCGGCATTGTCGCTTGCGCCCGCCTACACGCTCTCGCACCGCGCCTTGCGCGCCACGGTGGAAGGCGTGGGTTGCGCCGTCAGTCTCGACCTGATCCGGGCGGAAATCGCCTGGCTGGACGAAATAGGCCTATTGGATATGCTGGAGCTGGATCATGTCCGCCTGACCGATCGCGGACTGGACATCGTGCTGGGCCGCGCCCAGGCGCCCGGCGTGCGCCGGCCAGAACCGGGAGAGCTGTAATGCTGCGCATTCAACCCATCCCCATCCTAACCTTCCCCTTGAAGGGGAAGGGACAAACGTATAAGGATATTTGAATTGGCACACGCCGACGAAACCCGCGCCGCGTTGCGCCGCGCCTACATCAGCGAGCGCCTCACCCTGGAGGCTGCCGCGCAAGTGGTAGGCGTTCCGCTGGCCACCGCCAATAACTGGAAACGCGCCGCCAAAAAAGAGGGCGAGGACTGGGACAAGCTGCGCGAGCTGGCCATGCTCACCGGCGGCGATATGGAAACCATGTTCCGGCGCATCCTGGCCGCCGCGCTGACCCAGGCGGAATCCAGCCTGAAAGCGGTGGAAGCCGACCCGGACATGGGCGCGGAGACGCGCGTCAAGCTCATGGCCAGCCTGTCCGACAGCCTGAACAAGATCGGCTCCAGCATGTCGCGCTTCGCCCCGGAGGCGGACGCCCACGCCATCCGCCTCGACACCCTCAAACGCTACGCCGAGTTCGCCCGTGCCAAATATCCCGCCAGCGCCCTGGCGCTGGTAGAAAGCCTGCAAGCCTTCGGGGAGACGCTCCTATGACTGTAGGAGCGGCGCCCTCGCCGCGATTTTATCGGCCCGGGGGCGGGCCTCCTACTGGAGTGAAGCGACATGGCTAAAACATCCCACCGCGAGCTGCTCAAGGGCCTGGCCGACATTGCCGCCACCTTGCGCCGCAACATCGAATCCGAGGTGGACGGATTCAGCCCCGACCCGCAGGCGCTGGCGGATCGCCGCGCCGTGGCCATGCGCGACTACCGCTACTTCGCCAAGACCTATTTCCCCCACTACGTTAAACACGGCGAGGCGGCGTTACATTCCTACCTTTATTCACGCCTGCCCGAGATTGTAGGAGCGGTGCCCTCGCCGCGAGATTATCGGCCCGATGGCGGGCCTCCTACAGGCCATTCCGGTCGCCATGAAGCCATCGCCGCGCCGCGCGGCAATGCCAAGTCCACCCTGGTCACGCAGATATTCGTGATCTGGTGCCTGGTCACCGGGCGCAAGAAATACCCCGTCATCATCATGGACGCGCTCGACCAGGCGCTGCCCATGCTCGAATCCATCAAGGCCGAGCTGGAATACAACCCGCGCCTCTCGATGGACTTCCCCGAAGCCACCGGCCCAGGCCGGGTATGGCAGACCGGCAGCATCGTCACCAAAAACGACGCCAAGGTACAGGTATTCGGCTCCGGCAAGCGCATGCGCGGCCTGCGCCACGGCCCGCACCGGCCCGACCTGGTGATCGGCGACGATCTGGAAAACGACGAGAACGTGCGCAGCCCGGAGCAGCGCGACAAGCTGCAATCCTGGCTCACCAAGACCGTGCTGTCCCTCGGCCCAGCCGACGACAGCATGGACGTGATCATCATCGGCACCATCCTGCATTACGACTCGGTGCTGAACCGCCTGCTGAATAACCCGCTGTGGTCAAGCAAGAAATTCAAGTCCATCGAACGCTGGCCGGACAACATGTATTTGTGGGAGCGCTGGGAAGGCATCCTGCGCGATGAGGGCGAAGCCGCCGCGCAAGCGTTCTATGATGATGTAGGAGCGGCGCCCTCGCCGCGACCATCTCGGCCCGAGGGCGGGCCTCCTACACACCCCATGGAAGCCGGATCAATTGTCTGCTGGCCAGACGGCCAGCCGCTCTACAAGCTGATGGTCAAGCGCGCCCGCGATGGCCGCGCCGCTTTCGATTCGGAGCAGCAGAACGACCCGGTATCGAGCGACGATGCCCCCTTTGCCGCGCTGCTAGAACCCTCTCCCCTCGGGAGAGGGCAGGGTGGGGGATGTTTCTGGACCGAACTACCGCCCAACCTGATTTACTTCGGCGCTTGCGACCCCAGCCTGGGCAAGCACGGCGGCTCGCGCGACCCCTCCGCGCTGCTGGTGGGCGGGCTGGATCGCAGTGCCGGGATCCTCTACGTGGTGGAAGCGCCGGTCAAAAAGCGCCTGCCCGACCGCATCATCGAAGACGTGATCAGTTTGCACGATAAATGGCACTGCGCGCTGTGGGTGGTGGAGGCGGTTCAGTTCCAGGAGTTCTTCCGCACCGAGCTGGTCAAGCGCAGCGCCCAACGGGGACGCCCCGTCCCGGCGCGCGCCGTCACCCCGGCCACCGACAAGCTGCTGCGCATCGAAACCCTGCAACCGCACATGGCCAATGGCCTGATCAAGCTGCACCCTTCTCAAACCACCCTGATCGACCAGTTGAGGCACTTCCCCAAGGCGGATCATGACGACGGGCCGGACGCGCTGCACATGCTGTGGATGGCGGCCACCACCGGCGGCCTGATCGGGCAAGCGCAATCAGCCGGAGCGCGGATCGGGTCGAGCGGGGCGGAAATAACAAACTCTGGTTGGGGAACGCTGGCCGGGGCGCAAGATTTGCAAGGGTATCTGTAGGGGCGAATTTATTCGCCCGATCTGATAACGGGCGAATGAATTCGCCCCTACAAGGGTTTTATATGAAAATCGAAAAACAGGAAATCGCCACTACCCTGGACGGACGCGACATCACGCGCGGCATGACAGACCCCTTGCGCCTGGAGTTGCCAGACGACAGCGTATTGATGCAACGCGGCGGCGGGGATTACACGATCTACCGCGAAGTGCTGCGCGACGACCATGTCAAGGCCGCGCTGGAACAACGCTTTCGCGCCGTGATTGCCAGGCCGTGGGAAGTCAAGCCAGGCGGCAAGCGCGCTATCGACAAGGCGGCGGCGGACTTTCTATCCGAGCAGCTCAAAGCGCTGCGCTGGGACGCGATTACCGAAAAAATGCTGTATGGCGTGTTCTATGGCCATGCGGTGGCCGAGGTGCTATGGGAGCCGCAAGGCAACCGGGTAGGGATCAAGGACATCAAGGTACGCGACCGCCGCCGCTTCGGCTACGACGGCGCCATGCGCCTGCGCCTGAAAACGCTCGCCAGCCCGCAGGGCGAGCTGCTGCCTGACGCCAAGTTCTGGCACTTCGCCACCGGCGCAGACCACGACGACGCGCCTTATGGGCTGGGTCTCGCGCACTGGCTCTACTGGCCGGTGTGGCTCAAGCGCAACGGGATGAAGTTCTGGGCGGTGTTCCTGGAGAAGTTTGGCACACCGACCGGGCTGGGGCATTTTCCGCCCGGCACCAGCCAGGCCGACCAGAGCCGCCTGCTGTCCGCCCTGCAAGCCATCCAGCGCGATTCTGCCATCATCCTGCCGGAAGGCATGGAAGCCAAACTGCTGGAAGCCACACGCGGCGGCACGGCGGACCATGCCGCCTTCGTCAGCCTGCTCAATGCCGCCATTCTGGTGGTCTCCATCGGCCAGACCGCCAGCACCCAGGGCACACCAGGCAAGCTTGGCAACGACAAGGAGCAAGGCGAGGTGCGCGAAGACATCGTCAAAGCCGACGCCGACCTGATTTGCATGAGCTTTAACGCCACGGTGGTCAAATGGCTCACCGAATACAACTTCCCTGGCGCAGCGCTGCCACAGGTATGGCGCAACATGGAGGAAGAAGAAGACCTCAATGCCCGATCCGAGCGCGAAGATAAAATCCAGGCCTGGGGATTCAAACCGGCCATGGCGCATATCAAGGACGTGTATGGCGGGGAGTGGGAAGAGAGACAGCAGACAGCCATCAGCGATCAGCCATCAGCTAAACCTGTTCTGCTGAAAGCTGACAAGCTGAAGGCTGAAAGCGCAGTGCAGGCCGCCTTTGCCGATACCCCGGACTTACAGGGTCAGGCGGCCATGGACGACCAGACCGCCACCTGGCTGGAATCCATCCAGGCCATGCTTGACGGCGCGGATAGCCTGGAAGAATTTCGCGCCCGCCTGATTGCCGCCTACCCGGACATGGACCGCAACGGCATGGTCGCCGCCATGAGCGCGGCCTTCGCGGCAGCGCATTTGTCCGGCATGAGCGAGGTGGTTGATGAAACGGCGACCACAGGTCATGGGAAAGAAGGAATGGATAATGGGTAAAACCATCCCCCCATTGCTCATTGCGGCTTACTCATCACCGGATGGCTCTCCCTCTCCCCAACCCTCCCCCGGAGGGGGAGGGGCAATGGACAAAGGCGATTGCCATGATTGACCGCATTCGCCTTCCCTTCCAGGAGCAGATCGAGTTCTTCCGCAAGAAGCTCAACCTGCCGACGGCGCGTTGGGACGACATTCTCAAGTCCGCCCACGACCGCGCTTTCATGGTTGCCGGGGCGATGAATGCCGATCTGCTCGATGACCTTCGTCAGGCGGTGGACGGCGCCATCGCAGGCGGCGACACCCTGCAAGACTTCCGCAAGAAATTCAAGTCCATTGCGGGCAAGCACGGCTGGACCGGCTGGACGGGCGAAGGCACGAAGGCGGGCGAAGCCTGGCGCACCAAAGTGATCTATCAAACCAACGTGGCCAGCAGCCATGCCGCCGGACGCTGGCAGCAGCTCAACGACCCCGGGCTGCTCAAGGCGCGGCCTTACTGGCGTTACATTCATAACGATTCGGTGTTATCCCCGCGCCCGCACCACAAGGCCTGGGGAGACCGTGGCTTGACCCTGCCGCACGACCACCCTTTCTGGAAAACCCATTTCCCGCCCAACGGCTGGGGATGCCGCTGTCGCGTCATGGCGGTCGTTAACCCCTCTCCCTCCGGGGGAGGGGTTGGGGAGGGGGTGAATGGCGATGCCACCGAACCACCGGAAGACTGGGACAAACGCGACAGCGTAGGCAACCTGCCGGGGATCGACAAGGGATGGGACTATGCGCCGGGCGCGAATGCGGATATGCCGTTGCGCCAGATGGTTCAGGACAAGCTGGTCAAGTATCCGGCGGCCATTGCCAGGGCGCTGACCGCTGACATTAACAAATACAATCAGGCCGCCCGCGAAGCGGCGTTTATAAAAACGGTGCGAGATTATCCCGAGCGGGTAAAAGACGCTCAGAATCTGGCAAGGAAATCAGGAGAGGGCGCTTATGGCCTATCCGATGCCGAGTTGGTAGCGCTGCATCTGTACACTACAGACAGCACTTTTGCGCATTACCTTTGGATAAATCGCGCGCTTAGAGGGGTGGAAACCATAGAGCAAACCGCTTTCACGCAACCCGCAATAGAAATGATTAACGCCGCGCTTGCCAAGCTCCCCCCTTATATCGGAAAGGTAAAGCGTGGTACATCATGGATGCCGCCAGACAGTCTGGAAAAGTTTGTCACGGGGAAAACGGTAACGCTTGAAGAATTCATCTCAACAGGTGAGACGAAGGGGTTCAAAGGCAATTATCAGTTCGAGATTCAATCGAAAACAGGGCGTAGAATCTCTTTTGTGAGCAACAAGCCAAAAGAGAAAGAAGTGCTGATGCCTAGCGGTTTGTCTTATCGCGTCACTGCTGTGGAAACGAATGGCAAGGTGACATTGATTAAAATGGAGGAATCATGAGCGAAGATTACGCAGCGATGTTTTCAGAAGTGAGTGACGAAGACTTCCCGCTGGTATTGCGGATGCAACTGGAAAGTACAAATCTCGAAGACCTGCCGGAAGAATTGCGCCTTATTCTGCTAGATCGCGCCGATAAACTGGGTATCCAAATCGTTCCTGGCGCTGATTACGTGTTCGGCAATCGAGTCTGACACCATTGTGTCCATTGTGTCCCGAAGTAGCGAGTAGGGCGCAATAACCAACGGGCATTGCGCCGTAGTCATCCGGTGCAATGCGCTACGCTTATTGCACCCTACGAGCTGGATTCGGCGATTGAAAAATGGAAAGCAGGCAGGTGGTGAGGGTTCACCCGGAAAACCCTCTTGAACACGCCGTGACCGGCTCGCATCTCGGTCATTCTCACTCAGCCAGATCCGGGTTTCTGGCACCCTTCCGTATTGACCGTAAGGGCGGCTGTTCGCTGCGAGGTTTTAGCCAGCATGTTTGACACAAGGATCCCCGCTTATGGCCCTGCTATCAATTGAAGTAGACGACAAGGACGTGCTGTCCGCGCTCCAAGCGCTTGCGCGTAAAACCGGCGACCTGTCGCCCGCACTGAGGCAGATCGGCGAGGATCTGAGAGAATCCACCCTGCGCCGCTTCTCCACCTCGACCGGGCCGGACGGGCAGCGCTGGGCGGGCAACAGCGAAACTACCATCCTGCGCTACCTCGGCCTGACCAAGGGCAATTTTCCCCCTCCCCAACCCTCCCCCGGCGGGAGAGGGGGCAAACGACAAGGGCGATTGTCAGGATTGGGCGGCCTGTCCAAAAAAGGCGCGGCCAGGGCGGGCGCCAAGAAGCCCCTGGTCGGAGAATCGAAAAGCCTCTCCACCACCATCAACTATCGGATCGTGGACGGCGGTCGCACACTGCTAATTGGCAGCCCGCAGAAATACGCCGCCGTGCAGCAGTTCGGCGCAAAGGCTCGCGAGTTCGGAAAAGCGCCCTGGGGCGATATTCCGGCCAGGCCGTTTCTGGGGATTTCAGACGCGGATCGAAGGTCGATTCTGGAGACGGTGGAGCGGTATCTGGGAACGCCTTAAAAGAACTGCTTGGCAAAGTTGGCGATGGCGATGGCGATCAGGATGCCCAGCATCCATGACAGCTTGTCTATTTTAGCGTCGAGCACGGCGATGCCGGCCTTGGCCGCCAGCATGGAATCGAGCGCCTCGGCGAAGGCTTCTTTTTGCGCCTCGGCAATCGCCGATGCCTGCTCGCGGGTGAGCCCGGCCTTTTCCAGCCGCTCGGCAAATTTTAGGGTATCGAAGGCGATTGATGTCATGCCGGTTATCATACCAGAACAAAAAGCACGTTTGCAGCCGATTTAACGGTAGGTTAACGGGGGTATCTGTGGCCGGGTGTGACAAGCCCCCATGCTCTTGCTAGAATCGCCGTAACGGGCGGTTAAACAGTCATTCCATCCGCAACCTGTTTTTCATGGCTGAAGCCGTTCAGCCTTAACCGCCAGCATCAAGGCCGCCATCATGGGCGGCATGAACGAAAAATCATTCCCCCCCATTCATTTCTTCCGCCCCGGACGGCATACCGCCATGTCCGGCCAGGTGCTGGAATTTTCTGCTGCTGACCTGAGCGCCTGCGCGCAAGCCTATGACCCCGCTGTGTACCAGGCGCCCATCGTGGTGGGACATCCTGCCGTGGATGCGCCTGCCTATGGCTGGGTATCCGGCATCGAGGACAAGGGCGCCGAACTTTATGCCAGCGCCAACCAGATCGAGCCTCAGTTCGCCGACATGGTGCGCGACGGGCGTTTCAAAAAAGTGTCCGGCGCATTCTTCCCCCCCGCCCATCCGCGTAACCCGGTTCCAGGCGTGTGGTATCTCAAGCATATCGGCTTCCTCGGCGCAGCCGCACCCGCAGTGCCGGGTTTGACGCCAGTTGAATACGCGCTGGAAGACGACGCTTCGATGGACTCAGCGCACCGTCTGGTTACGATTGAATTCTCAGAAACACCCGAAACACCATCCCTGAATTTACCTGAAGGAGAACCCCCCATGTCGAACCCCCACCCCCCCTCGACAGGCTCAGGACAGGCCAACCCTCCCCCGAAGTACCCTGAAGGGCATAAAGGAGAGGGGGCCTCTAATGAGCGCCTGACCGAGCTGGAAGCCGAAAACGCCGCGCTGGCGCAGCAGCTCGCCGGGCTTAAAACCAGAGAGACTGAATTTGCCGAGGCGCAAACCCGTCTGGTCGAGATCGAAACCACGGCCCGGCGCAATGAGATTGCGTCTTTTGTCGGCAGCCTGGTGAGCAGCGGGCGCGTCCTGCCTGTTGACCAAAGCGCCCTGTGCGCTTTCATGGAAAGCGCGGGGGAGGATGACGTGATCGCGTTCGCCAACCCTTCGACAGGCTCAGGACAGGCGGTTTCGATGACCAGCAACACCTGGCTGCGCGAGTGGCTGGGGCGCTTGCCGGTGCAAGTCGATTTTGCCGAGCGCTCGGCGGGGCAGGGCGAGCTGGACGAGGCCCCGGTCTTTGCCGCGCCCGCCGGGTTTTCCGAGGATAAGTCTCAGGCCGGCCTGTTCAAGCGCGCCAAGCTGCTGGCCAAAGAAAAGAACATCACCTTCGCCGCAGCCGTGGCGGAGATTTCCAACAAGCGAGGGGAGGCGTAGCCGGATGGACGTTTCACCTCGCTTGTTTTCCCCCACCCTACCCTCCCCCATGGGGAGAGGGAATGCTGTGCCGCGATGCGGCTTTTTAATTGGAGATAAATCATGACCCAGTTTTCCCCGCTTTTAACCTTGCCCATCACCCTGACTGGCGATGTGACGGCAAACCGTTTCGTAACGCCAGCGGGCGTACAGGCAGGCGCTGACGCCGTCTGTATCGGCGTGGCGCGTAGCAGCGGCTTGACGGGCGGAAAGATTCCGGTGGATGTCAAGGGCTCGGCCATTGTCGAATCCGGCGCGGCGGTGGCCATAGGCGCGACGCTCAAGTCGGACGCCTCCGGCAAAGCCATCCCCTGGGTGACCGCCGGCGCGAAAACCGCCATCGCCTTGCAGGCCGCCACAGCGGCGGGGCAGATGATTGAAGTGCTGTTGCTCGATAACGCTTAAAGCAGCTAACAGCTAACAGCTAACAGCTTTCAGCCGTCAGCAAAAAGCAGGGCGCTACGCGCCCACAAAACCACTGATAGCTGATAGCTGAAAGCTGATAGCTGAAAGCTGATAGCTGAAAGCTGATAGCTGAAAGCTGAAAGCTGATAGCTGAAAGCCGGCGCGTGTCAAGATAGTTGTCGCCTCGTTCATGCAGCCAACGGCTGAATATGGTTATCCGCCAAATGCGTTTTTATGATGGAGTCGCGTTCGGGGTTAAGCGTCACGGCGCCGATGGGCGCCCAATTTCGAGTGT
>JAUYFQ010000002.1 GCA_030690895.1 Sulfuricellaceae bacterium
GAGTAGGCAAGGGCTCGATCAGCCCGTAGGTCGGAAAAGCCGGCGTCTTCATGCCGGCGCCTTCCGACAAACCCCGGCGGAAGGCGCGATGAGGCCGCTTTTCCGCCCTACGGCGCTGTTTCATGCGACGGGGCGGCGCGATAGGCGCCATGTCGAGTTCCCCTCGACTACGCCCGAAACAATCTCCCCAGCCCGTAGGTCGGAAAAGCCGGCGTCTTCATGCCGGCGCCTTCCGACAAACCCCGGCGGAAGGCGCGATGAGGCCGCTTTTCCGCCCTACGGCGCTGAATCGAGATGAAACCACCCTGTCTCTAAAGACGGAAACTAGCCTGGCGGCTTCGGGGAAATCAGTTCGGCAAAGGGACGCCGGGAAAATACAACATCGAAGTAATTATCAGGCGATGTATTGACCGACAATTCGAGTATCCGCTGACGCACAACCCCCATTTCCCCAGCTATCGGCTCGATGGAATTGTATTGATCGTTATTATGGTCATGCAGAAGTTCGTCGAACTGAACAATGGCTGCGTACTTGAATGCAGTCAAGCGATCAAGCAACATCTCCACCGTGTGTCCCATTCTCGCCAAGTGGTAGGGCGACACCTCACAGATAATGACATCGGTCTGCTCAAGCGTCTTTGCTGCACCGTCAAGCACATGCACCTCGGCACCCTGGGTGTCAATTTTCATGATAACGGGATGAGTCAGAGAATCGACACTGATTGCGTCATCCAGACGGATAGTCTTCACTTCGATTACATTCCGGCCACCCTCCGCGAAGAGGTCACCGACCGATACGGTTGCATTCTTGTCGCGCAAGCGGTGGTCGCCGAAATTAACACTGGAAAGTTCGAAATTCATTACGCCTGCCTCGGAATACAGGGCGAGCTGTTTTGCATGGACGAAGGCACTCACGTCATTGGCGTCTATATTGCGCAGCAACATGCGATAGTTCTCCGGACCGGGCTCAAAAACATAACAATTGACCCGGCGCGCTCTGGCTATCGGAATACAGGTCAGACCGATATTCGCGCCTATGTCGAGAAAGCTGCCATTACCATCGGGAAAAAGCTTTGCCAATATAGCTTGCAGCTTCGGCGCCCAGGTTCCGTTGATGCAATAACTTGCCGTAATGATCTTGTCCAGAGGGCTGCCCTCATAGGAACCCAGGCGTGAGGACACACGAATGCTTTCGACAGATAACGATTCGGAGCATTTGGCCAGCAATTGGTAGCGCGTCTGCCTGTCGAGCGCGGGCACGTATTGATCGAGCGGCAATATCTCGTGGATAAAGCTGATTCGCTCGGCAAGCGGCAGGCGTGCAACGATCCTGGCCAGTTCCGACGGCCGAGCGACATTGCCAACAAACTGGGCGCGCTCGTCGGAATACAAGTGTCTGATGACCGAGGTTGCCAACGACAAGGCGATTCGTTTCAAAGTCTTCATGATTGCGGATAATGGATTCATAGGTACATTTTCGGGCCAGGTGAATGCCGAGCGTCAACCGACGATTCAGCCATCAATGCGGCGATCTCCCTGCCGCAATAAAAAAACATTCATCCATCTCATGAGTTACTGTGAAACAACCAGGAACGTAGAACGTAGGATGCCAAGCTGCGGTTTCACCCTACGGGGCGGCTCCAAAAGAGCCATGTCGAGTTATGTGGCATCGGCTATGGCGTGGGACTGGCCACCCGCCTCACTCGCGCTACCGGTAGGTATATTCCAGTTTCCTGCCATATAAAATATGGCTTGATCCCGCTGCCGGGAAATTTCGAATTCCTGCGAAGAAACCCGGAAACGGCGAAGGTTCTCGACATAATAAGAAACCTTGCCCTCAGGCGTGCCAATCCAGAGCAGGATGCTGTAAACCCCGGGCAACAAGGTCAGACTTGTGTAGGTCAGAGAGATGGTGTGGGTTCCGACCTCGAAATCACGCAAATCGTAGCCGGTATTATTGTTGGTGAGATATACAAAATCGGTGGTGTGAATGCCGAAATAATACGCGATTCGGCGTAGCGGCGACTTTACCTGGATGGTCAGAGTCAGGGTCAACGGTTTTAGACACTCCGCATCTTCCGTGACCACTCCTTCCGCATTGGTTAATTCAATATTCAGCAAGTCGAGATCGTCGGTAATTGCATGCTCACGACGGAGAACGCCACCTTGTGCCTCAATAATTCGCTCGGTGGAACGATTGATAAAATCGTTGCACACCGTATAGGGGTTCCCATTCATGGCCTGGGCGCCGTGATCGAGCAAGATGACGCGACTGCAAAGACGCTCGACCTGACGAATGTTGTGGCTGACCAGCAAAACGGTTTTGCCCTTGCGCCGAATCATGTCTTCCATTCGATCAAAGCATTTTCGCTGAAATGCCAGATCACCCACCGCCAGTACTTCATCCACGATGAGAATATCTGATTCAACACTGGTGGCAATAGAAAAACCCAGTCTGACCTGCATTCCGGAACTGTAACGCTTGATTGGCGTGTCAATGAACTCCTCCAGTTCCGCAAATGCAACTATTTCGTCGAATTTGCGCTCGATTTCTTTTTTCGGGATACCGAGAATTGCGCCATTAATGAATATGTTTTCTCGTCCGGTCAGGTCCGCAACCAGACCCGCCCCCACCTCGATCAGCGGTGCAACCTTGCCGTGAACCTGGATGTTGCCGCTGGAGGGTTTGGCAATATTCGCAAGCAATTTCAGCAGCGTGCTTTTACCGGCACCGTTATGGCCAATGATGCCGAGCACCTCGCCCGGTTCAACCGAGAAATTGATGTCGTCCAGCGCCTTGAACGGCTTGCGCTTCTCCACGGGACGCCCGCTAATTCGGTTGATCTGATTGAGTATCGTCTGCTTCAGGCTTGTCAGTTGCCCAAGCTTGTACTCTTTGGATACATGGTTGACTTCGATGATGGGCATGTTGGAGAAGATTTGCGGGCTGCGTCGTATAGGGAAGAATCAGCGGGTTATTCGGTGCAACTTAATCGGGTTGCCAGACCCCTCATGTCTCGAACGCGGCAAGATGGAAGTCGTGTAGTCATATGACATCGGCGAAAAATGACTCGGCACGTTTGAAATAGAGGTAGCTGAACGGTAGCAGCACCAGCGTGAGTACCATGCCAGGCATCATGGCGCCGGCATCCGGAGGCAGCCCGCGCAAGGTGACGTTCTGGAAGGCGTCGATGAGCCCGGCCAAAGGATTGAGGGTGAACAGGGTATACAGCAGCCCCGACCATTCCCCCGCCGACTGTTGCACCAGCAGCTTGTCCTTGACCAGCGCCAGCGGGTAGATGACCGGGGACATGTACATGATCAGGGACAGCAAGACCGGCAACGCGGTGGCGATGTCGCGGTAATACACGTTGAGGGCCGCACCGATGAACGCGATGGTGAGCGCAGCCAACACCGCATTGAGCACCAACAGGGGCACCCAGAACAGTTGCCAGGAGGGGGCGATGCCGTACCAGGCCATAAGGCCGGCGAGTATGAACAGGCTGATGACCAGTTCCACCAGCTTGGTTATCACGCTGGTGAGGGGAAACACCTCGCGTGGGAAGTAAATTTTGCGGATGAGGTTGGCATTGCCGACCACACTGGACACCCCTTCCGAGGCGGATTCCTGGAAGAAAATCCAGATCGTGAGTGCCGAGTAGGTGAGCACAGGGTAGGGAATGTCCCCACTGTCGATGCCGACGAAGCTGCGCAATACCATGAATATCAAAACCAGAACGATAGGCTTCAGCACCGCCCAGAGGATGCCCATGTAGGACTGCTGGTAGCGAACGGCGATATTTTTCCACGCCAGGACGACCATGAGTTCGCGGTATTCGATCAGATTCTTGAGTGCGCCGGTCATGTGCTTAGCCAGGGGAATCGTGTTGTGGGTGTGTGCATTGTTGGCCAGGCCTCTCGCCCGCAGGATTTCAAGCGGCGGAGATTACCAGAGCACAGTCGCCGATTACTGAACGTAGCGCACGCCAGACCGAAGAAGAAGGCAGGGTTGCCCACCCTTGCGCCGGCAGAGTTCGCCTTAACCGTGTAGGGCATCACTGGTAGGAGGCCCGAAGCGCATGAAACAGAAACTGCCGGGGCGTGAGGCTGTCCTTGAAGCGGTCAAGCAGGCGCCGCCAGCCCAGGTAATTTGCCAGGTACTTGGTGGCGACGCCGTGGAAGCGCGCTATCCAGGTCTTGAGGCTGGAGTCGTAGCGGTTGACGCTCTGAACCTGCCGGATGCCATCGCCGCCCTTGCCGTGGAACGCCGAGACGAAGGAGCCCGATTCGACGTTCAGTTCCCTGGCAACGGTCCAGTAGGCCGCATTGCCGTCTGTACTCAGCACCGCATGCGTGCCGTCACAGTGCGGACAGCATTTGTGCTCGGCCATGCGCGCCATCACCAGGCGCTGCACGCCGTCCGGCACCGATCGCCGGCGCAGCGTCTCCAGAAGCGCATCGAACTGTTCGTCCGTAAGACCCTCAAGGCGCGCAACCATCTGTTTATATTCGACTTGTTTCATGATCACCCTCCGGCTAGTACAGCCATTCTACCGGAGGTGCGCCAGCACAAACTGGCAAGTGATAGTCGGTGCAAGTCCGATACAAGAAAGGAGTAGCGAACCGTCTTGGCCCCGAGTCATGCGTTGCCCACCGCGAGGTGTGCGGCGAAGCGTTGACAGGGGGCCGGCAGGCCAGCCATTGAGCCGCGATATGAACCTATCCAGGATGCCGACGCTGTCTCCGTATGCGGAAGGCCACACACAACAGGGCGCAAACGCGAGTCCTGCTGTGATCCTG
>JAUYFQ010000008.1 GCA_030690895.1 Sulfuricellaceae bacterium
TGGCCACGCGGTATCTGGACAGCTACCTCGGCTGGCATCGCGCCATCGACCGGATGACCGGCGGATCGCTTAATCCCGCGTCCTTGCTGGCGATGGCGGTTAGGGTATGAGAGGGACATTACTTACCGATACTAGAGCCAATTGATTCCACAGCCAGATCAACATCAATCAGAGGCCAGTAGAGATGGTTGGGGGTTGGCCATTCAACAGTAGTAATTTGTTCCAGAGTGGCTTGTTTGAATCAGGGAAATTCTGCATAAGGAACAAAAAGTTCCTCGTTCTTCAAAAGCAACCAGAACCCCTTGTTTGATGCCAGGGAAACCTCAATCTCAGAAGTGGCTGCGCCAAGCATGGGCGATCTCCTCATAATGATCCTGCAAATAATCCTCCCGATTCCATTCACATCCTGATCCACTCATATCTCAAGCTGCGTGCCGAGTTCGACCACCCGGTCCACCGGAATCTGAAAAAAGGTCATGGGGCTGGCTGCGTTACGCGACATGGTGGCGAAAATATGTTCGCGCCAGATCGCCATGCCGTCGCCACGGGTGGGAATCAAATTTTCCCGGCTGAGAAAAAATGTGGTGTCCATCAACTCGAACGGCACGCCGCAAGGGCACGCCATCAAGGCCTTGGGGATATCGACGTCATCCATGAACCCATAGCGGACGACAACGTGATAAAAACCCTCGGCAAACTGCTCCATTTCCAGACGGGCTGCCTCATCAACATAGGGAACATCCGAGTAGCGCACATTCAGAATCACCACGCGCTCATGTAACACCTTGTTGTGCTTGAGGTTGTGCAACAAGGCGGGGGGCACCCCCTTGATATCGGCGGTCATGAAAACGGCTGTGCCGGGCACGCGTAGCGGCGGATAGGCCAGGAGATCCTTCACGAAAGGCGCCAGCGACAATGCCAACGCATTCTGGCGCCGCATCACCACCTCGCGGCCACGCTTCCAGGTCACCAGCAAGGTAAAGACCATCATGGCCGCGACCAGGGGGAACCAGCCGCCGTCCGGTATCTTGATGGCATTTGCGCCAAAAAAGGCGAGGTCAATGGTGAGAAAAGCCAGCAAACCGAACAGCGTGAACCCAAGCCCAAGATCCCAGCGAGAACGCATCACGATGCACACCAGAATGGTATCGATGGCAAAAGTGCCAGTGACGGCAATACCGTAGGCTGCCGCCAGATTGCTTGAATTCTTGAAGCCCAATACCAGGAGGGCGACGCCGATCATCAAGCTCCAGTTCACGAAAGGAATATAGATCTGGCCCGCCTCGGTCGCCGAGGTGTGACGAATATTCATGCGAGGGGCGTAACCCATCTGGATCACCTGACGAGTGACCGAGAAGGCGCCCGAGATAACGGCCTGCGAGGCAATCACGGTCGCCGCAGTGGACAGCCCAATCAGGGGATAAAGCGCCCATTCAGGCGCAAGCAAATAAAATGGATTGATCACCGCTGCGGGGTTGGTGAGCAGCAAAGCCCCCTGCCCGAAGTAGTTGAGAACCAGAGCCGGCAATACATAGGCGAACCAGATCAGCTGAATGGGGCGGCGACCGAAATGTCCCATGTCGGTATACAAGGCTTCTGCACCGGTGATCGCCAATACCACCGCGCCAAGGATGAAAAAGCTGGCCATGCCATGCGCGCTAAAAAAATTCAGGGCGTGGATAGGCAACAGGGCGGCCAGTACCTGCGGATGCTGAAAAATGCTGAGCGCACCGAGCAGACCCAGCACACCAAACCAGGCGAGCATCACCGGGCCGAACAGCCTGCCTATGGTTGTGGTGCCATGACGCTGGATGACAAACAGGCCGGTCAGAATGCCTAGCGCGAGCGGCACAATGAAGGGGTGCAAGGCAGGCGCGCCAATTTCAAGGCCCTCGACAGCCGATAGCACGGAGATGGCCGGGGTAATCAGGCTGTCGCCAAAAAATAGGGACGCGCCAAGAAAACCTAGCGACATCATGACCCAGCGAAAACGCGACTCCAGCGGGGCATGTGCCTGGGCGAGGGAAAGCAGCGCCAGAATCCCGCCCTCCCCCTTGTTATCGGCCCGCATCATGACACTGACGTACTTCAGCGAAACCACCAGCATCAGCGACCAGAACACCAGGGAGAGAATCCCCAGGACATTGTCCGGATTGATCGCAAGGTGGTGTCCGCCGAACACCTCCTTCATGGTGTAGAGAGGACTGGTGCCGATATCGCCGAAAACCACCCCCAGCGCGCCGAGCGCAAGGCCGCCAGATAGGCCGTTTTTCTTGTCTGTCTGACTCATTTTATTCCTGACTGTAATGCTTCATCTGAACGCGAAGAAAATCAGACCGGGTCAATTCGCCAGTTCCTTGAGTATGGCCTGCACCAACGATTTTCCCTGCGCGCCCATTCCCAGCGTCAAGGCCTCTGCATCGCGCTCACCGCCGACCAGCCGCCGCATGATGCCTGCCAGCCTGGCCATATCGCCGCCTGCACCGGTCATTTGTTCAGCCATTCCAGCCAACACGTGCAAAGCCGCGACATCGCCGCTGCCTGAGGCCCGGATCACCGCCGCCAGTCCAGGCGCAGCCGCACCGCCTTCGGCCTTGGCCTGAGGGTCAGGCAAGCTGGCGGGATCCTTGATGCCATTCAGGATAGCCTCAACGATGATCCGGTCTTCCTCATCCAGGCCATTCATCAGACTGGTATCGCGTTTGCCTTTCAGAATCTGGCGCACGGCCCCCATCAACGTGACCCAGCCATTTTGTTCGGAAACCTTGATCAGCTGCTCAAGCTGGGGAATCAGTTCTTTCTGGTGAGCCGCCATGACTACACGGTAGACCAGGGCAACGTGAACTTGCAGGACCTGGCGGGATTTTTCGGGCAGTTCGGACATCTCAGATTTCCTGCGTAAATTTGCGGATATGCCGACCATCGCGCTTGGTCGGGCGGCCTTTGGCCTCGTAAACCGGGTCGGTGCGGCTTTGCTGCCTCAACACCTCGCGCGCGGCCTGGCTTTCCGGCGTTTCTTCATACAACAGAGCGGCCTCGCTGGCCGGGCCGCGCCGTTCCGACAGGGCGCGCACCATGACCACAAACTCGAATGCACCCTGGCGAATATTCAGCCGTTCACCGACTCGCAGGTTGCGCGACGGCTTGACGCGCTCGCCATTGCACTGCACCTTGCCGCCATCCACAGCCTGCGTCGCCAGCGAGCGCGTCTTGAAGAAGCGCGCCGCCCACAGCCACTTGTCGATGCGAACCTTGCTGTCTGCTGGTTCGCGCTGGCTCGCAGAGCCGCCTGATGAATGATCCGGCTTCAATGCAGATTCTTCGGTGCCTGCGTCGCCAGTTCGGAGGCGAAAACCTGTTCGGCATCGACCTTGTCGAAGACGTAATGCTGGTTGCAAAATTCACAGTCCACTTCGATCGCATCATGCTCGGACAACATGGACTGAACTTCCGCATGGCCCACCAGGCGCAACATGCCTGCCACCCGGTCGCGCGAGCAAGGGCAGTAAAAATTCACGCCCTGGGGCTCGAACACCCTGACATCCTCTTCATGGTACAGACGGCCAATCAATTGACGGGCAGGCAGGCCGAGCAGTTCCTTGCTGGTCAGCGTGGCTGCGAGGTGCTCCACCCTGCCCCAGGCATCAACATCCTGGTCGACCGCATCCGGCAGCTTCTGGATCAGCATCCCTGCCGCCACATCATCGTCCGCCGCCAGCCACATCCGGGTTTCAAGTTGCTCGGAACGGTTCATGTAGTGTTCCAGTGCATCCGCCACACGCTCGCCGGTCAGCTCGACGATACCCTGGTAAGTTTGTTTCTTGTCCTTGGGGTCGAGCGTAATGACAAAACGCCCGTTTCCGACCAACTCCGGCAAATTGCCAGTACCCACTTCACCGTCCCAGTGCGCCATGGCGCGCATGGTCATATCGCTCATGCATTCCACCACCAGCAATTTGACGACACCCTCGCCCTGAATCTGCAAAATAATCGAGCCGGAAAACTTCAAGGTCGCCGCCAGCAAAGCCGCCGCCGCCATCAGTTCACCCAGCATCTCGCGCAGCCGGGGCGGGTAATCGCGCCGTTCCAGCACCGTTTTCCAGGTGGTATTCAAATGCACGATGCCACCCCGCACAGCGGCGCGCTCGAACATGAAGCGCTGCAAACTATCCATATTTTCCAAAGCCAAACCCAGTTTCCAATCAAGCGCGCCATTTTACATGTCTGATCAATGCCGTTTGACAACGACGGAAAATAAAGTAAAATGCCGCTTCTCGTTATGGGACGTTAGCTCAGTCGGTAGAGCAGCGGACTTTTAATCCGTTGGTCGGCGGTTCGAATCTGCCACGTCCTACCAGATGAAACAAGGGGTTACAGGAAACTGTAACCCCTTTATCATTTCCGGGGTTAGGCTGGGGTTAGAACCTAGGTAAATTGTAGCGCCGCGCGATATTTGGAACAGGTTTGCACGATATTTGGCACAGAGAAATATTGTATTACGCGAAACATAATTGCGTATGGTGAAACATCAATGGGGCATTGATCACAGAGCTGATCTGGGGGTTAAAAGTGGCCGTCCGGGTGCTCCTGCATCTGGTCGGTCGCTTCCTCTTGAATTCTGATTACAACACAAGCCAAATGGTTGCCGTGATGGTATTTAGCGCCACCCCTTTATAACTCGGGGTTGCGTATAAGGTTCCGTAGTTGCCGCCAGCCCGAGGTTGGTTGGATGGTAAAACGCCCATTGTGACGCCTAATGCCAGTCCCACTGAGGCGTGCTGTTCCTTGCCACAGGCTGTGAATAATTCATCGTAGGCTATGCATATCTGCTCAAAAGTGACTGCCCATGTCACGGCTGAACCATCAATACATAATGGCGAGGCCAATCCAGCGGTAGCCCAATCGGCATTGACTAAAGTAGCAACAAGTGGACTGTCTGTGGAATTAGGGTCGGCACTGTTGTCACCTACATCCACATGGGTGACATAGGCCACCGTCGGATCAAACCATACCGCCATCAGCGGTGGTGATTCGCACGCGATTACCTTCTTTTCTGGCTTCACCTCCTCTGGTTTTTTGACCATCTTGATGGTCATGCTGATGTCTCTCGGGATAGCGCCTTGCGGTTTCCATGTGATGTTGTGACGGCTCATAGCGTGACTTCCATTTCAAACGGCGTGAAGCCATCCGCTTCCACTGCCAGCAGGTGCGCGCCGGGTTTGGCTTCGAAGCTGACTTGGCCTTTGGCGTTGGTCTTTTTGGGGGCGCTGCCGTCCAGGGAGACGCGGGCGTTTTGGAGCGGCTTGCCGTCTTGGCCCAGGATGGTGAAGGCGGCGATGCCGTTCTTGTAGGCCACGTCTACGCCGCCTTGGGCTTTGGGGGCGATGGCTCGGGCGTGTTTGTCCAGGGTGATGAGTGGCGCGTCGCCCCAGGTGATTTCTCCGGTCAGTTTGCGGCCTGGTTTGCCGGGTTGGGTTTCTATGCTCAGGGCCATCATCTGGGCGCTATTACCCCCTCCCCAGCTTGTCCCCGGGGGGAGAGGGAGTGAGGGGTGGGTGATTGCAAACCAATCGCCTACGTTCAGTGTTTTGCCGGTTTCTATGGCAAGGGAGATTCTGTTGCTGGCCAGGCGGGCGAGTAGGCGTTGTCCTAGGGCCAGCGCGTCGGATGGTTGGCGTAGCCAGGGGGCTTCTAGCTTGCTGATGGGGGCGTTCCCTGCTTCGCCAAACGGGCTGGGCCGGGCTGAGAATTCTATGTATTGGGCGAACGCGGACTTACCATGATGGTAATCAAAGGCGATTTGCAGGCGGTCGGCGGCGTCCTGGATGTCGGCGGTGAGGCTGGAGACGGTCGCGCTTTTGGCATCCAGGCTGGTGACTGAAACTCCCCCTCCCAATCCATCCACCATAGTGAGCAAAGGCGGGTAGCTGGCGGCGAAGCGTTCGGCCCAGACTACGCCGCAGGAGCGGGTGATTTCATCCAGCCAGGCGCGCACGGACTGGGCTTTATCCAGCCTGCCTGCCAGCGCCAAGCCGGGGAGTTCGGTTTTTAGGCGGGAGAGGTCCCATGTTTTTCCGGCGAGGCTTAGCAGGTCTTGCAGGATGTCGGCGGGGTGTTCGAGCAGCGCGCCGGTGATGGGGTGGCGTTTGCCTTGCATGGCGACGGTGATTTCCGCGCCGGATTCGGGGGGCGCGGCCAGGGTCAGTTGGCAGTAGGCATGGCCGCTGGCATCCGTGCCAGTTGAACCGGCCCAGCCTTTGGTTTCCTGACCGTCCACATAGACGGCGGTGATGGTGGCGGGGTGGTCTGCCGCCAGGTATTCGATGGCCGATAGCTTGATGACGGGCACGGCGGATTGGCTCAGATCGCCATAGACCACGGGCAGGACGGCATCTTCTGAGTAGTCGCCCAAATCGGCGCTGGTGCGCAGGGGGAGGTCTTCGGATAGGAGGAGATTCATTTTTTTCCTGGTAATGAGTGAGCTATCAGCTATCAGCTATCAGCTTTCAGCTATCAGCTATCAGCTATCAGCTACCCCCCGCGTCAGAATAGTTGTCGCCCCGATATGATCTTGAACTTGGGGGCGATAAGGATGAAACATGGCACGGTACGGAGAAGCATTCAGGAACAGAGTGGTGGCACGGTTGTTGCCGCCGGAGAGCGCCAATATGG
>JAUYFQ010000020.1 GCA_030690895.1 Sulfuricellaceae bacterium
CGCGAAAGCAAGCAGGGGCCCATGCTCGCCAGGGCGAGCGAGGTTTATAGCGGGCTGACCCAGGGTGCTTTCAACAAACTGGTTGTCGATTACGAAAGTGAGCCATTGAAGCTATCCGGACAGCGCGCTACTGGAGAATTGGTGGATATTGAAGGCATGAGCGAAGGCACTCGCGACCAGCTCTACCTGGCGCTGCGTTTGGCGGCACTGGAGCTACATCTGGAGCAGACGGTCTCTTTGCCATTCATCGCTGATGATCTTTTCATCAATTACGATGATGGGCGTGCAAAGGCGGGGCTTGAAGCGTTGGGCAGGTTATCCGAGATGACCCAGGTTATTTTCCTGACCCATCATGAGCATTTGGTGCCGGTTGCGCAGTCGGTTTTTGGCGAAAATTTGAATGTGGTTTCGCTGGTTTGAACCCAGATAATCCATTAGGGCACGAGATGCTGGCGAGACGGTTTGCGAGGCAGTTTTGGTGGTTGGGAGGAGCCCATGGTTGTTCCATGGGCGACGAGCAAACGCCGAAAATGGCCGCAAACCCGTCCGCAAGCAGCCGTGCAGGCGCGTAGCGCCGCCTAATGGATTATCTGGGTTGACCTGTCAGGTATAAACCGTCAGCTTGCTGCCCGGTTGCAGGTGGTTGCTGGCGGGGATGTTGTTCCAGCGTTGCAGGTCGTTAACCGCAACATTGAATCGCCGGGCGATGCTGTATACCGTGTCGCCGCGCTGGATGACGTAGTGGGAACGTTTTTTGTTCGACTTGTCGGACTTGTCCGTATCCGCCTTGGCAACGACCAGTTTTTCCTTCGAAGCTTTGTTTGAAGTCGCAGGAGGGGCTTTGACTGGAGAGGCGGCAGCCAGCACGGTCAGTTTCTGCCCCTTGGACAGTTTGTCGGATTTGAGCTTGTTGCGGGATTTGAGCTCGGCAATGCTCATGTCGTAACGCCTGGCGATGCTTGCGACCGTATCGCCTTTGCTGACGGTATGCGTGGCTTTGCTGCTGGCAGGCGCTTCTGGTTCGTATGAGGGCGCGACGAAGGCCAGTTCCTGCGCGGGTGTCGAGGAGGAGGCTCTTGGCACGAGCAGGGTCTGGGGCTGCGCGGCGCGCGACTTTGGCGGAATGGCGTTGATGTCCTTGAGACGAGCGACCGAGGTTCCGAAGCGTTTGGCGATCGAATCCAGTGTTTCTCCGCGTCGCGGGGCATACGCCTGCCAGGAACTCAGCGCACCTTCATGGTTTTCCAGATTGACGTGGAAGCTGTCGACCTTGTCTACCGGCAGCAGCAGGGTAGGTTTGCCGCTACCGGCAAGCAGCGATTTTTTGTAGCCTGGATTGAGGGCGACAAACTCATTCATGGGCATGCCTGCCAATTGGGCGGCGACCGATGAATCCATGTGCTGGCTGATTTTGACAGTGGAGAAGTAGGGCTTGTTGGGGATGCTGTTGAGCGCCAATCCATATGCGGCGGGGTTGCCGACTATGTTTTTGATGGCCATCAGCTTGGGAACATAGTTACGGGTCTCTGGTGGCATACGCAGGCTGAGGTAGTCAGTCGGCAAGCCCTGCACCCGGTTTTTCGCCTGGGCGCGTGAAACGGAACCTTCTCCCCAGTTATAAGCCGCCAGCGCCAGTTCCCAGCTGCCGAACATGCCATACAGTTTTTCCAGATAATCCAGCGCGGCATCCGTGGCGGCCAGAATGTCGCGGCGACCATCGTAAAGCCCGTTCTGGCTCAGGCCGAAATTCTTGCCAGTGGATGGGATGAACTGCCAGATACCCGAGGCGTGGCTGGTGGAGTAGGCAACCGGGTTGAATGCGCTTTCTATCATCGGCAGCAAGGCGATTTCGGTCGGCATGCCGCGTTTTTCGACTTCATCCACGATATGGTAAAGATAGCGCTGGCTGCGCTCTATCATCCGCTGCATATAGGCAGGACGGCTGGCGTACCAGTTTTCGTGTTCCTGAACCAGTTCGGAATCAAGCTCGGCTAACTGGAAGCCGATGCGGATCCGCTCCCAAAGATCGGCATTGATGGTGGTGACGCTTGTGTTTTGATCTATGGAAAGAGGGGTGGAGTCAATCTGGCTAGTCGGCTGTAGCGTGAGACTGGAGGCCTGATGTACGTATTGTTCCTGCTCGGTTGGAGCAGTTTGGGTGACCGGTTTGGCAGGCTCGATATACTCAAAGCTGCCGAAGCTGACGGTATCCTCAGCGTGGGAGGAAACAGAAAAAGACAGAAACAGGACAGATGAAACTGACAGAAATAGTGTGCGGACTTTCATCTTGACTGGCATCTGCTCGGGCATTGGACGGGTTTTCCAGCTGAGGTAAAAACCGGGTCATTCTAACGGTTTTTTCTGTCTTTGGTCAAGGCGGCGCCGTTGCCGTCGTACCAGCATTCCTGGCGTTAACCCATTGATTCAGAATTTTTCTTGCCATGGCGAGCACTTCTCCTGTGGTCAGGCCGATGGGGCCAGTTCCCTGATGCGCCAGTTCGTCGGCGGCCAGTCCGTGCAGGTAGATTGCGAGCAAGGCGGCTTTGTCCGGATTGAGTCGTTGAGCGATCAGGGCGGCGATCATGCCGCATAAAATGTCGCCCATGCCAGCGCTGCTCAGGCCGGGGTTGCCGGTCGGGTTGATGGCCCAGCGGCCATCAGGCCAGGCAATGACAGTTCCCGAGCCTTTTAGTACGAGCAGACTGTTCAGGCGCTTGGCCAGCACCAGCGCTGAACCGATTCGATCCTGCTGGATTTCATGGTTGCTGATGCCCAGCAGGCGGCCTGCCTCGGTGGGGTGGGGAGTGAGAATGCTGGCGGCTTTACGCGCTTTCAGTTGCGCTTGCAGCTTGTCGTCGCTGGCGATCAAATTGATGGCATCCGCATCGATCACCAGCTTGAGTTCGCTGCCCAGCGCCTGCTGAAGTATATCCAGCGCATTGGCTGATAGTCCCAGACCGGGACCAATAACCAGACAATCCAGGCCGGATTCGAAGAGCTGGCCAGGAGGACGCATCATGAGCTCTGGCTGGGAAAAATCCACTATGGGTGGGGATTCTGCCAGCATGCCCACAAATACTCTTCCTGCGCCCAGCATATGCGCCGCACGGCCCGCCATGAGGCTTGCCCCTATGGTTGACTCGGCTCCCCCCAAAATACCGACACTGCCCAGCATGCCTTTGTGGCTGTTCCAGGGGCGTGGCTTGAGCAGGGTAGCAACTTCAGTTTGCCCGATCAGGCGGCCATCGGCGGGTGGGTAGAGTTGGGCCGGTAAGTCCAGCGACTCCAGATAAAGCTGCCCGCAGTAGTCGCGACCGTAGGCAGTGAGCAATCCAGGTTTCAGGCCGATGAAGGTCAGGGTGTAATCAGCGCGAATGGCCGCGCGGAAAGGCTGGCCGGTTTCGCTGTCCAGTCCGCTGGGGATGTCGAGTGATAGGACCGGGACTTGCATCTGATTCACCTGTTTCACCAGCTCAAGATACTGACCGCTCAAGTCCCGCGCCAGACCGATACCGAACAGGCCATCCACGACCAGATTCCAGCCGCCTTCAGGCGGGATGCAATCCAGCACCTTGCCACCCTGGTCTAACCACGCCTGATGTGCGGCAGCGGCGTCAGGCGGGAGTTTGTCTGGGTCTGCCGGGCAAACGACGGTGACATCGAATCCATGGCCAGCGAGATGTCGCGCAGCGACAAATGCATCCCCGCCATTATTCCCCGGCCCGGCCAGCGCCAGTATCTGCCGGTGATTGCCGGGCAGGCTGGCGACAAAGTCTGCAGCTGCCCGGCCTGCTTTTTCCATCAAATTCAGAGCGGGGTAGTTTTCTCTCGCCATCCGCTCGATCTTGCGGATGTCCTGGCTGCCAAAAAGGGGCATAGGCTCTGTACCGATAAGCTGTTCAAACATAGTCACTCCCGCATTAGGATTTGAACAGGCAGTGTTTGATACAATCATCCCGTTGTCAAATCAGGATGCGCCTTCTTTGTTCTCGACAGAATTTGAAATAGCCGTCCTCTGGGTCGGCGCTTCGGCGCTGGCAGCGATGCTGTCGCTCGCGGCGATGTTGCTGGGGCTTTTTCTGTGGCAGGCATATGGTCGCTGGCGCAGGGAGCGCGTGCTGGCGCGCTGGCGGCCGCTGTTCATGGCCTGCTTGTACGAAGAGGTGGCGAGCTGGCCTAACGGGCATAACCAAAAGGATATGCCCGTTCCCCTCTCTCCAAACTCTCTCCCAGAGGGAGAGAGGGACGAAGGCTCGCTTTGCGAGTATCCGGTTAAAGCACACGGCAGCGCAGCGACCAGCGTACTTGAATTATGGCGTCACCTGCATGATTCGCTTGGCGCCGAGCAGGGGCGCCTGCTCGAACAGGCAGCCATGAAAGCCGGACTGCCCAAGATGGCGATCAGCTTGCTGCAAGGTGCTTTAGTTAAAAATTTATGCCTGGGTGCGGAGGTGTCCGGTCGTTTGAAGCTAGTTGACGCTTGGGGTGAGCTGATCCGGCTTCTGGCACATCCTGACGTTGACGTGTCCAGCTTGGCGGCCATTGCCCTGAGCCGCATCGATACTCGTCGGGCGGCGCCTGTTCTGGTGCCGATGCTGGCCGATGGAGCGCGTTGGCAGCCGGTATTTGGGCGGGACGTGGCCGAGTCACTGCAGGGTGCGGAGGCTGAGTTTTCGGGGGTGATGCTTGCGCCGCATCAATTGGAAATGCTTGATGCGATTGGGTCTGATCAAATCAGCCAAGCACTAAACGAAGTTCTTGATGCCCCGAAAGATGACGAGCAGCTGTCAACCGCGCTTCGCTTGAGTAAAACCCCCTCACTGCTGGAGAAAATTCACCCTCATGCCGGGCATTCGCAATGGTTTGTCCGGGTGCAGGCGGCCAATGCAATTGGCCGCTTGGGCAGCGAGAGGGATGTCCCGTTTCTGCTCCCCATGCTCGGCGACGCCTCCTGGTGGGTGCGCTACCGCGCAAGTGGGGCGCTGTCCGGTCTGCTTGGCCGGGATTTGGCGAGCATGGAGCAGATACGTGGAAACCAGGCCGATCCATTTGCCAGAGACATGCTCCAGCAAGTGATTGCGGAAATTGCCTTGAGCGGGGAGAAGCCATGACAGACCGTGCGCTCCACCTCGACCCGCGTCTGGGCGGAAATACATCTTCCGCCCGTGATGGGCAAACGGATGGTATGCCGGTAGAGGGCGTACCGGTTCACTTGCAACATGATCCAAGCCTGCTTTTCATGCCACAGCCGGAAATGGCCGTGCCCCAGGCCGAATTTACCTGGAGCGATATCCTGAGTGCATTCCAGACAATGGTGGCCGATGTCATTCCCTGGCTGATGTGGGCCGTGCTGTTTCTGTTTGTGATTCGTTATGCCGTGTTGCTGGTGAGCGGTTTTCTGGATGCGTTGCGGTACAAGCCGCTGTTAAAGATTCACCCGCATTCGCCACCAGTTAGCCTGATTGTCCCGCTAACAGGGCGAACCGCCAGCCTGCGAGCATGGCTGACAGCGGCGCTGGAGCTGGACTATCCCGAATATGAAATTCTGCTCGTCAACGATGGCCTGGCCGACGACGAGTTGATGTCGGTCAAGGAAGATTACGGTTTCGAGCGCTTCCCGGAAGCATATAGAGACCGTTTGCATACCAAGCAAGTGAGCGGCATTCACATCTCGGTTCGTGACAGCCGCCTGCGCTGGCTGGAGAAATGTCGTGGCGGTCGTGCAGATGCCATCAACGCTGCACTCAATTGCGCCCGCTTTCCACTGGTCTGTGTGCTGGATGTTCACCTGGTGTTCAAGGTCGATTTTCTGAGCCAGATGGCTGAACGGTATGCCCGTACTCCAGACGCCAAGGCGGTAATGACGCCCATCTGCGTGACTGAGGGTGTGGATGCCGGGTTTCTGGCGCACTGGCAGCAGGCCGATATCGGCCGCACTCTGGTTTTTGGCGGCATCAACAAAGCCGGGCTTGGATTGCGGCTGGCGGGCACGCCGGTGGTAGGCCTGTTTGATAAAGAATTGCTGGTTGCTGCGGGCGGATTCCGCAACGATGTACTCAACCCGGAAAACCATTGGGCGGTGGACTTGCAGAATGGCCTTTCCGGCAAACAATCTACCCGCCTGGCCTACGCGCCGGAACCGCTGGTATTCAGCCCTGCGTGCAAGACCCTGGGTGATCTGGGGCGCAAACATGCCGACAGGCAGCAGGCCTTGATGGAAAACCTGAATCTCAACCGGCGTATGGCCGGGCAAAGCCGACATGGCAACCGTCTGACTTACCTGTTCATGCTGGTCCTGGAAGGTTTTTGGCCCGCTATCGAACTGCTTGGATATGGAGCTGTGATTGTGTTGTGGCTGGTTGGACTGCTTTCCACTCAGACGACTGCACTCTTATTGGCGATTGGGTTCGGGATGAGCATTTTGCCCGTTCTCGCTGGACTGTTGCTGGAATCTCATTTGTTTTATCCCCATGTCCGAGTTCAAGTCGTTTCAAAGCAGTTCATGGCGGCAGTAATGGAAGGCCTGGGCCTGCGTCTCCTCTCTGTATTCTGGTTCCTGCGGGGCTTGTTGCGCCATGAAGCCAAGTGGGGCCGAATAAGTAAAATTCTGGCGGTTTCAAAATGAATTCTTCCTTCCAAGAGTTCGTTCACGAGGCCATCAGTTAAGGCGCCTGCGGCTTTGTTGTCAAGCCCTAATAACGCTGCAAAAATTTTGCAATCGCTGGAGCGTTGTGTGGGGCGTTCGGTGGATTTGTGATGTTGGCTAACTTAGCTAGAAGTAGTAAGCTACCCGGTACTACACAAACTTCTTTCAGGAGCTAATCATGCAATGCAACATGCTTGAAGCCAAGAGCCAGCTTTCCAGGCTCGTGCAAGCCGCACTGGAGGGGGAAGATGTCATCATCGCCAACAAGGGCGTTCCTGTCGTCAGGTTAGTCAAGATCGGCGCCCAAGGTTTTACGCGCAAGCCAGGCGCATGGGCCGAACTGCCCAAGGCAAAAGCCGATTGGGACTCACCGAAAACCAACGCTGCCATCGCCGATGAACTCACTGGCGGTGAATGGTCGTGAGGCGATACCTGCTTGATACCCACCTGGTCTATTGGTGGATGACCGCCGATGGCCGATTAGGCAAAGCCACGCAACACCTCATCGAAAATGCCGATATTGTCGTGAGCACTGCCAGCGTGTGGGAAATGGTGCTGAAAAATGGAAAAGGCAAATTACCTTTGCCGCAAGGCAGTCTGAGCGAACAACTGGAAGCGCAAGGCTTCGCCCTGCTCCCTATTCTGCCGCGCCACATCGATGTAGCACGGAGTCTGGCTTTCGTGCACGCCGATCCGTTCGACCGATTGATGATCGCGCAGGCCCACGATGAACGGTTGACGCTGTTAACGTGTGACACGGCGATCCTGGGGCTGGGATTGGATGGGGTAGAGAAGGGGTGAAAGAATGCCACAGCATCAGGTCGGTCGAATCCGCCTCATGATGTGGAGGGGCAAGGTAAATATCAGGTAAAATAACGCTTTTCCCTAGTTCTGCCCCGGATTTTCCCATGGCCATCACCGTTTCCCTGCGCGGTCGCAACGCGCTTTCTCCTTTTCGTTTCGACAAGTTGATGCGCGCTTTGACTGAGGTCGCGCCGACTGTATCGCATCTTTATGCTGAATACTGGCATTTTGTTTCCCTGCCACGTGCACTGGATGCGGGCGAGACGAGCCGCATTGAGGAAATTCTGACTTATGGGCCGGCTTCTCAAGTGGAGGCGCCAGAGGGCGAGCTGTTGCTGGTATTTCCGCGTTTCGGGACGATTTCTCCCTGGTCTTCCAAGGCGACGGAGATTGCGAAGCATTGCGGGCTGGAACTGGTGGAGCGGATCGAGCGCGGGGTGGCGTTTCGTCTGCGTAAACAGGATGGAAGCGCGCTGACGGCGGATGAGAAGGCAGCCATCCTGCCGCTGCTTCATGACCGCATGACGGAAATCGTGTGCGGTGATTTTGACCAGGCTCAGCGCCTGTTTGCCCATGTTGCGCCGCAAGCCTTGCGGAGCGTGGATGTGCTGGCGGGCGGCCGGGCGGCGCTGGATGAGGCGAATACGGGCTGGGGCTTGGCCTTGTCTGCCGATGAGATCGACTATCTGGTGGAAAACTTTACCCGCATCGGACGCAATCCGACCGATGTCGAGCTGATGATGTTCGCGCAGGCCAATTCAGAACATTGCCGTCACAAGATTTTCAACGCTGATTGGGTGATCGACGGGGAAATCCAGCCGCATTCCCTGTTCGGGATGATCCGCAATACCCACGCCGTCAGCCCGGCGGGAACAGTGGTGGCGTATTCGGATAACTCCTCCGTGATCGAAGGCGCGCAGATCGAGCGTTTCTACCCGGATGCGGCCAGCAAGCGCTATCGCTACCGCAGCGAGATGACGCACATTTTGATGAAGGTCGAGACCCATAATCACCCGACTGCCATTTCGCCCTTTCCCGGCGCGGCGACTGGCTCTGGCGGCGAGATTCGCGATGAGGGCGCAACCGGCATCGGCTCGAAACCCAAGGCAGGCTTGTGCGGGTTTTCGGTTTCCAACCTCAATATTCCGGATTTCGTGCAGCCATGGGAGCGCTACGTCCCTCTCCCTTTATGCCCTTTAGGGTACAACCCTCCCCCGCAGGACTTTCCCTCTCCCCAACCCTCCCCCGGGGGGGGAGGGGGCGAACGACAAGGGCGATTGTTTGATTTGGGGGCAAACGAGCACGCCGTTGGCGTGGCCAGGGAAACATACGGCAAACCTGGCCGTATCGCTTCCGCACTCCAGATCATGCTGGAAGGCCCAATTGGGGCGGCGGCATTCAACAATGAATTCGGTCGCCCAAATCTGGCGGGTTATTTCCGCACTTTTGAAGAACATGTGGCGGGCGAGATGCGCGGCTATCACAAGCCCATCATGCTGGCAGGCGGGGCGGGCAATATCGCCGAGCGGGACTCGTTCAAGAAAGAAGTCACGCCCGGTGCCTTGCTGATTCAGTTGGGTGGCCCCGGCATGTTGATTGGCCTCGGCGGCGGCGCGGCTTCCAGCATGGATACCGGCTCGAACGCGGAGAATCTGGATTTTGATTCGGTACAGCGTGGCAACCCGGAAATGCAGCGGCGCGCGCAGGAAGTGATCGACCGTTGCTGGCAACTGGGCGAGGCCAATCCTATTCTGTCCATTCACGATGTCGGCGCTGGCGGCATTTCCAATGCCTTGCCGGAGCTGGTGGACGGTTCCGGGCGCGGCGGGCGCTTCCGCCTGCGCGATGTGCCTTCCGAAGAATCCGGCATGACGCCCATGCAGATCTGGTCGAACGAGTCGCAGGAACGCTATGTGCTGGCGATTGCGCCGGAAAGTCTTCCACTGTTTTCCGGTTTGTGCGAGCGCGAGCGCTGCCCTTATGCGGTGATTGGCGAAGCCACCGCCGCTGCCCATCTGGAAGTCTCCGACAGCCATTTCGGCAATAATCCCGTGGATATGGACATGAGCGTGCTGCTGGGCAAACCGCCGAAAATGACGCGCAATGTCAGCCGCGTCCAGCGCGATGCCCTTCCTTTTGAAACGGCTGATTTGCGCCTGGATGACGCCATCTGGCGCGTGTTGCGCCTGCCGGTGGTGGGCGACAAGACTTTCCTGATCAGCATCGGCGACCGCACGGTGGGTGGTTTTACCGCGCGTGACCAGTTTGTCGGCCCCTGGCAGACGCCGGTGGCGGATGTGGCGGTGACGACGATGGGCTACGATACGCTGCTAGGCGAGGCCTTCGCCATGGGCGAGCGCGCACCGCTGGCGCTGCTGGACGCCCCCGCTTCGGGGCGCATGGCGATAGGCGAATCCCTGACCAATATCGCCGCTGCCCGAATCGAAAAAATCGGTGACATCAAGCTTTCCGCCAACTGGATGGTTGCTGCCGGACACACCGGCGAGGATGCCGCGCTGTACGATACGGTTCAAACCGTCGGCATGGAGTTGTGCCCTGCGCTCGGGATCAGTATTCCGGTCGGCAAGGATTCCATGTCCATGAAGAGCGTGTGGACTGACGAGGGAGAACAAAAGTCCGTCACCGCGCCACTGTCTCTGGTGATCACTGCCTTCGCGCCGGTTGTGGATGCGCGCATGATCCTGACGCCGCAATTGCGCGCCGATCAGGGCGAGAGCGACCTGATCCTGATCGACTTGGGGCAAGGCAAATCGCGGTTGGGCGGCTCTGCGCTGGCGCAAGTTTACAAACAGGTGGGTGATGAACCGCCGGATGTCGTTTCTGCGACCCAACTCAAGGCATTTTTCGACACCATTCAAACCCTCAACCAGCAGGGTCTGTTGCTGGCCTACCATGACCGTTCCGATGGCGGGCTGTTCGTTACCCTGTGTGAAATGATGTTCGCGGGGCATGCTGGCGTGACGCTCGATGTGGGCGAGCTGTGCTACGAGAAAATTCGTGATGACGTCGAGCAGCGCGGCGAGGAAGAGCCTGAAATTCCAGAAGGCAGCTATTCCGAGCGTATTTTCCCGGTGCTGTTCAACGAGGAATTGGGTGCGGTGCTGCAAGTGCGCCGCAGCGACACCTCCGCCGTGATGCAGACCTTTTTTAACGCCGGGCTACGCAGCGAATTTTATGTGATCGGCAGCCTGAATGCGGATGACGCTTTGCGCATCGTGCGAAATGAAAGCGAGATTTTCAGCGCCAGCCGGGTCGATCTTCAACGCGCCTGGTCGGAAACGACCTATCACATGCAAAGCCTGCGCGATAACCCGAATTGCGCCCGGCAAGAGTTCGAGCGCATTCTGGATGCGTCTGACCCCGGCCTGCTGGCAGAGCCTGCATTCGACCTGAACGACAACATCGCCGCACCCTATATTGCAACCGGCGTGCGTCCGGCCATGGCGATCCTGCGCGAGCAGGGCGTGAACGGCGAAGTGGAAATGGCGGCGGCTTTCGATCGTGCCGGCTTCGATGCCGTCGATGTCCACATGAGCGACATCATCTCAGGGCGGGTTTCGCTGGCTGGTTTCAAGGGATTGGCTGCTTGCGGCGGTTTTTCCTATGGCGACGTGCTGGGGGCAGGGGAGGGCTGGGCCAAGTCCATCCTTTTCAACAGCCGAGCGCGCGACGATTTTGAAGCCTTCTTCAGGCGTGCCGATACCTTCGCCCTTGGCGTGTGCAACGGCTGCCAGATGATGAGCAACCTGCACAGCATCATCCCCGGCGCCCAGAACTGGCCGCACTTCGTGCGCAACCGCTCCGAGCAGTTCGAAGCGCGTTTCGTGAGTGTGGAAATTCCAGAAAGCCCATCCCTGTTCTTCAATGGCATGGCGGGTAGCCGATTGCCCATCGTGGTGGCGCACGGCGAAGGCTATGCCGAGTTCGCCAGCGACGCGCAACGGCAAGCCGCTCAGGTGGCCTTGCGCTACGTCGATCACCGGGGGCAGGTAGCAACGACTTATCCGCTCAACCCCAATGGCTCGCCCGACGGCATCACCGGCCTGACCACGCCGGATGGCCGCTTCACCATCATGATGCCGCACCCCGAGCGCGTGTTCCGCACGGTTCAGCACTCCTGGCACCCGGATCACTGGGGTGAGGACGGCCCTTGGCTGCGCATGTTCCGCAATGCGAGGAAGTGGACTGCATGAGTCAGGCAATAGAAAAAAAACCTGTCTCAAGCCGTTTTGCTCATGTGGATATTGTCAAGGCCGTCGCTTCGCAACTGATCGTATTGCATCACCTGGCATTTTACGGCCCCTTGTCGGATAGCCTGTTCAAACTCGCGCCGGAGATGGTTTCCTGGATGTATGACTACGCCCGCATGGCCGTTCAGGCCTTTCTGGTGGTGGGCGGCTTTCTCGCCGCTCGCAGCCTGGCGCCGCAGGGGAAGTTGCTGCTCGAACAACCGATCCGCTATCTCGCCAAACGCTATGTCCGACTGGTGTACCCGTTTGCCGTGGCCTTGTTGCTGGCGATTCTGGCAGCCTGGGCTGCCAGAATCATGACCGATCTGGAATTCGTGCCTGACAGCCCGAAGCTGAAGCAGCTATTGGCGCACCTTTTCCTGTTGCATAACGTACTGAATGTGGACGCGCTATCAGCGGGCGTCTGGTATGTCGCCATCGATTTTCAACTGACTGCGCTGTTCTTGCTGCTGCTCTGGCTCAGCAGGAAATCCGAAATAATGGCTGTAATGGCTGTTGCCAGCCTAGGCGTCGCCGCCCTGTTCTTTTTTAATCTGGATGCAAACTGGGATGTCTGGGCGATTTATTTCTTTGGCTCGTATGCGCTGGGCGTAGCGGCCTTCTGGTCGAGCCGGGCGAGCATCCTGTGGCTGGCGGCGATTGTCCTGGCTGTCGTGCTCGCCATGCTGGCCGAATACCGCCTGCGCATCTTGGTCGCGCTGGCAGTCGCCCTGTTCCTGGCGCTGGCGCAACACGGCCTGTTTCATTCTCGCGCCCTTCAATGTATGCCGCACAGCGCCGTGATCCAGTATCTGAGCCGGACATCCTATTCGCTGTTTCTGGTGCATTTCGCGGTGCTCATGCTGGCGAATGCGGTTTTCGAGCGTTTCTTCGATGCCAGCCCATCGCTGGCGGTGATGCTGGCCTTGCTCGCCTGGGCAACGAGCATGGCCGCAGCCGACGTGTTTTATCGGCGGGTAGAGCGAGCCAATCCTGGGGTGCCTGAATTTATCCGCTCGGGTGCAGCCATGCTGTTTTCTTTTGTGAAACGAATTCCGGGGTGGTTGGCGGAGCAGCGCGGGTAACGACTGGCTACTGACTATGTGTGTCCTGTTTTTCTCGGTTGAGCCCATAAAAACCGTAAACCTTGCGATGATGCGGGTTTACAGCAAAAATGGAAGAAATAGGGAGCCACGGTCGTAGAGTTCAGGCGACTTGCGCGGTTTTATGCGCAAGGGCGTCTGGATCGCCGGGTTGAGCCATTTCCACCACCCACAACCGTAATTGGCTGGGCTGTGGGAATGCCTGCGGAATTGCAGATAATGAGAATGGAAGTTCCGGTGCTTCGGCAAGCGGTGTATCCATGAGATTTCTTTCTCGGCTCATTTCAATCGCGAGTTTCAGGTAACGGCGAAGAAGCAAGATAGGAGGGAGTTGGTTTTTTTCCACCAGCCATTCGAGCGCATCGCGGGCGCACTTTGAGCTATTGCATGATCGGCATGCCCAGACGAGGTTGTCTCCGGTGTTTGCTCCACCTCGCTTTGTTGGAATGAGGTGGTCAATGGACAAATAGTCTCGGCTCCCGCAGTAGCAGCAAGCCTGGGGTAGCACCATCTTCAAGCGTTCATCGTCAGCTAGAGAACCAATGCTCATGGTCTGATTATTCAGGCCTTTGTAGAGGCGAGAACGAATCATGAACTGTGTGCGCCCGTACTTCTCGGCTTTCGCTGTAATAGCCGAATGTGCCATCGCGAGGTTCGCATATGACCAGTGAAGCAACTCGCCAAGGGTGGTGATTTCCATGACTCAGGCTCAACGTAAAGTAGCCATCCTATTTGACGCAATGTTTTCCGTCAAAGCGATGGCTAGTTTGTTAGTGGTCTTAGTGGTCGCGTTAGTGGTCGCGGGGTCTTTCAAAATAACATATCTTCATCCGTGCGCCTTCTCAATGTCGTCCAGCATCGCTTTCCGCAAAATAGCGTTAATCCGCGTCTGGTAGCCTTTCCCCTGCTTCTTTAGCCACAGCAAGACATCCGAATCCACCCTGACTGTTGTTGCCTGCTTAACCGGCTTGTAAAACGGGTTGCGAACGGCGTTTTTCCAAAACTCGTCCGTCAGTGGCGGAATATCGCTGTAATCAATTTCGCTATCTGGCATTTCCGTCAAGGTTTGTAATTCGGCCTTTTGCTTCTCGGTTAGAGGTGGCATGTTGGCTAAATCAAGCTCATATTTAACAATCTTGCTCATAAATTCTCCTTTCCTTCAGCTCTGCCGTTCTGGCAGAAATAATACGAATGATCTCGATGCCGTCGCTATCCTCGCCAACGGTATGCGCCACCAGCAGCAACAAACATCCATCTACCATGCCATGCCAATGGTTCGCCAGCGACATTCACCACTTTCAATGCGGTCTTGTCTCATGAGCAAGAGCGGATCGGCAAACACACGAGCCGCAGTCTGGAAGCTGATTTTGTGCTTGGACAGGTTGCTTGCCGCCTTTTCATTATCCCACTCAAACCTAATAGTCATTCGTTTATGTTACTACATTTTTTAATGTACACAAATACAAATACGGTTGCGGGTAGGGCAATAAACCGTGGTTCCCTGTTGTCGGCACGGCGCGATGGCAGCACATGGATCATCAAGGGTAGCTGTAAGGATGCGGGTCGCTTGATCCTGCCGCAGCGGCTTGCGGTTTCACTGTGGTGCGGGCGGCGCCTGCTTTTTGCGAAACCACGGGTTTGGCTTCGATGGCATCCGACAACAACCTGCTACTGGCAATTCTTGCAGAATCGGTTTCGCCATTGAGGTTGATGATGTTCAGCCTGCCGTAGCCTTTTCCGAACTCGTTGCTGAAGTCATAGACCGCGCCAATCACGGTCAGGTGGCCACCCTTGACCTCATGAGCGAATTTTTTCATGGCTCCTGCAACCTGATTGTTTACATTCAGTTTAACGCCTGCCAGATTTTCACCACCCTTGGGAATCTTGATCGTGTCCAGCTCGCGCCGGATGGTTTTGGATTCCTTGCGATAGTCTCCCGATGCCGCCTTGATTGCGCCGCAGGAGGAATGACCAACAAAAATCAGCAGCGGCGTGTGCAGGTGGTGCACGCCATATTCCACCGAGCCCTCTGCTGTGGCGAGCTGGTTACCGATGTTGCGCACCATGAACAGGTCGCCATCCGGTGTGCTATCCAGCGCATGGGTGTGCACGCGGGAGTCGGAGCAGGTGACGACGGTTGCGCGAGGCGTCTGTCCGGCAATCAGGGGGCGAAAATAGGCTTCATTGCGAGAGTCGGCGAAGGCTTCGTTGTCCTGCAACAGATTGCCGACGATGGCTTTGAGTTGTTCTGATTCGGAAATGGGAACCGGCCCGTTGACCACGGCCTGGCTCGTTTTGACTGCGTGATTGGCAGCAGGCTTGCCGTGATCGGTTGAGGCGCTTGCGAGTCCTGGCGTCATTACCAGCAAGGTTAAAATCAAAGTGTGGTGCAGTTTGATCATGGTTATGCTCTCTCAAAATTATCAATGGCGAATTCAAACATGCGAATTCTTGCGTCCCAATCCTTCTGCTATAAAGGCCAAGACCAAGGTGTTCAGACTGACGCCCTCGACCTTGGCTCGTTCTGCCAGCTTGGCATGGATTGATTTAGGCAGGCGGGTAACAAAGCGGCCTGAGGCTGCCTGTGCCGCCTCCGGTTGGTATGCCGGATCAGGAATTGACTTGCCTGCATCGGCTCTGGCGGACGCCCATGATTCAAAAGCATCGCGACCGTTGGCCACAGCCTCGGCTTCGGTTTCGCCATCGGACATGCAGCCGGGCAAATCCGGGAAGGTAATTAGATAGCCTCCACCATCCTCGGCCGATAGTGGGCTGACGATATGGGCGTAGGCCTCGAACGGGTGTGGAGGAATGGCTTGGAGAATGTGCTTGATGGTGGTTTTATTCATCGATAAGAGACTAATTAAACAGGCTCTGTTTTATGGTTTTTCTGCATGGACTAGCGCGAAAGTCAAGATCACCTCGCGAACCAACTTGCGTTGTGGCGGCGGGAGCGCAAGAAACGCTTCAAACACTTCACGTTCCTGATAACCGATCCCCTCATCCCAGCGCGCTTGCTTCTCTTGAATCTGTTGTTTAATTTCCAAACCAAAGGTTAACTCATCCAGTGGAATGTTCAACCATTTTGCCAATGTCTCAATTTTATCGAGGCGCGGAATGGATTGACCCTTCAGCCACTTGTTCACACCGTGCAACGTAACTCCCTTGCCGAAGTATCGTTGATTGAATTCACGCTCCAGCACAGCAGCTTCAGCCTTGTAGCCTGCTTTTACAATGGCTGCACGTAAACGTTCAGCAAATTTTTCATTTTTCCCATTCATTTCGTTACGTTACTGCGTTAAAAAGCCAGCAAAGTAACCAGCGTTAAAGTATCGAAAGAAGCGTTACTTATAATTACGCACTGATATAAACTAATAGTCCAGCCATAAGCGTAACTATTAAATGTCAGGCAAGCAGGTTATTTCCAAACAGCGTGTAGCAGACCACGGCGAGGTGTACACCCACGCGCGAGAAGTGAACGCCATGCTGGATTTGGTGAGGCAGGAAACCGAGCGCATTGAATCCCGTTTTTTAGAGCCGGCCTGCGGTACCGGCAATTTCCTGGTGGAAATCCTGAATCGGAAACTGGCGGTGGTTTCGACGCGCTATGCCAAATCGCAACTGGAATGGGAGCGACATGCGGCGCTGGCGGTGTCATCCATCTACGGCATCGACATCCTTGCCGACAACGTGGCGGCTTGCCGGGCGCGCTTGTTTGACGTGTTTGATGCGCAATACCGCGCGCTGTTTAAGCAACTCGTTCAAGCAAAATGTCAGGAGGCGGTGCGTTACCTCCTGCGTCAGAACATCTTGCATGGTGACGCGCTCACGCTGCAAACCGTGGGCAGTGATGAAACTGCCGCGCACCCAATCGTGTTTGCCGAATGGTCGGCGCTCAACGGCAGCCTGCTCAAGCGGCGCGATTTTGTATTCGCGCATTTGGTCGATAAAGCCAGCCACCGTGAACTGCCGCTGTTTTCAGACCTGGACCCAGCGCGGCCAGATATTCGCTCGCTTCGACTCTCTGCTGTGACGATAGTCCAAACGTAGCCCCCCGTCACCAATATACCAATTGCACTCAACAGTAGTTGAAAGACTTGTTACTCCCACTCAATCGTAGCAGGCGGTTTGCCGCTGATATCGTAAACCACGCGGTTGATGCCGCGCACTTCGTTGATGATGCGGTTGGAAACCTTGCCAAGCAGGGTGTAGGGAAGCTCCGCCCAATGCGCGGTCATGAAATCCTGAGTCTGCACGGCGCGCAATGCGACCACATAATCGTAGGTGCGACCATCTCCCATTACGCCGACCGATTTCACCGGCAGAAACACGGCGAAGGCTTGCGAGGTTTTTTCGTACCAGCCGGATGCGCGCAGTTCTTCGATGAAAATATGGTCTGCGCGGCGCAGCAAGTCGGCATATTGTTGTTTGACTTCGCCCAGAATGCGCACGCCCAGACCGGGGCCGGGGAAGGGGTGGCGATACACCATGTCATGTGGCAAGCCGAGGGCGAGGCCCAGTTCGCGTACTTCATCCTTGAACAGTTCGCGCAAAGGTTCGAGCAGTTTCAGGTGCAGGGTGTCCGGCAGACCGCCGACGTTGTGGTGCGATTTGATGGCGTGCGCCTTGTTGTTCTTGGCTCCGGCGGATTCGATTACATCCGGGTAGATGGTGCCCTGCGCCAGCCATTTGGCATTCGGTAGCTTGGCCGACTCTTGCTGGAACACTTCGACGAACTCGCGCCCGATGATTTTTCGCTTTTGTTCTGGATCGGTGACGCCGGTGAGGTGCTTCATGAATTCGCCGCTGGCATCGACATGAATGACTTTGACGCCGAGGTTCTTTGCGAAGGTTTCCATCACTTGCTCGGCCTCGTTGAGGCGTAGCAGCCCGTTATCGACGAAGACGCAGGTGAGTTGGTCGCCGATGGCGCGATGCAGCAAGGCTGCGACCACTGAGGAATCAACCCCGCCTGAAAGGCCGAGAATGACTTCGTCCGAACCGACTTCGGAACGAACCCGCCCGATGGCTTCTTCGACGTAATCCGGCATGTTCCAGTCGTAGCCGCAGCCACAGATATTGTGCACAAAGTGCTCGAAGATCGCCTTGCCTTGCAGGGTGTGGGTGACTTCTGGATGGAATTGCAAGCCATAGAAATGGCGTGCTTCGTCTGCCATGCCGGCGATGGGCGTGGCAGCGTTGGAACAGATGATCTTGAAACCGGGCGGCAGCGCGGTGACCTTGTCGCCGTGGCTCATCCACACGTCCAGCAGGCCGTGGCCTTCTTCGTTGTTGCGATCCTGAATGTCGCTCAGCAGCTTTGAATGTCCCTGAGCGCGGACTTCTGCATAGCCGAATTCGCGGTGATGCGCATTTTCGACCGAACCACCCAGTTGCGCCGCCATGGTTTGCATGCCATAGCAAATGCCCAGCACCGGCACACCAAGCTCAAACACGGCATCCGGTGCGCGCGGCGTTTCTTCTTCATAAACAGAAGAAGGGCCGCCGGACAGAATCACGCCATTCGGTTTGAAGTCGCGGATAAAGTCCGGGCTGACATCGTAAGGATGAAGTTCGCAATAAACGCTGGACTCGCGCACGCGGCGGGCAATGAGCTGGGTGTACTGGGAACCGAAGTCGAGGATGAGAATTTTCTGGTGGGACATGGTTATTGGCCGTGAAATGTCGCAGGGTTAAAATTGATGCCGGACATCTTCAATTTGAAGACCGACATGTTTGATGATCGTTGACAGCAGGGATTCAAGTTCTTCCCGTGAAATGAGGGGAATGAGTTCGTCGTCGTAGCGAAATTCGACTGCAAAGGGATTTATGCGGCGCAGTTCGTCGATTAGTACGGGCAATTCACCACCATTTTCCTGTATTGAGCTGGCCAGGGCGGTCAAATCATGGGTGCGCTGAAATTCGATACCACGTAGAACTGCTATGGCTTTCAGGGCTTTTTCTGCCGCCTGTTGAGCGTGAAATCCAATAGCGGCAAGACTGGCGCGGGGTAGAGGAAGCAACAGGGAAAAAGTTTCTTGGTCGCGTAGCGCAAGGCGAAACAAGCGTTGCGCTTCCTCAAGCTGTGGCGTCATGCAACAATTTGCCTTCTTTGTTTGCCCAGTAAGGCACGGTTCCTGGAACCTGGCTGCGCCGCTCGAATTCCTGTTGCGAACAAACCAGCACATCGACGCCCACGCCGATGGCGCCGATAGCTCGATGTAGTTTCAGATATTCCTCAGCCTTGTCAGTGACTTCCCGTTCCACCACCAGTAAATCGAGGTCAGAGCCCTCGTCGGCATCGCCGCGAGCATACGAACCAAAAACCATGACCTTGGCTGGGCTGCTGGCGGCGGCTGCCGCCCTGCTGGCCGCGTCCATGATGAGTTGATCGGAAAGCAAGGCGACCCCCGCTTACGTCTTAATCAACATGATAATTTGGCGCTTCCTTGGTGATCTGCACGTCATGAACGTGTGACTCGCGGATACCGGCATTGCTGATTTCGACGAATTCCGCTTTTGCATGCATCTCGGCAATATCCTTGCAGCCCAGATAACCCATACTTGAGCGCAGGCCACCCATGAGCTGGTGGATAACGGTCAGGACGCTGCCTTTGTAGGGAACGCGCCCCTCAATCCCTTCCGGAACCAGTTTGTCGGCATTGGCTTCGTTATCCTGGAAATAGCGGTCTTTAGAGCCTTGCTGCATGGCACCCAGAGAGCCCATGCCGCGATAGGATTTGTAGGAACGCCCCTGGAACAATTCGATCTCGCCCGGCGCTTCTTCCGTGCCTGCAAACAGGCCGCCCAGCATTACCGAGTTGGCACCAGCGGCAATCGCCTTGGAAATGTCGCCGGAGTAGCGAATGCCGCCGTCTGCGATCAGGGGAACGCCTGTGCCCAGCAAGGCCTTGGCCACGTTGTCGACAGCGCTGATCTGCGGTACGCCGACGCCCGCCACGATGCGCGTGGTGCAGATCGAACCGGGGCCGATGCCGACCTTGACGGCGTCCGCGCCGTGATCGACCAGTGCCAGCGCAGCAGAGGCCGTGGCGATGTTGCCGCCGATGACCTGAACATGCGGATAATTGGTCTTGACCCATTTGACGCGATCCAGCACGCCTTGCGAGTGTCCGTGCGCCGTATCCACGACAATCACGTCCACACCCGCAGCGGCAAGCAGTTCAACCCGCTCCTCTGTGCCCGCGCCCACGCCGACCGCCGCGCCCACGCGCAATCTGCCGAGGCTGTCTTTACATGCCAGCGGATGCTCGGTCGATTTTTGTATGTCCTTGACGGTAATCAGGCCGTGCAGCTCAAAGGCGTCGTTAACGACCAGAACGCGCTCGATGCGGTGCTTGTGCATGAGACGCTGCGCTTCTTCCCTGGATGCGCCTTCCTTGACGGTGATCAGGCGCTCGGTTGGGGTCATGATGTTGCTGATGGGTTGATCGAGATTGGTCTCGAAACGCAGATCACGATTGGTGATAATGCCGACGACTTTGCCGCCATCTACCACGGGCAGACCGGAAATCTTGTACTGGCGTTTCAGGTTGAGCACGTCACGCACGCTCATGCCAGGAGAAATAGTGATGGGATCCTTGACTACTCCGCTTTCGAAGCGCTTGACCATGGAGACATGCGCGGCTTGCTCCTTGGGTGTCAAATTCTTGTGTACGATGCCGATGCCGCCTTCCTGTGCCAGTGCAATCGCCAAGTGCGCTTCGGTAACCGTATCCATGGCAGCAGAGGCGATAGGAAGGTTGAGCGTGATTTCGCGTGTCAGTTGCGAGCTGAGCGATACATCGCGGGGCAAAATGGATGAGTGCGCGGGAATCAGCAGCACATCGTCAAAGGTCAGCGCTTTTTGAACGATACGCATGGTTTATTATCCTTAATTTCCAAAGACGCCATTATACGGGTTTGACTGAAAAGGGCCAAACCGTTATGGTGAGCAGGTATGGCGCAGAAGGGTCAGAATCCGGAGCATCCTAGAGGTTCGCCCCAGTAATGTCGTCTACATGACAGAAACGAATAAAATACACTTGAACAAGGAGATAGAGACAATGCAGAAAATCATGATCGCGTTGGTGGGCGTCAGTTTGTTGGCACTTGCTGGGTGTGAGGCATCAGCACCGACCAAGCCCGATACGCCGCCTGTAGCGGCCAAGCCTGAAGCAACGCCCGCGACCAGTGCAAAAGCGACTGAAGGCGCGTCGCTAAGCGAAGAAGCGAAGGCTGCGCTGGCAAAAGCCGAGGCTGACATAAAAGAAGCGCAGTCGAAGAAAGCGCTTTGGACGACTGCTCAGGATGCCTTGAAAGCGGCCAAGGCGGCAGCCGAAAAGAATGACAGTGCTGCTGTGATCAAGAGCGCAAACAAAGCGAGTGAACACGCCAAGCTTGGTATCGCGCAGACCCAATACCCGCTGACTACCATTCCCAAATAAAGGCACGGTCGCCAGAAAAGCAAAAAGGGGCGAAAGCCCCTTTTTTACGTCTGCCATTTGATGCCAAAACCAGAGTTTGGCGGAGAGAGAGGGATTCGAACCCTCGGTAAGGTATTAAGCCCTACGCTCCCTTAGCAGGGGAGTACCTTCGACCACTCGGCCATCTCTCCGTTTCCAGCAGGGCGCAAGAATATCCATTTTTGGTCGTCCGGTCAAATCGAGTTTGCAGGAAAGCCGCTTTTCCTGATCCTCAAGCCAGAAAAATTAAGCTACAATTCCTCGCTTTAGAAACAAGAATTCCTGGAGAAAAAGATGTCAATGTCCGACCGCGACGGCCTGATCTGGTACGACGGCAAGATGGTGAACTGGCGCGATGCCACCACTCATGTGCTGACCCATACCCTGCACTATGGCATGGGCGTTTTCGAAGGGGTGCGTGCCTACAAAACTGACAAGGGTACGGCGATTTTTCGCTTGAAGGAACACACGGACAGACTGTTCCGTTCCGCGCATATCCTGGGCATGAAAATGCCGTTCGACAAGGAAACCATTTCCCAGGCCCAACTGTCTGCGGTGCGGGATAACAATCTCGAGTCCGGCTATCTGCGTCCGATGGCTTTTTATGGCGCGGAGGCCATGGGTATTTCGGCAAAAACGCTTTCTACTCATGTGATCGTCGCTGCTTGGCCATGGGGTGCGTATCTGGGTGCAGAGGCGCTGGAACATGGGATTCGCGTCAAGATTTCTTCCTTTACCCGGCATCATGTCAATATCACCATGTGCAAGGCAAAAGCTAATGGTAACTACATGAACTCGATTCTGGCGCACCGCGAGGCCGAGCATGACGGTTATCAGGAAGCCCTGTTGCTGGATGTGGATGGTTTTGTGGCGGAAGGCTCCGGCGAAAACGTCTTTATTATTCGCAATGGCAAGATGTATACGCCGGATCTGACATCTGCACTGGAAGGCATCACCCGTGACACGATTATCCAGTTGGCTGCCGAGATCAATCTGCCCGTGATCGAGAAGCGGATCACCCGCGATGAAGTGTATAGCGCCGATGAGGCATTCTTTACCGGCACAGCGGCGGAAGTAACGCCGATCCGTGAGCTCGATAACCGTGCTATCGGCAATGGTGACCGCGGCCCGCTTACGCGCCAGTTGCAAAGCATGTATTTTGACTGCGTGACCGGCAAGGCCGGAAACCACGCGGACTGGCTGACCCACGTTTAAGGAGCACCCCATGCAGCACAATCTGGCGGACAGCGCCCAGCGTTATATCGAAGTTGAAGCCGATGATCTTCCCCTGCACTGCCCAACGCCGGAGATGAGCTTGTGGGATAGTCATCCTCGCGTGTATCTGCCGGTTGAGGCCAAGGGTGAAGCGCTATGTCCCTATTGCGGCACGCTCTACAAACTCAGGGGTCAGGCGCGCAAGCATCACTGACCCGCTTTGTTGACTTGGCGCGAGGCTTACCGCGACCCTCTTCAAACGTTTGACTGGGGCGCGCTGAGCCAGGACGATTACTGGCTTCCCCCAGAACGACTTTCGCTGCACGGTGCGGTTGGCTTTGACGCGCTGCCGGAAAAGCAGCGCAAGCGCCTTTCCCACCTTGAATTTCTGAATTTTATTGACACAGGCTTGTGGCTCGAAGCTATCTTCATCGAGCGTCTGGGCTCGCAATTAAAGCGCACACCCGATCCGGCCAGCTATGCCCGCTTGTTGCAGGAAATTCGTGAGGAAGCCGGGCATAGCCTGATGTTCCTTCGTCTCATGGAAGAAACCGGCTTGCGCTTGCCCCAGGCGGGACGGACTCACTCCCTGCTGGATTTTCTTGGTCATCGTGCACCGACCAGCTCCGCGCTCTTCTGGCTGGCTGTGGTGGTGGGCGAGGAAATCCCGGATCAGCTCAATCATGCCATTTGTCAAGCACGGGCGGTCAACGTCACGATCTGGGAAATGGCCGCCTTGCACATGAGGGACGAGGCGCACCACATTAGCCATGCGCGTCATGTTCTGGCCAATAAATTGGCCTCGGTCGGGAATTTGCAGAAAAGATTTCTGGGCCGCTTGGCTGGCGTGTTGATTCGCTACCTGCTTGATCGGTGCTATTTGCCCTCCCCGCAGATCTATGAGCTGGCCGGGTTAGGTAGCGGCGAGGCGTGGCGTGAGCGTGCAAGGAATAATCCCCATCGGCTGGAATGGGTGGCCCATTGCGTGGGGCCGACCATCGGTTTTCTTGAACAACATGGCGTGATCGTGAAAGCGTATTCAACAGGAGCATAAAATGCTGAACCAGCAAAGTCCCAGTTTTGAATTACCCGCGACCAGCGGGAAAATATTCCAGCTTGAAAATCTGCGCGGCAAGAAAGTGGTGCTGTTCTTTTACCCCAAGGATTCAACGCCGGGTTGCACCACCGAGGCGCAACAATTCCGGGATTTGTACAATGAGTTTCAGGCGGCGGGTTGTGAGATTTTTGGTATTTCGCGCGACAGCCTGAAGTCGCATGAAAATTTCAAAGCCAAGCAGGTGCTGCCGTTTGAGCTTCTTTGCGATGCTGAAGAGGTGGCCTGCACGCTATTTGATGTCATCAAAATGAAAAACATGTACGGCAAGCAGGTCAGGGGTATTGAGCGCAGTACCTTTGTCGTGGATGGGGGAGGTGTGTTGCGCCATGCGTGGCGGGGCGTCAAAGTGCCAGGTCACGCACAGGAAGTGCTCGAATTCGTGAAAACCTGCTCCTGAAACAGGATTAGGCGGACTCGTGCCACTGCCTGAGCAAGGCGACATCCACAAAGTTTCGTCCGCGCATATCCCCTCGGTAGGGTTGGCAGGCCATGCCGGGCTCGCCCATGTCGCTGAGGATGGCCAGTGCGCCTGAAAAGTCGTGGTCGGCGGTGTAGTCAGTAGTCGTGATCAGGGTTTTAAGTCCTGCGCCCAGGCTGGATTTCAGGCCGTTTTCCGAATCTTCAAAAGCCATGCATTCGGCGGCGTCGAGGCCGAGTTTGTCCAGTGTCCAGAGATAGATGTCGGGCGCCGGTTTTTTTGCAGGTACGATGTCGCCGGCTGCGATGACTTCAAACCAGCTCTCTGAATCTTCTGCCAGGCTGTGCTGCAGGAGCGTGGTGACGTTGGCGGGTGTGGTGGTCGTAGAGATAGCCAGCCGCAAACCGGCTTTGCGAGCTTCCTCGATCAGGCGCTTGATGCCAGGGCGCAGGGGAATCAGGCCGTCGCCGAGCATGCGGGTGTAGTGCTTGGTCTTGACCTTGTGCAGTTCCTTGACCATTTCGTCGAAATTGGCCGGTTTGACGTAAGTCGTGTTGAAGCTGTCCAGGTAGTAGCGAATCCGCTCCTTGCCGCCGGTGACAGCCAGCAGTTTTCCATACAATTCGACATCCCAGTCCCAGTCCAGGTTGAAATCCTGAAACGCCTGGTTGAAGGCGATGCGGTGGCCATCGCGTTCGGTATCGGCCATTGTGCCGTCAACGTCAAAAATTAAAGCTTTCAAAGTCAATTGGTTAACTCCAGAGTCTGGGAAATGTGCCTTGCGGGGTCAGGGATTATCTGATATTAAAGCGGTTTTTGCCAAAAATCTTTTAGAAGAGAAGAGTAGAGTCTACATGTCCGCAGAATTACACAAGCAGTTCACGCCCTACGAAACCAAAGATGGGGAGGAGTACATGAATCCCCAGCAACACGCGCATTTTCGCAAAATTCTGGAGGACTGGAAAGCCGAGCTGAGCCAGGATATCGACCGTACCGTTCATACCATGCAGGATGAGGCCACCCTGTTTGCCGACCCCAATGACCGCGCCAGCCAGGAATCCGATATGGCGCTGGAACTGCGCAATCGGGACAGAGAGCGCAAGCTGATCAAGAAGATAGATGAAACCATCGCCAATATCGAAGCTGGCGAGTATGGCTATTGCGAAGGCTGTGGTGTGGAAATTGGCCTGAAGCGCCTGGAAGCACGCCCGACCGCAACAAAATGCATAGATTGCAAAACGCTGGACGAGCTGAGAGAAAAACAGGTCGCCAAGTAAATCTGGCAAGAGGCTGTCCCTTCAAGGGTATCTCTAAAAATTCAATTTTCTAAGCCAGGCAAGGCGCGAGCAAAAAATTTCGACGCCGCATATGTTTGATATGTAAGGAGTAATTTTTTGTGAGCAACACGGCATCGCGACGAAAGTTGGGTTTTTAGAGGTGCCCTTAATGTCTGACTTCAAAACCGACTTTAATGGCACGTTTTACAGCCTGATGTCTTGGGCGCAGCTGACTGAGTTCTGGTTGCGCGTTGATCCGGGGCTGGGCTGGCACCTGTACGCGATTGGCGAACAGCTCCCTGCCTTGGTGTCCAGCTCGTCGGAGGTTTCCCGTTTTATCGAGGAAATTGACGCCATGCTGCACCGCGAACACGATGAAACCTACTGCGGCATCGTCTATGCCGATGACCTGGAGCATCCACGCATGATCAAGATTTTCGATCCGAATAATCTGGGTTCTTCATGTGGTTCCGGGAAAATGCCCCCACCTTTGCCGGGCTGGGTGATGAGCGTCATCCCGCCTGCCGAAATGCAGCCCAGAGGCGTGATCCCCGCTAATCGCAAGCGCTGGTGGCAGTCGCTTTTTTCGTAGATTTAACCCACTCGCTCGAAGTGGTTGCAAGTCGTGGCGGCGAAGAAGATAATTTCATCCTTAATTCGGTTGCCTTAAGTCTCTCCAATGGAAAACTACTTTCTGATCCTGATCGGCACGGTGTTCGTGAACAACATCGTACTCGCCAAGATATTGGGTCTCTGCCCCTTCATGGGTGTTTCCAAAAAACTCGAAGCGGCTGTCGGTATGGGACTGGCGACGGCATTTGTGCTGACTCTGGCGTCTGGCGCAAGTTATCTGATCAATCAGTATCTGCTGGGGCCGGATCTGATTTATTTACGTACGCTTTCCTTCATTGTGGTGATTGCCGGGATTGTGCAATTTACCGAAATGTTCATCCATAAAACCAGTCCGGTGATGTACCAGTTGCTGGGCATCTATCTTCCCCTGATTACGACCAACTGCGCGGTGCTGGGCATCCCTCTGCTGAACGTGCAGGAAAATCATAATTTTATTGAGTCGCTGCTATTTGGGCTGGGTGGGGCAATCGGCTTCGCCCTGGTGCTGACGACATTCGCCGCCATGCGCGAGCGTCTGGAGGGGGCAGATGTTCCGCTGGTTTTCAAGGGCTCGGCCATTGCCATGGTGACGGCGGGCCTGATGAGCGTGGCTTCCATGGGATTTTCCGGATTGGTGAAATAGTTGTTAAGCGCGTTGCTTGTGATGATAGGCCTGGCCATAGTGCTGGGTTTGGTGCTTGGCTATGGGTCAGTCAGGTTCAAGGTCGAAGGTAACCCGCTGGCTGAGAAAATCGACGCCATCCTGCCCCAGATGCAGTGCGGGCAGTGTGGGTATCCCGGCTGCAAACCTTATGCGCAAGCTATCGCCCAAGGTGGTGTGCCGATCAACCTCTGTCCTCCCGGTGGTGAGGCGGGCATGCTGCGTCTGGCTGACTTGCTCGGCATAGAACCGCAGCCGCTGGATGCCGAAACTTCTGAACCCAAGCCAAAAATGGTGGCCTTCATCGATGAAGCGACCTGCATCGGCTGCACCCTCTGCTTTCAGGCCTGTCCGGTGGATGCTATCGTGGGCGCTGCCAAACAAATGCATACCATACTCGCCACGGAATGTACCGGCTGCGAACTTTGCCTTCCACCCTGTCCGGTTGACTGCATTGCCATGATTCCAGTCATGCAGGGGCTGTCTGGCTGGAAATGGCAGTATCCGGTTTATCCCATCAGGCAGGCTGCCTAACGATCATGGCAAATCCGAGAACGCTTTTCCCATTCAACGGTGGTGTGCATCCGCCTGACCACAAGGCCGAATCGACACAGCGGCCGATCGCAATCCTGCCCATGCCAAAGCGTTTGAGCGTGCCCATGCGGCAGCATGGCGGCAACCCTGCCAAGCCGGTTGTGCAAGCCGGTGATGCCGTTCTCAAAGGGCAGGTGATAGGCGAGGCCGATGGTTATATCTCATCGTTCGTTCATGCGCCGACTTCAGGTCATGTGGTATCTGTTGCGACCATGCCGGTTCCGCACCCCTCCGGCCTGGATGATCTGTGCGTGGAAATCGAGGGCGATGGTGAAGATCGCTGGATAGCACGGCAAGCGGTTGATTATCTGGCCAGGACGCCTGCTGAATTGCGCGATATTCTGTGTCGCGCCGGAGTGGTCGGTCTGGGCGGCGCGGTCTTCCCCAGTCACGTCAAGCTGAATGCCCATCCGCTGGATACGCTGGTCATCAATGCCGCCGAGTGCGAACCCTATATCACCTGCGACGACATGCTGATGCGTGAGCGCGCAGACGAAATCATCCAGGGCATCCTCATTGCCCGGCATCTGATGGAAGCCAAAGAAGTTTTGATTGGGATCGAGGACAACAAACCCCAGGCGATTGCCGCCATGCGGGCAGCAGCCCACGGGCACGACATGGAAGTCGTGGCCGTGCCGACGCTTTATCCCAGCGGTAGCGCCAAGCAGTTGATCCAGCTCCTGACCGGCAAGGAAGTGCCGAGCGGTGGTTTGCCAACCGCGATCGGGATTCAGTGTTTCAACGTGGCGACCGTTTACACCATGCATCGTGCCATCCATTTTGGCGAGCCAGTGGTCTCCCGCCTGGTCACCGTCACCGGCAACGTAGGCCAGGCAGGTAACCTCGAAGTGCCAATTGGAACGCCGTTTGGCGAACTGGCAGCCTGGGCGAGCCCGAAGCCGGATACCGATGGCTACATCATGGGCGGCCCGATGATGGGCTTGCCGCTGACTGACATGAATGCACCGGTGGTGAAGGCCAGCAACTGTCTCATCGCACGTTCTCCCAGTCTGTTCCCCGATGCGCCAAGGGCCATGCCTTGCATACGCTGTACCCGCTGCGCCCAGGCTTGCCCAGCTGATTTGCAACCCCAGGAACTGTTCTGGTTTGCCCGTGCCAGCAACTTCGACAAGGCGCGGGAGTACAAACTGTTCGACTGCATCGAGTGCGGATGTTGCAGCTATGTCTGCCCTAGCCATATCCCGCTGGTGCAGTTTTACCGCTACGCCAAGAGCGAAATTCAGGCACAGGACAAGGATAAAAAACTGGCTGATCAGGCGCGCGAGCGGCACGAGTACCGGGAGTTCAGGCAGGAGCGGGAAAAACGCGAAAAAGCCGAGAAGCATGCGGCCAAGGCGGCGCTGGCCAAAGTCGTGGCGAGCGAACCTGCTGATGGCGCAGCAGACGGTGCCGATGCCAAAAAAGCCGCCATTCAGGCAGCCGTCGAGCGCGCTAAAGCCAAAAAAGCAGCAATGGCGCTTAACTCACAGGGTGACGCCGTTACCCCTGAACCAGATAAACAGCCAGGCGACCAGTAAATGAACCCGAAAAACTTAGTTAACCACGAAATACACGAAATACACGAAAATATTCAGATAGCTACGCGGCTGTTGCTGGTTGATAAACGGGTGATAGGGAAAATGAATTCAACTGACTGGCATGTTTCGTGTATTTCGTGGTTCAGTTGCGGAATTTAGGATGAATACTCCCCTGATTGCCGAGACAAGTGGTGTCAGCACCATCATGCTCAAGGTGTTGGGCGCGCTGCTCCCCGCGATTGCTGCCTATGTCTATTTCTTTGGCCCCGCGATTCTGGTGAGCTTGTTGCTGGCAAGCGGCGCGGCACTGGCGACGGAAGCGGCGGTTTTGCGCCTGCGCAACTATTCGATGCGCGTCTACCTGACCGACGGCAGCGCTTTGGTGACCGCCTGGCTGCTGGCGCTGTCGATACCGCCGCTGGCGCCATGGTGGCTGGTGGTGGTCGGGACGGTTTTTGGCATGCTGGTGGCCAAGCACCTGTATGGAGGCCTGGGCAATAACCTGTTTAATCCCGCCATGGTGGGATTTGCGGCGTTGATGATTTCCTTTCCATCGCATATGACGCACTGGCTCGCGCCGGATGCGCTGGCGCAGGTTCACTGGAGTTTCGGGCAGCAGATGGACTTCATGTTCGGTGGCTTGCCTACGCTGGATGCCGTGACCATGGCCACGCCGCTGGATACCTTGAAAACCCAGCTCATGCTGGAACATGGCCTATCCGAGATCAAAAAAACCGAACTGATTTTTAGCGCGTTGAGCGGCAAAGGGACGGAAATCATCGCGCTGTTTTATCTGTTGGGCGGCCTGTTCCTGTGGCAGCAACGCATAATTAGCTGGCATATACCGCTGTCTTTTCTGGCCGGGATGTCGTTGCTGGCGGGTGTCTTGCACCTGCTGGACGCAGAGCGTTATGCCTCGCCGCTTTTCCATGTGTTCGCGGGCGGCACGCTACTGGCCGCGTTTTTTATCGCTACCGATTATGTCACCAGTCCGACCACGCCCATGGGCAAGCTGATTTTTGGCGCGGGTATCGGAATCTGTGCCTATGTGATTCGCGTCTTTGGCGGATACCCCGATGGCGTAGCCTTTGCCGTGTTGTTTCTCAACTCGGCAGTGCCGCTGATCGACGCCTATACCCAGCCGCGCGTATTTGGTCATGTGGCCGGTTTTTTTGGGAAAAAAAATAAATGAGATGCCAGAAATGATCTCGGAATCAACCCGCCATACGCTCAAACTGGCCATTGTCCTGGCGGTATTTTCGCTGGTTGGAACGGTTCTGCTGGCACTGACTTTCGATGCCACCCGAGACAACATCGCAGCCAGCGAGAAAAAAGCCAAACTGGCGCTGATCGGCCAAATTCTGCCAAGTAGCTTGTACGATAACGATCTCCTGCAAGATACCCTTGTTCTGCCGCCCCAAGCAGAGTTGGGCGGGGTGGAATCAACGGCCTATCGGGCGCGCAAGGGAAACGAGCCCAGCGCAGTGGTGCTGGAGGCGATTGCGCCGGACGGTTATTCCGGCAAGATCAAGCTCCTGATCGCGATTAAACAGAATGGTGAAATTTCCGGCGTGCGCGTCGTGGCGCACAAGGAAACGCCAGGTCTGGGCGACTACATCGAGGCGGTCAGAAGCGACTGGATCAAGCAGTTCGATGGCGCATCCCTGAAACAGATCGTCCTCTCTCCTAGCTCTCTCCCAGAGGGAGAGAGGGACGTAGGCTCGCTACGCGAGTTTCAGTCTAAGGACTGGAAGGTTAAAAAGGACGGTGGCCGCTTCGATTACATGGCGGGGGCGACCATCACGCCACGTGCGGTGATCAAGGCGGTGCATAAGGCACTGGTGTTTTACGCGGCCAATCGGGAAAAGATATGGGAGGGCACATGAGTGACGTCAATTACAAGGAAATTGCCTGGAATGGCCTGTGGAAAAACAATGCAGGTATCGTGGCCTTGCTTGGCCTGTGCCCTTTGTTGGCAGTCAGCACCACCGTTGTGAATGCAGTCGGACTGGGCGTGGCGACGGTCATGGTGATGATCTTCAGCAATGGTGCGGTGTCCCTGGTACGCAATCATGTGCCGCGTGAAATTCGCATCCCCGTTTACATCCTGATTATCGCCGTGCTGGTCACCATGATCGATCTGAGCATGAATGCATTTATTCAACCGCTGTATCTGGTGCTGGGTATTTTCGTCCCGTTGATCGTGGTCAACTGTAACGTTCTGGGCCGTGCCGAAGCCTTTGCCTCAAAAAATACCCTTTTCCCTTCCATGTTCGATGGTTTTATGGTGGGCTTTGGCTTGTTGCTGACGTTGGCCGCGCTTGGTGCAATGCGTGAAATATTAGGTAAGGGAACCCTGCTTTCCGGCATCGATCTGGCCTTTGGCGAGTCGACCAAGTCCTGGGTGATCACCATCATCCCGGATTACCATGGTTTCCTGCTGGCGGTGTTGCCGCCCGGCGCCTTCATCGGGCTGGGTTTGCTGATCGCGGGTAAAAACTGGCTGGATCAGCGCAAGGCAAGCCGGGTTGTGTCTGCGCCAATGGCCGTTCCTGCCACTTGAACTTGTGAACGCAGCTTCCTTCTCTCCTAACTCTCTCCCAGCGGGAGAGAGGGACGCAGTCTCGCTGTGCGAGTGTCACGTTAATAGCAGGGAGATTTTTTCCCGTTTTCAAGTAGCCAATCCACACCCCAAGACAGAATTGGTCTATCAGTCACCCTTTGAATTGCTGGTAGCGGTTCTGCTCTCTGCTCAGGCAACCGACAAGGGCGTTAACAAAGCCACTGCCAGGCTGTTTCCTGTCGCCAATACGCCGGAAACCATGCTGTCACTAGGCCTGGAGCGATTAAAGGATTACATCAGCACGATAGGTCTCTACAACAGCAAGGCGCGCCACCTGATGGAAACCTGCGCGATGCTGGTCGAACTGCATGGCGGCGAAGTGCCTGCACAGCGCGAGGCATTGGAAAAACTGCCTGGCGTCGGGCGCAAAACTGCCAACGTTATCCTCAATACTGCTTTCGGTCAGCCCACCATGGCAGTCGACACGCATATTTTTCGCGTTGCCAACCGTATTGGCCTGGCGCCTGGAAAAACTGTGCTGGAAGTGGAAAAAAAACTGCTCAAGGTCATCGCGCCGGAATTCATGCAACACGCTCACCACTGGCTGATTCTGCATGGCCGTTACACCTGCAAGGCGCGCAAGCCATCGTGTGGGGAATGCCTGATTCGGGATTTGTGCGAATTCAAGGATAAAACCTGACATGCAAGTTGCGACCGGCCTCGCCACCCACCCGTCTGCCAGTGCAGACCTGGCTTACCAGGCGGTCAGTCAGGCCATGCAAAAGGCCGACCTGAGCATCGCCAGCAGCGTGCTGCTGTATCTCACCCCGGATTTTGCGCGTGACCCCAACCCCGCCTTGCACGCCGCCGCGCGCGCAGCCAACTGCACCCAGATCATGGGGTGTAGCGCAGCGGGCATTTTTACCGAGCAGGACTGGGTGCTGGATGCGCCCGCAGTCGTTGCCATGGTGTTCGGTTCTGGCGTGAGCCTGCTGCCGGTTCATGAACCGCAGGAAGCCGACCTTTTACTGACCCTGGCAGCGCCCAGTGCTGTTCACACCGAATGGCTGGAAGCGGGCGGGCGGCGCTTCGGCGGCGTCTCGGGAGATGCGACAGGGCAGGGGCCATTCAAGGTTTGGCAAGGTGGCAGAGTCATTGAACAGGGGCGTTGTGAGGCGGCCGTGCATGGTGCCAAGGGCGTTGTCGGTATTTCCCAAGGGGTGAGGGTGCTCAGTGAGCACCCCTATGAAATATCTCGAAGCAAGGGCTTCGACGTGCTTACTCTGGGCATGCAATCCGCCATGCGTGTGTTGGAGCGCGAGGTCCCGCTGGAGTTGCGTTCCAGCCAGACCATCCCACTGCATCTGTTCATGGTCGGCGTGACGTATGGTGATCCTGATACGGCTGTTTCCGATGGTCGCTACCGGCTTGCGCCCATTGTGTCGGTCAATTCTGAAGATGGATCGGTGACGCTGTCTCAGGTACTGTCTCCCGGCCAGCACCTGTTCTGGGCGCTGCGACAGCCGCTGGCCGCCCAGATCGACATGCGCCAGACTGCCGAAAAGCTGGAACAGGAACTTGCATGTGCCCCTGATTTCGGCCTTTTCTTCCCTTGTATGGGGAGAGGTCCGTGGTTTTATGGCGGGGTTGACCGCGATATCGAACTCCTGCAACACCAGTTCCCCGATATGCCAATGATAGGATTCTATGGAAATGGCGAGTTTGCTCCGCTAAACGGGTCGAACCAGCTTTTCCAGTATGCAGGCGTGCTGGGCTTGTTTGCTCAGGGAAACACCCATGTTTAACCCCAGTCGCGACCAGGCGCGCCAGTTTCTGTTCGATACCTGGCTGAAGTATGGCAAACATCAGGCGCTCAGCGGACTGGAAAGCATGCTGCTTGAAATTTTGCTTCAGCATCCGGAATATCACGTACTTCTGAACGATCCTGAGCGCTATCTGGAACGTGAATATCTGCCCGAGCAGGGCGAAACCAACCCGTTTCTGCATCTGAACCTGCATCTCGCCATCGCCGAACAGTTGTCCATCGACCAACCACCCGGCATCAAGGGGCACTACCAGCAACTACTGGCAAAGTCAGGAGATCCTCACCATGCCCAGCATCAGGTTATGGAGTGTCTGGGGGAAATGATCTGGCAAGCCCAGCGCCACCGTACTGCGCCTGATCCTGACATCTACTTTTCCTGTCTTGCGCGCCATGGCTAACCCGTTCCCTGCTGCGGAGACTTGGCTGCCGGGCTTTGCAACGTCATCACCCATGTATGAACCGCTCGCGAATATTGGATGGTCGCTGGAAGCACTTGAGCATTGGCCCGATCTGGATGCATACAATGCGCTGTTGGATCCATCGATCAGAACGGCGTCAGGTCAATGCCTGCGGTTTGTTTCTCAGCTCGGCAAGCCCCTTCGCATGGAAGAAAAATATGAAGCGCGTATTTACCTGAGTGGCGAAGTCCAGACGCGAATAGAGAACTGGCATGATTTCTTCAACGCGCTGGTCTGGCTGGTATTTCCTCGCGCCAAGGCCGTCCTCAACGCATGCCATTTTGAAGCGATAGCGCGGACTGCCTCAGGCGGGAACCGCGATAAGTCACGGGATGCTTTGACGCTGTTCGACGAAAGTGGTGTGGTCATTTTATATTCAGACGAATCACTGGCTGACCTGATTCGGGACTTTCGCTGGAAGGAGTTGTTCTGGGCGCGCAGGCTGGAAGTGTCGTCAAACATGCGCTTTATGGTTTTCGGCCATTCCCTGTATGAAAAAGCCCTGAAGCCTTATATCGGCCTGACTGGGAAGGCCTTGTTAATCAAGGTGGGAGCGGATTATTTCAATCAGCCATCGGCGACGCAAGTCAGCAAGGCTGATGAGATGATTGCTCGCGCATTCGACAAAAACGGCCCATATGCCTGCCTGAGACCGCTTCCCTTACTCGGCGTGCCTGGCTGGTGGGCAGGCAACGAATCGCCTGATTTTTATGAGAATACAGGCTATTTCAGACCAGCCCCGGTGTTCAAGTCAAAGTACTTTTAACGACAGGAGTGAAATCAGACCATTGCTCAATTCGGAAAGCACGTATATCGCGCACTGATGGTGGAAACCATGATTGTGACTTGAGTGATTGAATCGCGACAAAGAGTTGCGCCATGTTTTCATCGTCGGTGACATACAAGCTACCTTGCACCCGCCGGAACCCATATTGGGCAAGCGTGGCGCCAATTTCGGCATATGCTTGCGAAACCCCCTTGGGATGATGTAGTTCGGTATCAGCCACCACCAGATCAAATGCGATGGCGTACATCAGGCTGCCTTTGGATCGTTGTTCAGGTGAGTCAGTCGGTACTCAATCTTCTCCCCTGTTTCTACCAGCATGACTTCAACCATCCAGTCGCCATCATCCAATTGGCGAAGCGGTTGACCAACTTCATACTTGGGGCCAAATGCGCCAAAACTCTTGATTTTTCCGACTGGAACGCTGGGTGCTGTCAAAACGGCAAGCATGGTTAAACTCCTTATCAAAACGCAATCAACTTGGCGAATTATCCCTGTTTTGCAGGCGCAGTAAACCACTGATCCTTGGGCACCAGTTTGGGCATTTCAGGGTCACCTTCGTAGGCTGGCGTCATGATCTGTATGCCATATTCGTTGAATACGTCCAGTATCTGCTTGTACAGTTCAGTATATTGCCCTGCCATGCTGTGCGAGTTGTCGGTGTAAACATTGATTTCATAGGTCACTGCAAAATCGCCGAGTTCCTTTTGATGAACGAATGGAGCGGGATCTTTCAATAAACCCGGTGTACGTTCCGCCGCCAGTTTGAGCATCGCATCCACCTGACGCCATGGCGTTTCGTAGCCGATGCCGACTGTCGCGTGGAGTATCAGTCCGCGCGATTTTGCCAGGGTACTGTAATTGATGATGTTATTGCTCAGGATCATTGAGTTGGGAATGACGATCTCTTCATTTTTGACGGTGCGCAGATGGGTGACCATCAGGCGCGTTGCAGTGACATCGCCAATCGCGTCTCCCACCTTGATGCGGTCGCCAATCTTGAATGCGCGGCGATAAATCATGGTGTAACCCGCGATCATGTTGGCAATGAAGGAAGATGAGCCGAGCGAAAAGATCACGCCAATGAAGATGGAAATGCCCTTGAATGCATCCGAGCTGGAACCAGGTATATAGGGATAGGCGACCACCAGCGCAAACGCGATGATCAACACGCGCACGATCTTGTAGGTTGGCTCTGCCCAATCTGCTTCGAAGCCATTGATTGCTATGCCCCCCATTCCCAGGCCGTTGAAAAACAGGCGGATCAAGCGGAGGAAGAATCGCGTCACGAAAAATAAAATGATCAGGAAGATCAGGCTGGGGAGAGCAGCCAGTACGCCCATGCCCATCGTCCGTAGTGGTGAGATGAATAGCGAAAGCAGATTCTGAGCCAGCGACTGTGTCCACGGAAACAGGCTGAGTACGCTAACCAGATAGAAATAGGTCAGCGCGAGCGCCAAGGCTACATGCGTGGTTCTGAGCGCGCCACGCAGAAGTTTGTACATTTGGCGAGTGTTCACCAGTTGGAAGGATTTTTTCTCCAACTCGGTAATGCGATCACTAAGCTTGTTTTCCAGCATGGTTCTGACTCGCCCGGCCAAGCGCGAAAGGACGAACATGGAAGCCAGCATTGCCAGTGTGACACCCAAGGCATAAGCGGCATTACGCCATAACACTTCGGGTTCGCGGTTATGACGGTAGGCGGTGATGCCTTTTCTTACCCGATCCAGCCCGATTTCCGCATAAAGTTTGCGCGTCAAGCCACCCGTGCCGACATCGGAATCGAATATGTACATGATGAAGTGATCGCCAGCCGTGACGCGTATCCGGCCTTCTTCTTCAATAGCCTGCAAGGCGGAAAGCGGCGTTGCCGCATCATCGGCAAATTTCGTGATCCTGGAGGAAATGCCGTCAGCACGTTGCCCGGCAGAGAGGGTAGGGACGCTGCGGACTTGAAACAGCACCTTGCCATCCAGGGTGACTGGCGCAAATGCAGCCGTTTCTGATTCTTCCTGCGCGGGGGATGCACCAAATGATTCTGCCGCCTGCACGAGAGAAAGGCACGTAATGAGGGAAAAAAGTGCGAGAAGAATTATGCGTGGCATGCAGACTCCACAGTGTCTATTGATACGGATCGCCAAAACCGAATTTTAACCCAGAAACAGATGCAGACGTGTGTGTAGGTGCAGGTTGAAAAATTACAACAAGGAACATCAATCACCATACGCCTTTTGCAGGCATTGCTCCTGGTGAATGCTTTGGACAATGCCATGTAATTCACCCATCCAGGCTTGCGTGAGCGTAGATATCTCGGCATGGTCTGCCAGGATTTTTTGAATCAGTTGAGTCTTGCGTAGCTGTGCAGCAGCATCAAGTATTACCTCCGCATCAAGGGGTTTCGTGGCTGTGACCAGACTGCTGCATTGATTTTCAAGGCTGATTAGATGATCCCACTCATCACACTTGGCTGCCTCTCGCATCTGCCCTGTCAGGACAGAGAGGGATTCGTAATTCGCAATCACCTGAGACGAACTCATTGATTTATGCGCTACCGTAGGCGCGTTGCGCATTGCTTGCAGCAGTTGCCGACGGTACGGGGGGATGCACGACCTGTGGACGGATTGCGTCCCAAGCAGTTTTTAGCTCGGTTAGCAGGCGCGTTACTTCATCCAGAATTTCAGTGTCATTTTTAACATTGGCATCAATCAGACGATAAGTCATGTAGACATATAACGAGGATAAATTCTGCGCCATTTCACCGCCGACATTTTTGTCCAGACTGGCGTTGAGTCCATCATCAATGATGGCAATGGCCTTTGAAATGGCTGCGCCTTTTACTGCAATTTGTTTGTTCAGCATCCCATTTTTTGCATTGGCAATGGCCAGCAGCGCACCCTGAAATAGCATGGAAATCAGTTTGTGCGGGTCAGCACCCATCACTTCAGATTCAATGCCGACATTGCCATACGCCTTGATAGCGCTCGTTGTATTCATGATGATGTCCCCGTTTACAGCTTATTTAAGTTGCCGGGATAAATATTCGCTGGTTGCGCCCATTCTACTCAGCGTGACATTGAGGGAGGAATATTGCGTGCGGTATTGCTTCTCAAGGCGGGACATGCGTGATTCCATGATTTCGCGCTGCGTGCCAATATCCTTGACATTCTTGTTCAAACCATCGGTGCGGGAGGCGATGCTGCCACTGATGGACAATTCCTGGCTCGCCCACGCTTCATATTTGGTGGCGAAGCCGGTCGAGCCCTTGAGTAGATTGGTGACATCACTGAAATTTGCTGCCATCGCGCTGTCCAGTTTTGCGCTATCTACCTGCATGGTTCCATCCACCTTGAAACTGACGCCAATCTCATGGAGATTGGTCATGGTGCCGCCACTGGCTGCGCTGGACGCGATACTGCGCATTTGGGTTTGCAGGGAGCGCAAGGTGGAATCGCCTTCCAAGGCGGATTTTGACTTGTAGGCAGCAGAGTTTCTCATTGCGCTGTACAACTCATTATAGGATTTTGCAAGGTTGTTCACGGCATCGGTTACGGCTGCCGTGTCGCGCTCTACGGTCAGCGTGGCGGGCGTGGTGGTGACTTTGCCCAGTGTCAGTGTTACGCCCTGAATGGCGTCTGTGACCGAGTTGGACGTTTTTGTTATTGCAATGCCATTGACCTTGAAATTGGCGTTCTGGGCGGCAGCCGTCTGGCTCAGGTGTTGTGCGGCAGGCAAGGCCGCAGGATCATGCGCCAGCAGGGTGTCAATTGTTCCGTCCCCGCCGCTGGTAGTGATTTTGATGCTATTGCTGACCCCGGTGCTGTCAGAAGACAGGGCGAGTCGATAAGGCGTGCCGCTGCCATCGTTGACGATGGTGGCCGTGACCGGCATGTTGGCGGCGTTGATCGCATCGCGTATGCCTTCCAGCGTATTGTTGGTTCCATCGATGGTGATGCTTGTGATGCCGCTCCCGTTGGTCGCAAAGCCTGCGCCCGTATATTTTCCGGTTAGCGAGTCAAAAGTGCCGCCACTAATGGTGCCGAGATCGAACGAGACAGTGGTGGCTGTGCCATCGCTGATGGCAGCCGTCTTGCTTGTTTGCCCGGTTGCAACCAGTTTTTGGGATTGGGCAAGGGCGCTGATTTCGAGGGCATACGTCCCCGCCACTGCTTCACTGGAAGCCGTGGCGGTAAAGAGTGACGTGTCAGATGAGGCGGCCTTGAAACCGTCCAAGGTGTTGAAGCTCAGGCTGCCCAGCTTCTGGGAGGCAGAAAGAAAGCTGTCCAGCTTGCTTTTGATCAGGCCGAAAGCAGTAATTTTTGCCTGATAGCTGGTTTCTTTGGTGTCGAGCCGCTTTAAGGGTTGACGCTCAATCGACATCAATCCATTAACAATGCTATCAACGTCTATACCAGTCGAAGTGGCACTAATAGCCATGACATCCTCCCGGGTTAAGCTTTCTCGCTAAACAACAGACCCTGTTGCTGCTGGAACTCGTCTATTGAGCGTGAAATCGCCAAGGCCTCTTCCGAGGGAATTTGACGAATCATCTCGCCGGTTTCCGTGTCCACCAGCTTGACGACAGGACGTTTTGTATCACTGTCCACGCTGATTTGCAGGTTTCTGTTCGATTGCTGTAATGCCTGATTGATTTCTTTAACCGCAACTTCCAACTGCTGCGGTGAAGTTTGCGTTTCACCGGTCTGCTTGATATCAGGCGCTGGTTTCGTCTTTGGCGCATCGGCAGCGACCTTGGGTGCGCCATCGCTGACGCGCCCGGCGGGAGGTGAAGCCGGGTTTGCGCCGTTGGTATTCAGTGTGATCATGACGATCTCCTTGGTCTTGATGATCTGACCGGTTGCCCGGTCAGGCATTTTTCATCATGTTACGCTTAACGCAGCAGGCCCAGCACATTATTAGGCACTTGGTTCGCCTGCGACAACATGGCCGTACCCGCTTGTTGCAGAATCATGTTACGGGTCATGTTGGTTGTTTCCACAGCGTAATCGGTATCCATCACCCGGCTATAGGCGGCCGCGATGTTCACTTCCTCGATTTGCAGCACAGCCACTGCTGACGTGAAGCGTGACATGTCGCCACCGTATTGGGCTCGCGAAGCGTTGACAGCCGTGAGATCGGCTTCGATCCCAGCGATGGTTGCAAGCCCTCCCATCGTGGGTTTTGTGCCTGCGCCTGTCAGTGTTCCGCCATCCTTGTTTACGACCACTGCTGCTGCCGAAGTCACAAATGCCAGAACGCGGGTGTTTTCTAAAAGAAGCGCGGTGGTTTCCGCGCCAGAGGCCGTACCGGCGCCTTGTACTGCCAGTTCACGCAGGCGTTGCAGGTTTTCGGAAATTTGACCCAAATAACCGTCGTTGGTTTGCGCAGTCGAAATGCCGTCGCTGGCGTTCCGGGCGGCTTGTCGTGCGCCGCGCATGTCGCCTTCATAAGTTGAGGCGGTCACCAGGCCGGTTGCATCGTCCATGGCGGTGTTGATCCGCAGACCGGAGGACAAGCGCGCCATGGCGGTTTGCAGTGCGTTGTTGGATTTGTACAGTGCTTGCGCGCCAAACATCGCAGATACGTTGGTGTTGATGACTTGTGCCATGATAATTCTCCTTTAGTGCAGGTTTGTTTTTCAAGTATGGCACCAGTGCCATTAACTTTGGTTTGCCCTGGTTTCCTGGGGCGTTTTTACCGCTGTTGTGTTCTTTATCGGTCGTTCTGTTTGAAACTTTAGGGGGGAAATCAAATTTCTGTTTTTCTCCCTTGAATCTTGAACCTTACAGATTGATTATCGAACACGGCTCGCAAAACTTTAGGCGTAATTCACTCAATCGCTTTTTGCCAGTTTTTGTCGTAACCTGTTACGCCAAATTTACGCCTTTGGATTATTCAGGAATTACAGAATGGGTGACTTGCCTTGAAATGCGTCATTCTTGCGGGTGGTTATGGAACCCGAATCAGCGAGGAATCGCACTTGAAACCCAAGCCGATGATAGAAGTGGGCGGGCGCCCTATTATCTGGCACATCATGAAGATTTTTTCTTCTCAGGGCATCAATGACTTCGTGGTTTGCCTCGGCTACAAGGGGTACGTCATCAAGGAATACTTCGCCAATTATTTCCTGCATATGTCTGATGTGACATTCGATATGAAAAACAATCAGATGAAAGTGCATCACCGCCATGCAGAGCCGTGGACGGTGACCTTGGTCGATACAGGTGAGAACACCATGACCGGTGGCCGGCTGAGCCGGGTCAGGGATTATCTCGATGGTGAAACCTTCTGTTTTACTTATGGTGATGGCGTTGCAGATGTCAACATCAGCGAACTGCTTGCTTTCCACAGGCGGGAGGGTCGGCTGGCCACCGTCACGGCTGTCCAGCCCCCTGGACGGTATGGTGCGCTGGAAGTCGAATCGGGTCGCGTGGCCTCCTTTCAGGAGAAGCCGCTGGGGGACGGAGGCTGGATCAACGGAGGCTTTTTTGTACTGGAACCAGGTATTTTTGACTACATTTCTGGTGACTACGTCACTTGGGAAAATGAGCCGCTCAGAAATCTGTCGAGGGAGAGTCAGTTGAGCGCTTACACCCATTATGGCTTTTGGCAGGCCATGGACACCGTTCGTGATCGTGCGCTGCTGGAGGATTTGTGGAATGCTCGACGTGCGCCCTGGTGCACGTGGGAATGACGCCTGAATTCTGGCATGGAAAGTCGGTGCTGGTGACAGGGCACACCGGCTTCAAAGGCGGGTGGCTCTGCCTCTGGCTGCAACAATTGGGCGCCCGCGTGCAGGGTTATGCCTTGCCTGCAGCAACACAGCCATCCCTGTTCCTCGAAGCGCGGGTCGGCGAGGGAATGTCCCATGCCGAGGGCGATATCCGTGACTTGTCGCAATTGAAGGCCTGCATGGATGCAGCGCAGCCCGAAATTGTCTTCCACCTGGCAGCCCAGGCCTTGGTCAGGCAAAGTTATCTCGATCCAATCGAGACCATGACCAGCAACGTGATCGGCGCCGCCAACGTGCTGGAAGCCGTTAGAAGCACGCCATCAGTCAAAGCCGTGGTCGTGATCACTAGCGATAAATGTTATGAAAACCGAGAATGGCACTGGCCATACCGGGAAAATGAAGCGCTGGGCGGCCGTGATCCTTACTCGGCCAGCAAGGCGTGCGCAGAGATCGTGACTGCCTCCTGGCGTGACTCTTTTTTGGCCGGGCAACTGGTTTGGGTGGCGACTGCCCGGGCAGGTAATGTCGTCGGTGGCGGCGACTGGGCCGCCGATCGTCTGATTCCAGATGCCTTGCGCGCCTGGCAAAGCAGGGCATCCCTTGATGTACGCTCTCCTCATGCGGTCCGACCCTGGCAGCATGTGCTGGATCCGCTGGCGGGTTACCTGTTGCTGGCTGAAAGTTTGTACCAGGGACAGCATGCCGAGGCCTGGAATTTTGGTCCGTCAGATTCCGATATGTATCCGGTCGGCGCACTGCTCGATCGGCTGGCAGGGCTCTGGGGCGAAGGTGCTTCCTGGCGGTCGGATCCTCATCAGCATCCCCATGAGGCCGGATTACTTCGTTTGGATAGCAGCAAGGCGAGGAGTCTTCTGGGCTGGAAGCCAAAATTCAACATCGACCAGGCTCTGGCGCAGGTGGTCCAGTGGCGCCGTGGCTGGATGGCAGGCGAGGATATGCGCGCCTTTACCCTTGATCAGATCAATCAATACATGGCACTTTCCCGATGACCCAGGATACGGATCGCCAAGCTATCCTTGAACAAGTGCGCCAGTTTGCTGCTGGTCGCGCTGGTCGCAACATGGCCTCCACTTTTCGGCCCGGGGAGGACCCTGTGCCGGTTTCCGGCAAGGTGCTCGGACCGGAAGAATTCGTCAGCATGGTCGACGCGTGCCTCGATGGCTGGCTGACCACGGGGCGTTTCAACGAGGCGCTGGAAAAGCGCCTGGCGGAATTCATCGGTTGCAGTCATGTCAGGACAGTCAATTCCGGCTCTTCAGCCAACTTGGTGGCATTTGCCGCGTTGACCTCGCCGCTGCTGGGCGAACGGGCGCTCAAGGCGGGTGATGAAGTCATCACGGTGGCGGCGGGTTTTCCGACCACGGTCAACCCCATGCTGCTCTACGGGATGACACCGGTTTTCGTGGATGTCCAGCTCGGTGCATATAATATCGATGCGAGCCAACTGGAGGCGGCGGTCTCGCCCAGAACTCGCGCCATCATGCTGGCGCATACGCTGGGCAACCCGTTTGACCTGGACGCTGTCATGGCGCTGGCGCAGAAACATGATCTGTGGGTGATCGAGGATTGCTGTGATGCACTGGGCTCGACCTACCGCAACCAGCATGTTGGCACCTTCGGACACATCGGTACGCTCAGCTTCTATCCTGCGCACCATATCACCATGGGGGAGGGCGGGGCGGTTTTTACCAGCGACGATACGCTGGTCCGGGCAATCGAGTCGATCCGCGACTGGGGCCGGGATTGCTGGTGCCCGCCTGGCCGGGACAATACCTGCGGTCGGCGTTTCTGCTGGAAGCTGGGCGATCTGCCGGAGGGGTATGACCACAAATACATCTACTCCCACTTGGGCTACAACCTGAAGATCAGCGACATGCAGGCCGCTTGCGGCCTGGCGCAGATGGATCGGCTCCCCGGTTTTATTGAGGCGCGGCGGCGTAATTTTGATTACCTGTGGAAACAAATGGCGGAATTGCAGGAGGTTCTGGTTCTGCCCGAGGCCACTCCATTCTCTCAGCCATCCTGGTTTGGCTTTCCTGTGACACTCAGGGAATCTTCCGGTGTCAATCGTGTGGATCTTCTGCGCTATCTGGATCAGCATCGGATTGGCACTCGCCTGTTGTTTGCCGGCAACCTGACGCGGCAGCCTTACTTTGCTCAGCAGCAATACCGCTGCGTGGGTAATTTGCCGCAGACCGACAGGGTGATGCGCGATACCTTCTGGGTGGGGGTTTATCCCGGACTGGAAGAAAATCAACTGGATTTCATGAGTAAAAAAATTGCCGAGTTCATCGGGCATGGCTGGTAATACAAAGTACAGAGGAGGGTTTTAATGTCCGCGACTATCCCGGCACCGTTGTTCGTTCTGGAAATGGCTAATAATCACATGGGGGATGTCGAGCATGGCTTGGCCGTGATTCGTGCGTTTGGTGAAGTTTGCCACGCCTTCCCATTCCATTTCGCGTTCAAATTGCAGTATCGTGACCTGGATACGTTTATTCATCCGGCAGCCAAGGGGCGCGATGACATCAAATACGTCAAGCGCTTCTCTGAAACGCGTTTGAGCAGAAGTGATTTCGATCGCTTGGTTGCCGAGATGCGGACTTACGGCTTTCTTGCCATGGCGACACCGTTTGACGAGCCATCTGTGGATACGATCGAGGAGCAGAATCTGGATTTTATCAAGATTGCGAGTTGCTCTTTCAACGATTGGCCTTTGCTGGAGCGGGTCGTTCTCAGTGATAAACCGGTGATTGCTTCGACGGCAGGTGCGAGCCTGGAGGACATTGACCGGGTGGTCAGCTTTCTGGCGCACCGCCAGAAAAATTTTGCCATTCTGCATTGTGTTGGTGAATACCCCACGCCAGATGAACGCATGCATCTATCCCAGATTGATTTCCTTCGCGCCCGCTATCCCAATACGCAAATCGGGTTTTCGACGCATGAGCATCCTGATCATGTGGACATCGTCAAGCTGGCCGTTGCCAAGGGCGTAAAGCTCTTCGAGAAGCATGTCGGCCTGCCGACAGACACGTATCCGCTGAATGCCTATTCGGCCAGTCCGGCACAGGTTCACGCGTGGTTGCAGGCGGCGCAACAGGCCTGGATATTGTGTGGTGTGGGTGATACCCGCTTGCCCCCTAACCTGGAAGAGGCGGCCAGTCTGCGCTCCTTGCGGCGGGGCGTGTTTGCCCGGCGCCCAATCAAGGCAGGAGAGGTGATTGGTAGTGAAGACGTCTACTTTGCTTTCCCGTCCCAGCCTGATCAGTTCACCGCCAACGACTGGTCAAAATATGTTGAATTTACCGCCACGACAGCTATCGCGCAGGATGAAGCCGTTGCGCCGGTGAACGCCGGACGTGAAGACCGCAGAGCGCGCATTTGGGATATTGCCCAACGTGTCAAGGCACTGCTCGCCAGTACCAATATCGTGGTGCCGGGGAGCGCGGATCTGGAAGTTTCACACCATTATGGGCTTGATCGTTTTGATGAGTTTGGCCTGGTCCTGATTACTGTGGTCAATCGCTGCTATTGCAAGAAACTGCTGGTTGTCCTGCCCGGGCAGAAGCACCCCGAGCAGTACCACAAGCAAAAGGAAGAAACTTTTCATGTCATCCATGGTGAAATCACGCTCGAGTTGGATGGCGTGTCGCGCGTGTGCCGTCCAGGTGATGTCGTGACCGTTGAACCTGGCGTGCATCATGCGTTCAGCACAGATGGCGGGGCGGTCATTGAGGAAATTTCCACCACCCATAACAAGGATGATTCGTTCTACACGGACCCTGCCATCATGGCGAACAAACAGCGCAAGACACTTTTGACCTACTGGATGGATTGATAAAAGTGAGCGAACCTTATCGTGTTGCCGATTTTATAGCGGACTTCGTTGCCGGACTTGGCGTCAAGCATGTGTTTCTTTTGCCCGGCGGCGGCGCCATGTATCTGGTGGATGCCGCAGGCAAGTGCCCTGATCTTGAAGTCGTGGCTTGCCTGCATGAGCAGGCTGCTGCCATTTCTGCCGAGGCATACGCGCGCATCAACGAAAATCTCGGTGTGGCCATGGTGACAACCGGCCCGGGTGCGACCAATGCCATCACTGCGGTTGCCGGCGCATGGATCGAATCCGTGCCATTGATGATCATTTCCGGGCAGGTCAAGCGTGCAGACATGCTGCGCGACTCGCCTTTGCGACAGAAGGGTGTGCAGGAAGTCGATATCATCAAAATGGTTAAAAGCATCACCAAATATGCGGTGACGGTGGAGCAACCTGAGGATATTCGGATTGAAATGGAACGCGCTGCATATTATGCGCGCAGTGGTCGGGCCGGTCCGGTCTGGATTGATGTGCCGCTCGATGTTCAGGGTGCGCCGATTGATCAGGTTAACTTGCCCCATTGGCAAGGTATTGAGTCGGATGACGTGCTGAAGGATTTTTCCAGCGAGATAGAAACTTTGCAGGCTCTGCTTGCCGATGCCAAGCGTCCGGTGCTGCTGGCGGGACATGGGGTGCGTCTTGCCGGTGCGGCGCTGGTGTTCCGTGAATTGGCCGAGAAATTGAATATCCCGGTCGTGACCACATGGAATGCGCTGGATTTATTATCTTATGACCATCCGCTACTGGTGGGGCGGCCCGGTGTGGTGGCCTTGCGTGCGCCCAATTTTGCTGTTCAGAATTGCGATCTGTTGATCAGTATCGGCAGCCGACTCGATAACATCATTACGGCCTACAACCCGCGCGGCTTTGCCAGAAGCGCCAAAAAGGTCGTTGTCGATGTGGACAGGAATGAGATCGAAAAGCTCGACATGGAAATCACGCTTCCTCTGGAGGCGGATGCGAAGTCCTTCCTGGATGCATGGTTGAAGGATGCAGATCGACCATATCCTGACTGGACGGCATGGAAGGCGCGCTGCGCCGACTGGAAGCGGCGTTATCCGGTGAACGATGGGGCGCCCTTCCCGCAAAGTGGCGCGATCAGCCACTACCAGTTGATGGATGCGCTGTCTGACGCCATTCCGGAAAATACCATCATCAGTACGGGCAGCTCCGGCCTGGCGGTTGAAGCGTTTTACACCATTTTTCGCAACAAGCCGGGGCAGCGTGTTTTCCTTACTTCCGGCCTTGGCGCCATGGGGTATGGCCTGCCAGCGGCAATCGGCGCGTGTTTTGCCGGAGATTGCCAACCGATGGTGGCGATAGAGAGCGATGGCAGCCTGCAACTCAATATCCAGGAGTTGGCCACCCTGAGGGCGTTCAACCTGCCCATTTGCCTGATCGTGATGAACAACAATGGCTATGCTTCGATCCGCAATACGCAACGCAATTATTTCAACGGACGCTTCGTCGGCACTGGCCCGGAGGCCGGCTTGCTGTTGCCCGATCTGGAAAAAGTGGCCGCGACCTATGACCTGCCATTCATGCGTATCGCCGATGCCTCGGAGCTGGAAAACAAATTGCAGCAGGCGCTCTCACAGGCACGCCCATTGCTGGTGGACGTGCGGCTGATTCAGAACGAGGCACTGGCGCCCAAGGTGTCAGCCTTGCCCCAAGCGGATGGCTCGATGAAGTCCATGCCGCTTGAAGACATGACGCCACTGCTCCCGCTGGAAACGCTCATGGGCGAGATGATCGTGGAATTGGCTGAACTGTCGATAGAGGCAAGAAAAAAATAATCACGATGGGGTAAAGAATGGTTAAAAGTTGACGTTATTGGTAAGGTATTGTTTGGCTTCATGAGTGACTTTTTAGGGTTGTTACGATGACGTTACCCGTTGTGGATGAATCAAAAAAAATGATGACGCCGGCTGAAATTTCCCGGCGCGAGGGATTGCGGGCGCGAAAGCCTTATCTGGCTTCCAAATTCGATGCCATCGCGGCGATGGAGGCCAGGGGCGAGATCAGTCCGATTATTCGGATCGAGAAAAGCTATCTGTGCAACTTTGAATGCACGCACTGTTCCGCCGAATATTACATGGATCGCCACCTGAAGAAAGTCTTCAAGATCAAGGATGCAAGAAGGAAAATTGATCTGGATGACATCCGTGAGCTTTCCCGCCAGGCAGACGAACTGGGCTTGGCGCGATTCGTCATCACGGGTGGCGAACCGCTGGTGATGAAGGATTTTGATGCCGTTGTCGAAGCCATTGATCCCGAGAAGCACTATGTGATTACGGATACCAATGGCTGGTTTCTGGATGCAAAAAAAGCCCGGCACATCAAGGAGATAGGCGTTGAGAAGGTGCAATTGTCATGGGATAGTTTCATCGAATCGGAGCATGATGCGTTTCGCAACAAGCCGGGTTCGTACAAGCGCATCATGCGCGCCATTGATGCTTCGCTGGATGCCGGACTCAACCTCATGTTCCAGACGGTTCTGGTCAAGGGACGTGTAAAAACCAAAGAATTCCTGGATATGTGCAAGTTTGCAACGGACAGGCATGTCGGTTTATACGTCTCTTACGCAAAACCAACCGGTTCATGCAGCGACCATCCCGAGTTCGTGATCGACAAAGAGGATGCCGATATATTGCGCGAGCTTGAAAAGGAATATAACGTCTTCTCGCACATGACACCGTCGTATGGCTCATTCAAGGGATGTATTACGGTGAAAGGGATCATCACCGTCACATCGACTTTTGAGGTGACTCCGTGTCCATATATTGATTTTTCATTGGGGAACTTGCGCGAAACCTCGCTCAAGGAAGTTCTGGCGCGCGGCATGCGCAATCCCTGGCTGGGGCCCTACAGGCCGGATTGCCTGATTGGGGAGGACCAGAAATTCATCAAGATTCATACCGAAAAAACCAAGGGCGCCACCTTCCTTCCCGTTCCCTGGGGGCAAGGCTTTTCCGACGAAGATTCACTGGTTGATTGACAAAATAATGAAGAAAAATGAAGTTGCAGGTGCGAATCTGACCTTATTCGATGAGCATGGTCGCTGTATTCCGGCAGCGTTGGAAGCGGCAGCGCACTTAAAGACGAGGCGTTACTTTACGATCAAGCAGCCTGAGTTCGATTATGGCGATGTTTATGCCCGAACAAAAAAATACCTGGGGATTTCAGGCGGTATAACAGCGGCGGAGTTTGAACAGCGTGCCGAAGCAATCTTGCAGAATTTGCGGGATGATCCTGCAAGCAAGGATATTACCAACGGAATTGCCATTCCATTCCTCTTACCCCAGGCAAGTTATGCGGATTATGGCGAGTCCATCGAAAACACATATCTGAAAGCAGTCGGGGATGCTTTTAACGAGAAGTTGCCCCAGTATGTCTTCGTCAATCATTACAAGAATAGCCTTGCCGGGAAGATCAACGTGATCCCTGCATCACGTCATGCTCGTCTGCTCGATGCCATGCAGCACGATCAGGTTGTTGGGTACTATTTTCCCTGCCTTACTGAGTTCTCTGTCCCTGCGGCGATTGAACAGGTTCAACAACTGCCAGACCAGTTTCTGCTGGCGGGCGGGTTTGATACTTGCGCGGCCTTGATCGCGGCGCCGGACTTGCTGCTCAAGACGGACGCTTATCCGCCGCTCTTATGGCTGGCAAGCTTGATGGGCGAGAATACGCAAAGCGGGTATCACTTTGAGGCCTACGGCTACAACCTCACCTTCAACCATCGCCCTCATTTCAATCAGCTTGCTGAATATTGGGCAAGTGGTCTTGTCGTGCTGGGCTGACAGGAAGGAATCAAATTTTTACCCTCGTTTTCGATCTTGATGGCACGCTCATCGATTCTGCGCCAAGTATCCTGGATGCCTTTGCCGCTGCGCTGCACGAAGCGGGCATCGCGGCGCATGTCCCGCTTGATTCAAACCTGATCGGCCCACCCTTGGCCGAAACCCTGACGCGTATCAGCGGCAGTAAGGATGCGGCACTTGTTCGGGTTTTGGCCGAGAACTTCAAGCGGCATTACGATACTGCCGGGGTTATTTCGACGGGCGCCTATCCTGGTGTCGATGAAATGCTGGATCGTTTTGCGGCAGCGGGGGCGGCCATGCACATCTGCACTAACAAGCGGCTTTCGGTTTCCCGTGCCATCCTCGAGCACCTGGGTTGGAAAGACCGATTTGTTTCTGTTTACGCGCTGGATATGGTCGAGCCGCGCCTTGATGGGAAAGCAGATCTGCTGGCAAAACAGCTTGATGAACAAAAACTTGCCCCGGCACATGTCCGTTATATCGGCGACAAACGCGAGGATGGTGCTGCGGCGGATGCCAATAACCTGGCCTTTTATTATGCATCCTGGGGCTATGGTGATCTGGTGAGAGGGAAACTTGACACTGGCTGGAAATGGCTGAGCCAGCCATCTGATTTTTTGTAGTTATTTTTCATTGGGCTACTAAGGGCTCGTAAATGAATAACATGGACTTACGCTGGGGTCGCTTTGGGCGCAGGCCAAGGCGCGAGACGTGCGGTTGTGTCATTCACAACAAACGGCTCGCAACACCGGGATGCGCCCAAAGCGACCCCAGCCCGAAGGGTTGCAGCGTATTCGGGCGATTGCTGCGTTGCAAAGCTTACGAATGGAACAACCATTCGCTGCGCTTCGCGCCTTGCACTCATCCCGAATACGTTGCAACGTAAGTCCATGTTACTCATTTACGAGCCCTAAGCCTCCTTTTTCAAGGAAATGTAATGGCACTTAACCCGCGACTGAATGACCCTGACCGCCCCCTGGTCAGCATGCTCATATTCAACTACAACTATGGCCGCTACCTGCGCGAGTGCTTCGACAGCGTGCTGGCTCAGACCTATGACAACATCGAAATCAATTTTTCCGATAATGCTTCCACCGACGATTCCTGGGAAATTGCACTGGAATACCAGAAACGCTACCCGAGCACCATTTTCATTGCACGTAACAGACAGAATTTCGGGACCGATGCCAATTTCAAAAATTGCGCTATTAACGCCCGGGGCAAATATTTTGTGGAGCTATGCTCCGACGATGCACTCCTGCCGGATTTCACCAGAATCTGCATCAAAGCTCTTGAGTCGAATCTGGATGCCGGTTTTGCACTAGTCCATCGCACGATCCTCGACGAAAATGGTAAGCGGATAGAAGAGCCCCCTTTTTACAATCAGACCTGCAAAATCCCGGGTGCAGCACAAGCGGCTGTCTACATGATGGCCGCCGTCAATCCTGCTGTTACGCAAATCATGTACCGAAAAATGATGTCTCAGGACAAATCAGTTAGTGGTGGATTGGGCGCGCGGTATTACGGCACGCGCATTATGGATTTCCATATATGTTGTGAGCATCCCATTGTGTACATCAAGACCCCACTAATGCTGCACCGTCTGCACCTTCTTAATGACTCCTTCCGTGCAGCCGACAATATGATGGAAGTCATCGGCCCTTATGTACTTAATCTCCAATTCGTCGACATGGCCAGACCCTATGGCCACCAAGAAGTAGTTGATCGTTTGCCCGCCTCGGTTGAGAAGATTGCCCGCTTGGCCCTGCGCTACAGCGTACGCGCCCTGATTTCCGGCAGCGAAAGGAATGCGCTCAAATATTTTCATTTGTCCGCAGCCTTCTTTCCTGAAATCGTGGAGGATGTTATCTTCAACAAACTCACTAGCTACTGGATGGCTGATGCGGATGAAAAAAAACGATTACTAGATGGCTTCCAATCCGAATCCAATCTGGTAACAAGAACCATCTCCTATGATCCACCTGTCGGCAGTATTCTCATTTCATTAACGTGAAACTCGCAAAGCGAGCCTAAATTTCCCCCTCTCCCTTTGGGGGAGGGCTGGGGTGGGGGAAACGGTCATGGCGAAGTGCTGTTTCATATTTTTGGGCGGTACTTTGCCATGACCGTTAGAATAACCGTGGCGACTATCATTGCTTACGACCAGTTAACCAAGCACAAATACGCTGCGACCGATTGGGTGCACAAAATGCCCCTGTCGAAAACGCATATTGAACAAATCTACATCAAGCATTCCTAATTTTGATCGCCTACACCATACAACAACCCAACAAGGTTACTGCATGAACTATTTGTTAGCATTGCCCAAAGAGTCGGCAAAATCATCGGGGTACAATGTCTTCCCTGTTGGTATCGCTTATGTTTCAGCCTACTTAAAAGCACATGGACATAGCATCCATACTGCAAACCTTGAATTCTTTGCAGAGAGTACATTCGATGTTTTAAAGAAACTCATTGCTGAACACGCTATAGATGTTCTATGCACGGCAGGATTGAGCAGGGATTATAAGCGCGTAAAGAATTTGATCGACACAGCCCGAATAATCAACCCCAAGATCACCATTGTAGTGGGAGGAGGGATTATTAGTGGCGACCCATTGCCGGCCATGGTTGCCCTTAAGGCAGACATAGGCGTAATTGGGCAGGGCGAGGTCACAATGCAGGAATTAGCTTTCGCCCTAGATAATGATCTCCCTTATGGAAATATCCCCGGTTTGATATTTAGCTCTAATGGTCGGTACATTACTACGGCTGTCCGGGAAGAAATAAAGAATTTGGATGATCTGCCGTTCCCTGATTATGACGGTTTTTCATATTCGGATTATATGAGGCAAACAAATTACGAGGCTGCTTATGTAGTTGCAAGCAGGTCATGTCCGTTTAAATGCACTTTTTGCTTTCATCCTTCAGGAAATAAATACCGCAAGCGGTCGCTGGATAACGTCTTCCTCGAAATCGACTATCTGATCAATACATACAATGTGGGGCACATTAATGTAAGCGACGAGTTGTTTGCTCCAAAGAGGGATCGGGTAATTGAGTTTTGCAATCGCATAGCCGCATATCATGTAACTTGGGCTGTTCAGCTAAGGGTATGTGATGTAGATAATGAATTACTGAACATCATGCGCGACTCCGGTTGCATCACGATAAGCTACGGAATTGAGAGTGCTGACGATAGAATTCTAACCAGCATGGCAAAAAAGATTTCGTTAGCACAAATCGATAAAGCACTGGAGCTTACGTATATGGCCAATATCGATATTCAGGGGGGGCTGATTTTCGGCGATATTGCCGAAACCACCGATACCGTCATAAATTCATTGAGATGGTATGACGACCATGTTCATTACGGCCTGGAACTAAACATGATTCATATTTTCCCGGGCACAGGGTTGTATAACAACGCCTTATCTCGCGGAATCATAAAAGACAGAGTTAAATTCTTAACGGACGGATGCCCGCTCGTTAACGTATCGAGCCTGTCAGACCAAGAATACAAGAATCTTTCATCCCACCTCTATGAAAGGAACATGCGAGCAAAATATGAACCTCTCATTTTTGACCTGCATGATATGCAGGAAGAAGGAAGTTGCTCCGTTTCCATGACTTGCAATAAATGTGAGAGCAAATTCTCCGTCAGCACCGATGCATTGCATATCGTACGGTTGTTGTGTGACAAGTGCAAGCAACGCTACTATCTTGACCCATTCAAGAAGTTGTTGCGTTCCGTTGACTTGCCGGATGGCAATTTCAGGAATGACGAATGCGTGGCGTTGTGGGGGGCTGGAGAAGTATGCATTAAGATGCTCGACCACTATCCTGTTCTGCATAGCGAGAAGTTTGTCGTGGTGGATTATTCCAAGTCAAGGCAAGGATATTCTGTGTGTGGAAAGGAAATATTTTCCCCAAGTTACATAGACAAGAAAAACATTAAGACGGTAATAATTAGCGTTGCTCGCAGAAAAGACGAAATTTTGCGGCAACTTGCCGAATACCCAAACATCAAAAGAGTCTTTCTTCCAACAATTGAAAAGGTAGACGGCACTCAGGCGGTGTTTGCATTTAAGGAAATCGCTGTAGTAGAGCCGATTCCGATTTAAGTGGTCAAAATTACGCGATGGCGCAACTGACCGACATTTCTTGAAAAAGCGCAAAAAATATCTTGAAGTTAATGCTGATTAGTCAGTGCAATTACTGCCAGAATATCCTGCCTCATTTGAATCACAGCTGCGTAAACTGATGCTTGATTAATTCTACCGATATTCGCCTAAGTATGTTTTGGAGCTCCATTTGGTTTTTAAAACTGAAAAAATGTTTACGCGAAGAAGTGGGGACAACATCATGCTTGCACTCCACTATGCGGACAGTTCGATTTCAAGAATCCCGCATAAGTTTATTTTAGAAAATGGATTCGGTGCAGAAAGGGCCGAGTTTTTCATTGCAAAAAGCTCATATATCGGTCCAAACTCGGTCTGTCGGTTTGATAATCAAGATTGCAAGCTAAACATAGGTCGGTATGTAAGTGGCGCATTTGGAATTACATTCCTGCCAGATGGCGTTCATCCGGTTACAACAATTTCCTCTTACATATTTGAGCAGTTTGATGGTTTTCCGGGCAGCGCAACCCATCGAAAAGACCATAACCGGGTTATTGATGTCGAAAATGATGTCTGGATTGGCGATCAGTGCTTTATTCTCGGCGGGGCGACCATTTCAAATGGTTGCGTGCTTGGTGCCAGAACACTGGTACCGCATAACAAGCAACTTGAGCCATATGGGATTTATGTTGGCAGTCCGGCTCGACTAATCCGATTCAGATTCCCCGAAAAAGTAAGGGAGCTTCTTGTTGAATTGGCGTGGTGGGAAATGCCACTCTCTTGGATTCGACAAAACCTTTCTTTTTTTAAATTGGATTTGACTTTGGATGAGGGTCACTCCATTGAAATTTGCAAAGAACTGCTGAAACAAAAAACAATCCACCTGTCAGCTAATGTCGGCTCTTCCGCTCTGGAATCCCCGAAAAGCGAAGCCGTTGAAATTAGTCAACTGAAAGTCGCCGAGGACGAATTGGAGATACTACGGATCAATTCAATACTTCATCCACTTATCCTGAGCGCACCGCGAGCAATTGTGTACCCTGCCGATGCCCGCTCGAATTGGCTGATGGCTAATACGATACTCTCGCGTATCAATATAATCGCTTTCGGCGACCGTAACGCGAACAAGCACGGAAAATATCTTTTTGGAGTGAAGGTGATCCCTCCTTCGGAAATTCAAAAACTTGAGCCCGACATCGTGTTCATCACATCAGAGCTGCATGGGGATGAAATTCTTGGCGAACTGTCTCATATAGTAGACAGCTCCAAAGTCAAATTGATCGCTCTCTTTTGATGAATACGATTATTTTTCGGCAACAAATTAGCGTGAAAACCTATGACACAGTAAGGGCATGACGGGGATGGAAAGAATACTTTTCGTGGTTCCACCCAACCTCACCTTCGATGATTTCGTCAATCCGCCGACCAACGTGGGCACAGTCAAGCTGAAAAAGTCGGACAAGCCTTTCGGCTCCTTGATCACTGACATTCCACTCGGCATTATCTCCCTCAGCGCCTACCTGAAGAAGCATCTGGGAATAGCCTCACTAGCTGCCGACTTCAATATCCAGCTGCTGAAGGAATCAGAGTTTGAATTCGCCGATTTCAGAAGCTATTTCTGGAGTTGCCTGCAATCAGACAAGTTCCAGGCATTCCGTCCCACCGTAATCGCCATATCGGCCCAGTTCAGTCCTTCGTACCATAGCGTCATCGATATCGCCGAAGTGAGCCGCAGCTTGTTTCCAGAGGCTCTAATTCTGGCCGGAGGCAATCTGGTGACCGCCGTGTATCGCGAACTTTTCTCTGATACAAATTGTATTGATGCTATTTGCTTTGGCGAGGGTGAACTTCCGCTCGTCGAACTGCTATCGGCTACGGACAGGCAAAAAGTGATCGAAAACCACGCCTCCTGGATATCACGGGAGAAAGCCATGTCTCCCGGTAATCCTTTCCAGCATTGCTTCATAGAAGATCTCGACGACATTCCTTTTCTGGATTACGACATCCTCGATCTGGACGGTTACCAGCTCAATCCCACGCTTTCCCGTTACTCGGTCGGTGACGGGGCTGCTCACGCCATGTCTCTCATGACTTCGCGTGGCTGCCCGTTCAAATGCACTTTCTGCGCCTCCCACCAGGCGCATGGCCGCAAAATGCGCTATTACAGTGAGAATCGGGTAGCAGAGGATATCGACCGACTGATTGAACGCTACGGTGTGCGGAGTTTTATCATCCAGGACGATCATTTCATGGGCGGCAAGGAGCGCCCCTACAATATCGTCAGTGCGATCAAGGATCGTCAGGGTTCGATTTTTTTTCAGAACGCCCTGGCTATTTATGCGCTGGACAAGCGTTTCCTGACCCTGTTGAAAGAGGCGGGTATCCATGAACTCGTTCTGCCTGTGGAATCGGGTAGCGCGCGGGTGCTCAAGGACGTAATGCGCAAGCCGCTCAAACTGGAGATTGTGAAGCGCGTGGTTGCAGACTGCCGGGAAGCGGGGATCTTTACGGACTGCAATATCATCATCGGGATGCCAGGTGAGACGAAGGCAGATATTGCGGAAGGTCGTGAGTTCCTGAAGGGGCTTTATGGCGACTGGTTTCGGGTTTTTGTCGCCACCCCGATTCCCGGAAGTGAAATGTATGATCAGGCTGCCAGTAATGATTACTTCGTGATCAACCCGGTCAACGCCAACTACAAGCGGGCAGTCATTCAAACTGAAGACTGGTCGTCCGAATATATTCAGCACATCACTTACGCGATGAATATCGAACTGAATTTTGTTCATAACTCCAACATGCGTCTTGGCAATTACCGCCTGGCCCTTGAATGCTTTGAGAAAGTCTTGAAGGTGAAGTCAGATCATGCCATTGCTTATTACTATGCGGCTTGCTGTCTTGAACATCTTGGAGATCATGATATGAGCCGGCAGTATTTTGAGCGTGCCATGGAATGCGCAAACAGCGATCTGTTCTGGAAGGAATACATCGACATGTTTCAGATTCCGATTTATCGCGGCACAAACACGTCCCATGCGTGCCTTGCAGGACCTCATCATGCCTGAGCATATTGTGGCGACGTTCGATTTGGGGGGCACCAACATGCGTGCCGCCACCATGGCTATTTCGAATACAAGCTGGCGCATGCTGGATCAACTGCGTCGCCCGACTCAAAGCTACTTGTCTGTACCTGCTGCCTCGGCAGCAAGGCAGCTGGATGCGCTGCTGGATTTCATTACCGACTATGCCGACACTGCGCGGTCGCGTTTCGGCGCCGTAGCGATTGCCGCCGCGTTTCCGGGCCCTGTACAAGGCCATGGCGTCGTCCTTGCACTGCCAACCATGTGGGGGCCGGATGGTCAATCGCTCTGCCCTATGGATCTTGCCGGTCAACTCCGTACTCGCTTGCCGGAGATGGAGGTCAAGGTGATGAACGACGTCAGTGCTGCGGGCTACCGCTTTGTGCAGGAAGGTGGCGATTTTGCGCTGTTTACGCTGGGTTCGGGTATCGGGCTGAAGGTTTTTCTGGATGGTCAGCCACGTGTTGGTCCACACGGTTTTGGCGGCGAGCTAACCCATATGGTATTCGACGCACGCCCCGATGCGCCCTTGTGCGACTGCGGCGGACGAGGTCATCTTGGTGCTTTGGCCTCCGGTCGCGCCTGGCAGCATGCCGTGGCAGCGGCGCAGGAACGGGGACAAGAACCCGACCTGCATCGTTTTGTGGAGCCCTTGGCTCGTGCGGTTGCCATGCTGCACTTCTCCCTGGGGCTGGAACGATTCATTTTTGCTGGCGGACTGGCTGAAGGACTGGGCGAGACGCTGCGCGAGGCGATTGTGCAAAATCTGCCAAATCAGGGCTGGAACCTTTGCCAGGACTGGAACGCCATGGTGCAACTCGCCCCTGCGGACGATGCGCACGCCTTGATTGGCGGCGCACTGGCATCCGCGTCCGCTTCGCGACTTTTTCAATAAACACTTGATGACCATACTTTCACACACAGGCGATTGGCGATTGGCACTTGAACGCGCATTCGACTCAAGCTCTCTTTCCAGGGCCCATTCCATCGCTGACGGCCTGCTTTCTGGCTGGCCAGTCATCCTTTACCTGCGCAATTACGCCTCTTTCACAATCGAGACCGTCCTGTATGCAACGATCTGAAGCGATGGTGGGTACGTGTGGCGCAGCGAGGGTGAGCATCGTTGTTCCCATGTTCAATGCCGAACAGTTTCTCGAACTATCGATCGGGAGCGTTTTCCAGCAAACGATCCCTGACTGGGAACTGATCCTGGTTGATGATGGCTCATCTGATGGCAGCGGCAAAATCTGTGCGCAACATGCTCAGGATGATCCTCGGATCAGAGTCGTCTCCCAGGCAAACCGGGGGCCCTCTGCGGCGCGCAATGCGGGCGTGTCGGTTGCAAGTGGTGAATTCATTTTTTTTCTGGATGCAGACGATTATCTGTTCCCGGATGCGCTGGAGAATCTTCTTTCCGCCATCGATGAAAGTGGCGCAGACATGGCGCTGGGTAATTTTTGCAAGCAGGAAGACGGCGCTTCTCCTATCCCTCAGCCGGTTATTTTTGGAGCGGAGACGCCGCCATTTCTGGCGGACAGAAGAATGTTGAAAGAGATGGATCTGCTGGATTACGTCAGGCATTTTTTCATGTTCCCGAGCAACCATCTCGTCAGCTATTGCTGGGCGCGGCTCTACCGGCGTTCCATCATTCTTCGCCAAGGCCTGAAAGCCGAGGAGGACATGCAACTGTTTGAGGATTTTGCCTTCAATCTGGATTATCTCGGTGAAACCCGAAATCTGGTTTTCGTGAACAAACCCGTTTATGTGTATGTCTTGCGTGGTACGCATGTTTCGGCGAGTATGACAATCATGAAATCGCAACGTCTGGTGAGCGATATGCAGGCGTTTCGTGACAAGGTGGATCGTTTTCTAGGTGCAATCGGCGTCGATGGCGCGCGGGTCGAAAAGGTGCGCCGTGAGGTCGGCCATGCCCTTGTCCACTACGCGATCATTTTTCTGGTGCGCACCTGCCGGCAGATGAACGCTGAAAATCAGCAGGCTATTTTCAATGAAATACGAGTGCTTGTCGGTTCTTCTGTCATGCAGGACTGCTTGCCGTGTTATCAACCACGCCCGGGTAGCAGCAGAATCGTTCCACTTCTCATGCGCCTCAGGCTTGTCTGGATGCTGGCCATGGTTTGTAAACAAAAAGGACTACGCCGATACGGCAAAATGCGGGGTGCATCGTGAAGCAGGAAATCATGAAACAGAAAATATTGACACGTTTGAAATCCACACAAAAACCCGTGATTATCAATGGAGCCGGCATGGTAGGAGAAACCGTCCTTGGCTTTTGCCGGGATAACGGCATTGCGGTTGCGGGTTTTTGCGACGGCAGCTTGAAAGTGGAGGGAACTGACTTTCATGGTTTCAAAGTGATGCATACCCAGCGACTCAAGGATCACTACCCTGACGCGCTGATTTTAGTCACTGCTGCGGCTATCAAGGATGTGGTGGATATGCTGCGGGAGGAAGGCTTTGAGGACTGGGTCGCTGCCGGCCCGCTTCTGGAAGATCTGGATGTCGGCCAGAATTCCCCCGCGCTGGATTTTCATAAATTTTCTGTTGAAACATGCATTATTTGTCATGCCGGATATCTGAACCCGGAACGGGCTTTTCTGCGCAGCATCGATCTGATCATTACCGAGCGCTGCTCGCTCAAATGCAAGGATTGCTCGAACCTGATGCAGTACTACGAGAACCCGAAAAATGTCGCGCTTGATCTCCTGTTCCAGTCAGTCGATGCCTTGTGCTTGGCGCTCGATGAGATCATGGAGCTGCGCGTGATCGGTGGCGATGCCTTCATGAACAAGCAGTGGCCGCTGGTGGTGGAGAAGTTACTGGGGGAGCCAAAAATAAAGCGCGTGGTTATCTATACGAATGGCGCCATTGTCCCCAAAGTCGATCATGCACCCTTACTCAAACATCCCAAGGTCCTGACGATAGCGACTGATTATGGTGCGCTCTCGAGCAATATGGATAAGCTGATTCATTATTTTGTCGAGCACGGGATCGCACACCGGATACTTCAAGTGGACAGCTGGCTTGATTGCGCAAGCCTGGAGAAACATGAGCGATCCAAAGAAGATAATGCCAAGGTATATCAGGATTGCTGCGCAAAAAATATGCTGAGCCTGTCTGACGGCAAACTGTTTCGTTGCCCGTTCGCGGCAAACGCGGACAGACTTTCTGCTGTGCCGGAGTTCAATGGCGACTACGTGGATGTGCTGGCAGCGGTCTCTTCGCCCGCTGGCGTGGCCGGCGCAGGTCGAAAAATCATGGATTATGTCCTGAACAAGGGCGCACTTGAAGTCTGTGATTACTGTAATGGCAGACCTCTCTCAGGCGTGGAAGTGAAACCTGCCGTTCAGACGGAAGAGCCGCTTTCTTTTCGGAAATTTCCCCGCATTCAACCGATTCATCAATATGAAAAATAAACTTTCCTCCGCCGTAGAAGTGCTTGTTGATGCTGTTCCTGACCCATCAGCCGGGTTGCCGGATGAGGTTTTTTACTACATCAGCAGCACGACCCCTCTGGTTAACGTTGATTTGCTGGTCAAGGATGAGCACGGGCGCACATTGCTGGCCTGGCGTAATGACCAACATGCCGGTACGGGCTGGCACATTCCCGGCGGCATTATCCGCTTCAAGGAAACGATAGCCGAACGCATTCGTCAGGTGGCCATTTCCGAAATTGGCATTGAGCTTGATTACGATCACGAGGTGGTCGCCATTAACGAAATGATTCATCGTGACCGGGATGTCCGAGGCCATTTCATTTCATTGCTATACAGCTGCCGACTGGACTCTGCCTTCGTTCCAGAAAATCTGGGCTTGACGCCTGACGATGCAGGGTACTTGCAATGGCATGAGCATTGTCCTGAAAACATGATCGTTTACCATGATGTGTATCGCCAATATATTGGCAGTCGGAGATAGGCGTTGGAAATAAAGGCAATGAATTTGAGCGGGCAGGCACCGGGCGGCAAGAGGCAACGCTTGGCGGAAGCCTTGCCCCTGGATACTCCGTATGTGGTTCAAATATTCCCCGTGTATTCATGCAATTTCAAATGCGGGTACTGCATTTTTTCCGTGGACAAATCCGAGCGAGGTTTTTTCTCCGACAAGAACCTGATGGACTTTGAACTGTACCGGAAATGTGTGGATGAAATGTCGCACTTCCCCTCCAGGATCAAGGTGTTGCGTTTTGTCGGTGTTGGCGAGCCGCTGCTGCACAAGAAAATTGTGGACATGGTTGCCTACACGGCAGAAAAACAGATTGCGCAGACCATCGAAATCGTCACCAATGGCGTCCTGCTTGAACCGCCCATGGTGGATGCCCTGGTTTCAGCTGGCCTCGGGCGATTGGTGATCTCTATCCAGGGGACCAGCCAGGAGAAATACCGGGAGGTTGCCGGTGCAAATGTCGATTTTTCCCATTTTCTGAATAATCTGGATTATTTGGTCAAGAACAGGAAACAGTTACATGTCTACATCAAGATTGTTGACACGGCACTTGATGGAGAAGAGGACAAAGAAAGGTTTTTTGAGATTTTTGGCGGCCTGTGTGACTCGATCGCAATAGAAAATACGGTGCCAATTCACAAAGCGATTGATTTTTCAAATATCCTGGCCGACAGAGAAAATGCGCTCACGCAATTTGGTCTGCCAATCGAGAATGTCGCTATCTGTCCCCAAGCTTTTTTCCACATGCAGATCAATCCGGATGGCAAGGTCGTGCCCTGTTATTCATGGGATTATCCTGCCATCCTCGGCGACAGCAATATCGAAAACGTGGTGGATATCTGGAATGGAGAAAAATTTCGCGCTTTCCGGCGTGCCATGCTCGATGGTGTGGCGAGCGCATCGAGTGTCTGTATCGACTGCAACATCATCAAGTACCGCTGGTTTCCGGAAGATAATCTCCTGGATGACGCAGAGCGGCTCAAGATCCTGTATTCCCGTGCGGACGAGAACTTGCCATCGTGATGAAAAGCTACCTCTATCTGACAGTGTTCTGGTTGATGCAGGTTGTTGCACAGATTCTGTTCAAATGGGGAAGTGTGTCTGAAACCCGTTGGCTGACGGGTTTTATAGTGGGTAACCTGTTTGGCTTTTCCAGTATCTGGCTGCTGATGCTGGTTTACAAGGTGATGAACCCAAACGTGGCGCTGGCCATGGCGACGGCGGGCGCTTTCCTGTTCGGGCAGATCGGTTTGTCTGTGGCGTTCAAGACACAGTTGAGTCCATGGCAAATGCTTGGTGTGCTATCCATTGTCGTCGGAGTTGTCATGCTTGCCATGGGACAACGCGAGTAAATGCGAAACAAATTGATGGCACCTGCCCATGGGGTATCCAATCCCCTGTCGCTGGATCTGGATCATATACTCGCCCATACCGAGCCCGGTTGGGATGAGCTGAGGGGAGGGCGCCTTTTCATTACAGGCGGCACCGGCTTCTTTGGCAAATGGTTTCTGGAAAGTTTCATCTGGGCGAATGAGCGACTGAACCTGAAGGCAAAAGCCCTTGTCCTGACGCGAAACAACATGCGCCTGCGCAGCGAAGCTCCCCACCTGCTTGGGAGCAGACACGTCGAGTTCCTCCATGGGGACGTACGCAATTACGAATTCCCCACAGGGACGTTTTCTCACATCATTCATGCGGCAACGACTTCAGCTGAGGAAACATTCAATAATGAACCCGCTTTGGCGAAGTATGAAACCATTGTGGATGGAACGCGCAGAACACTTGAATTTGCAGCACGATGCCATGCCCAGAAGCTTTTGCTTACCAGTACAGGTGGCGCATACGGCCCACAACCAGATGATGTGATGCTGATGCCCGAAGATTTTAACGGCGCGCCTGATATCACGCGTCCTGTTTCCTCGGTACTGGGCGAAGCGAAACGCGTGGCGGAGTTACTTGCAAGGATTTATAGCGAGTCACACCAATTTGAGGCAAAAATCTGCCGATGCTTTACCTTCATCGGGCCATATCTTCAACTGGACATCCACTACGCGGCCGGCAACTTTATCCGGGACGCGCTTCGAGGTAACCCCATCCATGTGCGCGGGGATGGCTCTGCTGTCAGATCCTTCTTGTATGCGCCAGACCTGATGATCTGGCTTTGGACCTCGCTTTTTCGGGGGACTTCAGGCCGCTTGTACAATGTTGGATCGGAACGTGCGATCAGCGTCGGTGAATTGGCGTCAATGATTGCAAAGATTTCCGGGTCACAGGTCATTTTCGAGAATCGTGCGATTGATTTGCCAACATCAAGCTCTGCCCAATATGTGCCTTCCGTACACAGAATTACCAGTGAATTGGGCGTCAGTGAGTTAATCAGCCTTGAAGAATCGATAAAGCGTACCTTGTCGTTTTATCGGGGGCAGTTCTCACCCAACTGAGGGAAACAAAATGCTTCGAAATTTTTACTCGACGGATCACGCGCCTTACTACATCTTTGCGCTGGATTACATTCAGCAGTCCGCCGGCATTCGCGCCTTGCATTACCTTTGCCACGCGCTCAACGAGAGTGGCCTTGAGGCTTATGTGACCTGCGAGGAAAGTGGAACCGTGCCGCATCTCAGGACGCCCGCGTTAACCCCTGAGATCATGGCTCGGCACCATGTCACTGGCAGGAAACCTATTATGGTTTATCCCGAGATTGTGTCCGGGGACCCGCTTGCTGCGGGTGGTATTGTCGTACGATGGTTGTTGAATAAACCCGGACTTATAGGTGGCGACACATCTTTCCCAGAAGATAATCTGATTTTCACCCATGACCAGAACTACCTTCCATTTGGGTGGAATTGCGAGACATTACATATTCCAACGTGTGATATGTCGATCTTTAACAACGAGAATAACGAGCATGACGATAAGCGCGATTTGGTTTGTTTTTATGCTCATAAATACCTGTCGCATGGTGGGCAACTGACTGACCATATTAAGGATGCGGTCAGTCTGTGCAAGGATCAGATACTGACTCATGCTGAGATAGCGGCAATACTGCGGCGCTCCAAAATCTTATACATATATGAACCCACGTCACTTCTTTCGGAAGCGTTGCTGTGCGGTTGTCCGGTGTCAATCATTACCACAGATTATTGGCGGAGCACTATGGCAAATGGTTCGTATGTGGCAGATTGGGGGGTGGCCATGAATAGCAGTTCAGAGTCGCTTGCTCTCGCGAAAACGAATGTCCATCGCTATCGCACCTTCTATGAGAATGTTATATTGAAGAATGCTTGGATTCAGCTTGATCGCTTCGTAGAACTGACTCAGGCTACAGCCAAGTTACGCCACATATCCAATAGCGCTGTCTCGAAGTGATAGGCAAAGCGCTTGCTATCCATGATTGGTGATGCCGTTACCTGTTGCCGCAATCCATCGCGAAGCTGGGCCAGACGATGCAGATCTCCCGCATGGGTTACGGCCAGCGCTACATAATCGTCACTATCGCTGGCAACCCATTCCGTTAAGCCAGCGTTCATCAGAATCCCTAACCCCTGCCGGGACAGGAAATCCTTGCCCACCAAAGTTAGCACCGGCACTCCCATCCACAAGCTTTCAACACTTGTCGTTCCACCGGGATAGGGAAAAGGATCCAGCGCAATATCTACCCGATGGTAGGCCGACATGTATGTCGTGCGTGGCTCGTGACCTTCCAGAACAAGTCTGCCTGCATTGATGCCATGCCCTGCAAAGCGTTCAATGGTGTGTTGCCGGACTGTCGTTTCGTCTAATTGCCGGGATTTGAGGAATAACCGACTGTCGGGCACGGATGCGAGCAGATGTGACCATACGGCTACAACGTCATCGTTCATCTTGGTCAGGTTGTTAAAACAGCCGAACGTCACATAGCCGTTGGTGAGCGCAGGCAAGGGGGACACTTCCAGAGCGATCCCTGGCGGCGTGAAACAGAGTCGGGTTTCCGGCAAGCGCCAAATTTTTTCTGTGAAACGGGCTTCTTCAGATTCTGGCAATGTCCAGGGATCTGCGATGAGGTAGTCGATTTCCGCGACACCTGTGGTGGCGAAGTATCCCAGCCAGCTGACCTGTACCGGCGCCGGTTTCCAGGCAAATATCGGCAGGCGGTTGTAACGGGTATGGCCCGAAAGGTCGATGAGCACATGAATATGGTCGTTGTGTATCAGGTGCGCAGCGTCTTTGTCGCTAAGGCCAGATAGAGGCTGCCAGGCTGAAAAGTACGGTTTGATTCGTGCCGTCAGCTCGTCAGTTTTGTGGTGGGTCGGGTATGCAAACAGCTCGACTGAATTTGTGTCGAGCTGGGCCAATATCCCTTCCAGAAAATAGCCAACCGGGTGGTTGCTGAAGTCGCCCGATACCAGCCCGACTCGCAAGCGTGTCGGCGCACTGCTGCATGACCAGTTTGCAAAGCGCGATGTGACTTGGCTTGCAATGATTTGGCCGTATTGACGTGCTTCTGCAAAACTGTTCTGGGGATCGTTGGCCGGTGCGTAATTGAGCAAAAACAGAAGATTGCTGCGTGCCTTGGCGAAATCCGGCCTGATTTCCAGCGCGCGCCGGTAGCTTGTTTCTGCCTCTTCCAGACGCCCAAGATCCTGCAGGATGTTCCCCAGATTGTTGTGCGTTTCGGCGAGGTTCGGATTGATCTGGATTGCCCGTCGAAAGCAGGCCTCTGCCTTGTCCAGATGCCCCATGTTCATTAGCGTGAGGCCCAGATTGCTATGGGACTCGGCGTGGTCGGGGTTGATTTTCAACGCGCTGCGGAGGCTGGCTTCTGCCTCATCTTGCCTGCCCAAATCGTTGAGTGTGGTACCCAGGTTACTTTGTGCCTGGGCATGATCCGGGTTGATCCGCAGCGCTTTTCTATAGCTGCTGGCAGCTTCATCAAAACGGCTCTGCGCCCTGAGTGTGTTGCCCAGGTTGTAATGTGCTTCAGCAAGCTTGGGATTGATTTGCAAAGCGCGCAGGAAGCTTGTTTCCGCCTCCGTCAGTCGTCCCCTGTCCTGTAGCAGCGAGCCCAGGTTGATATGTGCTGCGGTGTTGCCCGGATCGATTTTCAGTGCGCGTTGATAATGGGGTTCGGCTTCCGCCAGTTTCCCCAAATCATGCAGCGTTGCACCCAGGTTGCCATGTGCATCGGCGTCGAGCGGTGACAAAGACGCTGCTTTTTTCATGGGTTCCAGCGCGTCTGAATTTCTTCCCATTTGCTTGAGTGCGATGCCCAATGCCTTCCACCCAAGCGGATGCAAGGGATAGCCTGCTGTCAATGCATGAGCGAAAGCTGCTGCATCCGCGTAGCGTCCGGCATTGAGAAATGCCACGAGTGCATTGACTTCCTGAGGGGTGGGACCCTTTGGCTTCGAGGATCTGGCGCTGTTTTTTTTGTTACTCATTGAATTGAATGCGCAATGGCTCAGTCCCGTCCCAGAAGGTTTTCATACAGTGCCATGTACTCTGCTGCGCTACGGTTCCAGCTAAAGTCCCGGCGCATGCCGTTTTGCTGGATTTTCTGCCAGATTTCCTTGTCGTGCCACGCGCTTATCGCGCGTTCGATGCACTCCTGAAGGCGGTGCGCGGTGGCGTGTTTGAAAACGAAACCAGTTGCGCTGCCATTGGCGATATTTTCCGGCGTGGCGTCCACCACGGTGTCCGCCAGCCCGCCGGTGGCATGGACAATGGGCGGCGTGCCATAGCACTGGCTGTACATCTGGTTGAGGCCGCAGGGTTCAAAGCGCGAGGGCATCAGGAAAATGTCCGCTCCTGCTTCGATTTGATGCGACAAGCCTTCGTTGAAGCCGATGACGGCGGCGACCTGGTTGGGCGATTTTTGTGCCAAGAGGATGAAGGCCGTTTCCAGTTCGCTTGAGCCGCTGCCGAGGATGACGATTTGAACCGGCATGGCGAGCAGGGCAGGGGCGATGGAGGGCAGCAAATCCAGCCCCTTCTGGTGCGTGAGGCGGCTGATGATGCCGAGCAGGGGGATGTCCGGATTGACCTCCAGCCCCAGTTTGTGTTGCAGGGCGGCTTTGTTGGCGGCCTTGCCGGACAGGTCGTCGGCACTGTAGGGGTGGGGCAGGTGCGGGTCTGAGGCTGGGTTCCACTCGTGTTTGTCGATGCCGTTGATGATGCCGGTGAGGTCCAGATAGCGCTCGGCCAGCAAGCCCTGCATACCGAAACCCAGCGGCTCCTGCTGGATTTCCTCAGCATAGGTTGGGCTGACCGTGGTGATATGGTTGGCGTAGTACAGACCGGCCTTGAGAAAAGACAACTGGCCGTGGTATTCGACGCCATTCACCCCAAAGCTCGATGCTGGCAGGCCCAGTTGGGTGGTTAAAACAGGGGGAAAGACGCCCTGAAAGGCCATGTTATGAATGGTCATGACAGTGGCCGGGTTGGGGCCGGGGGAAAAATGCAGATAGGCTGGGGTCAGCGCGCTTTGCCAGTCATTGCATTGCACGATGTCAGGGTGCCAATCGAGCGGGCTTAGCGAGCCGCCCAGAATGGCCCCGACTTTTGATAGCAGGCCAAAGCGTTGGGCGTTGTCCACCCAGTCGTGGCCGTTGTGGTCGATGTAGGGGCCGCCATCGCGCTCATAAGACTGGGGGTGGTCGATGATCAGCAGCGTGACGCCATCCGGCAGCGTGGCCTCCAGAAGATGCACTTCGCCGTGCGCGCCGGTGTTCATCAGTTCCGTGACATGCCGCTTGTGCGGCAAGGCTTCCATGACGTGTGTGTAGCCGGGAATCAGGACGCGTACATCCACGCCGCGTTCCTGCAACGCAGTCGGCAGTGCTGCGCTGACGTCGGCCAGGCCGCCGGTCTTGATGATGGGGGTGATTTCAGGGGTGACGAAAAGCAGTTTGAGTGGGAGCATGGGGTTCTCGTTAAACGTGAAAAGTGATGGGTGATGGGTGATGAGTGATGAGTGATGGTTTTTCCCATTCCTCATTACCGCTTACCCATTACCAAAACGCATTACCCATCACCTTGTTAGGGTCTGATATACGCATAACCCTGTTTTTGTTTTTCCATCAGATAGGCAACCCCGGTGTGGGTGTAGCCGATTTCCGGCAGCATGTCGTCCGGGGAAAGGTGGTCGCCGTGCATGGTGCGTTCGCAGGCAATGACCTTTGCGCCCATCTCCATCAGATTTTGCAGGCCCGGTCCGGCCTCGGATTCAAATTTGAGCATGCTGATGGCCGGGCCATACACCACGATTTCCATGGCGACATTATCTCTGCCGAGATAGGAAAGGACGTTGGTCGCATTGTTGACGGCGAGATGCCATTTTTTGGGTTCTTCGTCACTGACATGAAAAACGACCTTGTGCGGCCTGTTATTAACGGGAATCTCGCGAAGCGAGCCTGCGTCCATCTCTCCCCTCGGGAGAGAGTTAGGAGAGAGGGAGGCAGATGTTTCTCCATACCCGTTAGGTGATAGTGTAGATTTGACCTCTTCTGCTCTGGCGATAATCGAGAAAGCCAGTAACATGGCATAAATGAAATAGTTCAGGCGCAGTCTGTTCATGGCTTGCTCTGGCTGGTTTAATGGCAACAAGGCTAATAATGCGGTATCTGGCTTAAATCTGCAATTTAACGGGGGAGTAAATAATGAAAAGAATAGGGATGTTGGGACTGGGTCGGATGGGAGGCAACATGGCGCGTCGTTTGCAACTGGGCGGGGCGAAGGTGGTGGCGTGGAACCGGAGTTTCGATGTGGCGAAGAAACTGGCTGATGAAAGTGGCCTGACCGCAGCAAGCAGCCTGGAGCAAATGGTGGAACTGCTTGGTCCTTCGCCGCGTGTGGTGTGGCTAATGTTGCCAGCAGGGAATGCTACCCAGGATGCGATTGATGCATTGCTGCCCCTGTTGAATGCAGGCGATGTGCTGGTGGATGGCGCCAACGCCAACTACAAGGATAGCCAGCAGCGCGCCACAGCCATTTCACCCACTGGCGTGCACTTTGTGGATGTGGGCGTGTCCGGTGGCGTGTGGGGTCTGGCGAACGGCTATGCCATGATGGCGGGCGGGCCGAAAGAGGCTTTTGTGCATCTCGATCCCTTCATGAAAATTCTCGCGCCCGCACCCGATCAGGGCTGGATGCGCTGTGGCCCGGCGGGTTCCGGCCATTTTGTCAAAATGGTTCATAACGGCATCGAGTACGGCATGATGCAGGCCTTTGCCGAAGGCTTTGCCCTGATGAAAGGCAAGCAGGAATTCAATCTGGATCTGGCGGGCATTTCCGAAATGTGGCGTCACGGCAGCGTGGTGCGCTCCTGGTTGCTCGATTTGACGGCTGAATTTTTGCAAAAAGATCAGGAACTGAGCGCCATTTCGCCGCTGGTGGCGGATTCCGGCGAGGGTCGCTGGACGGCATTCGAGGCCATCGAGCAGGGCGTGCCTGCGCCTGTCATGTCGCTGGCGCTGATGATGCGTTTCGCCACCCAGGGCAGTAACGATTATCCAGCCAAAATGCTGGCCATGATGCGTAAAGGCTTTGGCGGCCATGCCGTGAAGGAGCAATGATGGATCAGAAACTTCACCCCTGCAGCATGGTCATTTTCGGTGCAACTGGAAATCTGGCTTCGATCAAATTGCTGCCTGCCATGTATCACTTGGAAGCCAAGAACCGCTTGCCGGAGAGCATGGGGTTCATCGCCTTTGCACGCCGCGAATGGGCGCTGGACGACTGGCTGGAATTCATGAAGCTGGCCCTGCAAAACAAGCTGGGCGAGCGTTTTGATAACGCCATCTATGAGCGTTTTGCCGCGCGCTTCAGCTATGTGAAGGGTGAGTTGCACGATGTCGAATCCTATCGCCGACTGGTGGAGGAACTTGGCAAGCCCCGGCCTGGGGTGTGCTCGAACGTGGTGTTTTACCTCGCCATCAAGCCGACCGAATTTACGGCGGTGATCAACAACCTGGACGTGGTCGGTCTCAACAAGCCGCGCGGCCTGCATCGTGTCGTGGTCGAAAAACCGTTTGGCGAGGATATCGAAAGCGCCCGGATGCTCAATGAACTGATGCACCGCCATTTCAACGAAGACCAGATTTTCCGCATCGACCATTTCCTCGGCAAGGAAACCGTCCAGAACCTGCTGGTGTTCCGTTTCGCCAATACCCTGATCGAACCCTTGTGGAACCGCAATTTCATTGATCATGTGCAGATTACCGTGGCTGAAGACATCGGTATCGGCAGCCGGGCGGATTACTACGACAAGGCTGGCGCCTTGCGGGACATGTTGCAGAACCACCTGATGCAGTTGCTGACTGTCGTGGCCATGGAGCCACCCCCTTCGATGGAAGCCGATGCCCTGCGGGATGAAAAGGTCAAGGTGCTGCGCTCCATCCGTCCGATTCCAAAGCGCGCCATTCATGCCCACGCTTTTCGCGCGCAATACGCGGAAGGCATCGTGAACGGCAAGCAGGTCAAGGGATATCAGCAGGAAGAGGGGGTCGAGCCGAATTCCGCGACGGAAACCTTCGTCGCAGCCAAATTTTACATCGACAATTGGCGCTGGCGCGGCGTGCCGTTCTACCTGCGCACCGGCAAGCGTATGCCCAGGCAGATGTCGATGATCGCCGTTCGCTTCCGCCATCCGCCGCAGCAGTTATTCCGCGAAACATCGACCGAAGTGATAGAGCCCAACTGGGCGCTCCTGTCGATTCAACCGGAAGAAAGCATGCAGATGGAAATTCATTCTAAGCAGCCTGGCCTTGGCATGAATACCCGCGTGATCCAGATGAATGCCTCCTACCACACCGGTGACGAGGTCTCCATGGATGCCTATGAAGCCCTGCTGCTGGACGTGATCGAAGGCGACCGCACCTTGTTTATCCGCTTCGATGAAGTGGAGTGGTCATGGCGGGTGGTCGATCCGATCCTGAAATACTGGGAACAGGAGCGCCAGTTCATCCACACCTATCCGGCGGGCAGTTGGGGCTTGCACGAAGCCAACCGGCTGTTTGATACGGAAGATCAGGAGTGGCGTAACGAGCTTTGATTAAAAAACTCAGTTGATCACGAAATACACGAAATAATTCAGATAGATACAAGATTTTTCACCTCTACCGATACCCGGTAAGGCTGGGCACAAGACGGGTGAGTGAGTTGGCTCTATCAACTTAATTGGTTTATTTCGTGTATTTCGTGTGTTTCGTGGTTGAAATGAGGTTTTAAGGATCAAGTGACGGCTTAGAGTCCGAAAAAGCTTTTGACCTTTGAAAGTATCTCGGACTGGCGCAAGGTCTGCCCCTGCTTTTCATTGCTGAAATCCTGTTGCACCTGGCTCAGGGCGGTTTGCCTGGTAGCCAGCACTTCGGTAATTTCTTCCGCCAGGGCAGGGCGGGAGCGAATGATGCCCTCAAAGGATGCCTTGTCCAGCCGGTAGCATTCGACCTGGGTTTTGGCGATGACCGTGGCGCTGCGGGGCGCTCCGGTCATCATGCCCATTTCTCCAAAAAAACTGCCCGCGCGGATGGTGCTCACCGGGCGGTAGCCGCTCTCGGTTTCGAGCATCACATCGGCCTCACCTTCCGTGACGATATATAACCAATGGGCAATCGCGCCCTGCCGGGTCATTACATCGCCCTTGACGAAAATGGCGTGTTTCAGGCGTTCCGCCACGGTTTGCAGTTCGCTGTCTGTGAATGAGCGGAACAGGTCGATCTCCCGCAGCAGCGCGACCCGGTGCGCGACGCTGCGCGCATGACGCGCCTCTTCCTGCTTTTCGTTTTCCTTGAAAATATGCACGTTGTGTTCGGGCAGCGGCATATGAATCCCCGCTCTTTGCAGCGCGGCATAGATGTGGGCGCGAACGGCGGAATCGGTCGGATCGTCATTGGCCAGATCGGTCAGCCAGTAGCGCACGGCATAACGCGCCGAACCGGAATCGAAATCCATGAACAGGCAGTTGGGCAGCGGCTGTTTGGACATGCGCGGGATTTCCGCCGAAATCAGCGCCGTTTCAACGGTCTCGATGACCAGCGCGGGCAAATGGTAGTAGCCCACGCTGAACCACACCCAGCGCCGCCACTGGAGCGGCTGACCGCTGCGTTTGCCGAGTACGGAAAACTTGTTTTTCATCAGCACGCCATTCGGGATCACCACGGTTTCCCAATTGCGCGTTTCGACCGAAGTCGAGCGCCAGCGAATATCCACTACCCGGCCAATCACATCATCGACTTTCACCCAGTCGCCGATGTGAATGGAGCCATCCAGCTCGATCGCCAATCCGCCCAGAATATTGCCCAGCGTATCCTGCATGGAAAAGGCAATCACCGCCGTCATCACGGCTGAGGTCGTGACGATGCCGCTCAAATCCATGCCCGCATAGCGCAGGCGCAGCATGCCCCAGACGATATAACCGAGAATGACCAGCATGTCTTCGAGAATGCTGGGGGGCGTAAAGCGGGCGGCAGGCAGTACGACGCGGAAAATCAGCATGCCCACGACGCGGATCGAAATGATCCCCTCGATCAGGATGAAGATTTCCTGCAAGACATCGGCCAATTTATTGAATTGCAGATGGTGCGCTACCCCGCTGAGCAGCAACCCGGCCATGCAGATGGCGAACAGGATCAGCGAGTTGAAAGCGCTGCGGCGGCTGGCGGGAGAAAAACGATAGACTGCCAGCGCCACGATGAGCAGCAGGCCGATCAGGTAGGGCAAGCCTCGATGCCAGGCAAACCCGGAAATGCTTTGCCAAGTGTCCATTCGGCCAATGTAACACGAAGGATAAGGTAATTCCCAATCTTCATGATGCGGCTGATGTGCGGCTATCCGGGTTAGAATTGATCCGTGCATAATTATGTGGGAATCGGGTCATGAACTGGCTGGGATTTGCAGCAGTTGGCATCGGTGCGGCCTTGGGCGCATGGTTGAGGTGGGGCTTGGGCATCGTGTTTAACCCATTATTCCCAACCTTGCCTTTGGGGACGCTGGCGGCCAATCTGGTGGGAGGCTACCTGATTGGGGTGGCGATGAGCGTGTTCGCCGATCATGCCGGTTTGCCGCCGGAATTGCGTTTGTTGCTGATTACCGGTTTTTTGGGCGGGTTGACGACTTTTTCCACCTTCTCCGCAGAAACCATGACGCTGATGCTGCGGGCGCAATATATCTGGGTGGTGACGATAGTGGGGGCGCATCTGCTGGGCTCACTGGCGATGACGTTTTTGGGTATCTGGACGGTCAAGGCTTTGAAGGGATAAGCGATGCAGGGAATCTGTCTGAAACTGTACGTCAGCGAGTTGCAGCGCCACGACGGACGCTTGATTTACGAATGGCTGCTGGAGCGGGCGCGCACCCTGGATATCCCTGGCGGTACGGCCATCCGCGCCATTGCCGGATTTGGACGGCACGGGCGGCTGCATGAGGAGGCCTTCTTCGAGCTGGCGGGGGAACTCCCGGTCGAGGTTTCCTTTTTGCTGAATGAAGCGCAGTGCGAACAGGTGCTGGCAGCCATCAAGCTGGCCGGACTGCGTTTGTTCTACGTGCGCCTGCCCGCCGAATTTGGCGTTACGCCATAGGTATCCCATCGTGATTTTGTCCGAGCAGTTGGTATTGCTGCTGGCGTCCTTTGTAGCCAACTGGTTTTCCGCCTTGTCTGGCGGTGGCGCCGGGTTGATTCAATTTCCCATGCTGATTTTTCTCGGCCTGCCCTTTGGCGTGGCGCTGGCCACGCACAAAGTAGCCAGCGTGGCGCTGGGTTTGGGCGCGACGATCAGGCACTTTCGGGAAAGTCATCTGGAGCAGCGTTTTTCGCTGATCATTCTGGGTGCAGGCTTGCCCGGCGTGGTGCTGGGGGCGAATGTCATTCTCCGGATTCCACCTGATGTGGCGCAAGGAGCGCTGGGCGTATTGACCATGGGGCTGGGGCTGTATTCCGTTTTCAAACCCCGGCTGGGGATGGATCACGCGCCGCGCAATCAGAAGGGATGGCCGCTGCTGACTGGCGTGGCGGGGCTATTTTTTGTCGGCTTTCTGAATGGTTCGATCACCTCCGGCACTGGCCTCTTCCTGACCATGTGGCTGATCCATCACTTTGGCCTGGATTACAAGCGCGCCGTGGCTTATACCCTGGTGTTGTGCGGCCTGGTGTGGAACGGGACGGGGGCGCTGGTGCTGGGCATGATAGGCGAAATAGCCTGGGGCTGGATGCCAGCCCTGCTGATCGGATCGGTGACAGGTGGTTATCTGGGCAGCCACTTTGCGCTCAGCAAGGGCAATTTGTGGATCAAGCGTGCTTTTGAAGTTGTGACGATATTGATTGGACTGAAACTGATGGTCGATTTGCTATAACTGGATTGCTAAAAACCGCATTTTGACCACGAAATACACGAAAAACACGAAACGGGGTAAGCAGGCATTTCGCCGGAAGGCGAAAGCTCGCAAAAAAATCATACAGATACAAGATGACTGCGCATCACCTGGTGGGTGAATGGATATTTCTGTTCAACCATTTGTCGCCTAGAGGCGCCTACTTTTGGTTTATTTCGTGGTTCAACTAAGTTTTTAAGGGGCGAATTTGTAATGCCTCGCGGCTAATGAACTATCTGGGTTAAAATAAATTTCGGTCGGATCAATAACGAAATAAACTGGATTATCGTGACGCACGACGATATCTGCATTAAGGAAAATAAATATGGGAATCATCCGCACCGAATTTACATTCTCAAATCCATCGGACAAAACTCTCCAACCTGTGAAAGCACTGGCTCTGGTTGATACCCGTGCAGTACATCTTTGCCTGCCAGAGCATATTGCCATTCAGCTCAATCTCGAAGAACTTGAGCAGCGCGAAGTGACTTTGGCCAACGGACACAAGATTACTGTTCCATACTGCGGGCCAGTCGAAATTCATTTCAAGAACCGGCGTTGCTTTACCGGTGCAATGGTGATGGGCGATGAGCCCTTACTGGGTGCAATCCCGATGGAAGATATGGATCTCATCGTGATTCCGAATCGGCATACTGTAGATGTAAATCCCATCAGCCCCAATATTCCAATGTCGTTGGCTAAACAAACTTTCAGCTAAATAGCTTCCAAGGGGACAATAGTGGATCACGGGTTTTCGTTGCTCAATTTAAGAGAAAACCGTGGCTTGTCCCTTATTATTACGAATAAATAAATCTGTCCCCTTTTCACTTTTAAAATCTGTCCCCTTTTCGGCTCCGGCTCCGGTATCGACTGCACTCAATGCCGGGTTTTTATATTGATCAGTTCTTCCTTCGTGATTGCTTCGGGTTTCTTCATTATCCAGGAACCTTCGCCAACCCATTGCTTGAAGAGTAGGAGATTCGCTTGTCGTTCCTCCTCACTTCTGCCGAGATTCTTGTACATGTTACCCGGCTTGCCGTCGTTCTTGCTCTTGCCGTCATCGAGTCGGCGCATGATCGCACCAGTTTCCGGCCAGCTGACGAAATAAATCAGGTCCGCGTAGCTGTCCATACGCGGCCCCTTGTCATCAGCCTCATACGATTTCTTGTTCTCCAAGAAGGTACCCAAGTAAGGTGCGTCTTTGCCGTGGCAACGCTCACAACGATCCTCCCACAAAGGACGAATATGCTCGCGATAGGTAATGTCCTGGGCAGACGCCAAAAGTGACACGGCCAACAAAAACAAACCCACAATAATTCTCTTCATTTCATCCCCCCATTATTGCTATGCCGGAATTTATATGGACCCCATTCAGGTATATATCACGCTGTCCTACACGGCGTCATTTCGTTTGCATACGAGTCGAAATATTACCGGAATAATGTGCCCATAGAGGGGATTTTTCTTTTCAGGTATTCTTCTATTAAAAATAGAAAATCCTATGGGGCTTCCGGCAGTATTGCTGATGACTAGATGCAGCGGTCATACCTTGCCGCATAATACCGAAGCAAGAAGAGCTATTAACCCGAATTTTGCACAAACAGGGCGAATAACAAAGTAAGCATTTGATATAATACGAGTTATCAAAAAACATATTCGTAAAAAATGACTACTTGTACTCGCCCTGATGCCAATTCTACCCCAGAACAACTCCGCTTTCCTC
>JAUYFQ010000021.1 GCA_030690895.1 Sulfuricellaceae bacterium
TGCGGGAGGAAAGCGGAGTTGTTCTGGGGTAGAATTGGCATCAGGGCGAGTACAAGTAGTCATTTTTTACGAATATGTTTTTTGATAACTCGTATTATATCAAATGCTTACTTTGTTATTCGCCCTGTTTGTGCAAAATTCGGGTGAGCTGCTTGAATCGCTGCAGGGTGGTGGCCGCACCTATAGTCATTGCCTCAGGCTGCCTATCGACAGTCATGGCACGATCCTGCTGCTATCGCCAGCGCCACCGCACAGCAAGCTGCCGCTGACCCAGGCATTCCAGCCGGTGCTGCGTAATCTAGCCAAAGCGATCCACCTTTGCCGCGACAGCGCGCAGCTAACGCAAGATCTGGTATCAGACCGGGACCAGGCGCGCGCCGATTTGGCGGCCGCATTGCAACGCTCGGAGCGCGAACGCGCCTTCCTGCGCAAACTGAATGACACCATTCCCGACCTGATCTGGCTGAAGGATCCGCAAGGCATCTATCTGGCATGCAATCCCCCGTTCGAGCGTTTGTACGGGGCAAAAGAAGCCGAGATTATCGGCAAGAATGATTATGATTTCGTTGACCATGAACTCGCGGATTTTTTCCGCGAGAACGATCGCGTAGCCGCAGCAGCCGGCAAACCCAGCACCAATGAGGAATGGCTGACCTTTGCTGCGGATGGTTATCATGGCCTTTTCGAAACCACCAAGGTGCCGATGTTGGCCGCAGACGGCCAACTTATTGGCGTGCTCGGCATCGCTCATGACATAACTGAGCGCAAGGCCGCCGAGGAGCGCATCTATCAACTCGCACACCACGACCCGCTCACGGGGCTCATCAATCGTTTCAGCCTGCAGGAACGCCTGAAGCAGGCGCTGCTGTCAGTACAGCGTGAGGGCAAACAACTGGCGGTGATGTTCATTGACCAGGACCATTTCAAGGACATCAACGATACGCTTGGACACCATGTTGGCGATAGTCTTCTGGTCGAAATAGCCTCGCGTCTGCGAGCCTGTGTACGGGAAAGTGATATTGTCGCCCGCTTGGGTGGGGACGAATTTGTTGTGGTGCTCACCGACGTGGGAGCAGGCATTGATGCGGCTCCCGTGGCGCGAAAAATATTGGAGGCGCTGGGGCAACTTTACACCATCAATGGCAAGGTGCTGCATTCCAGTGCCAGCATGGGAATCAGTATTTCCCCAAACGATGGTGACGAAGTGGAGACGCTCATGAAGCATGCCGACACCGCCATGTACCACGCCAAGGGGAATGGACGAAATAATTACCAATTTTTCACCAAAGCCATGACAGTGGCCGCCGCCGAGCGGATGGAACTGGAACGCGGCTTGCGTGAGGCCTTGATCATCGCCCAGTTTGAGCTGCACTATCAGGCGAAGGTTTGCACCCACAACAACCATGTTTGCGGCGTCGAGGCGTTGGCGCGCTGGCGACATCCAGAGCGAGGGGTGATTCCGCCCCTCACATTTATTCCACTGGCCGAAGAAACCGGATTAATCGAGGCGCTTGGCGAGTGGGTACTCGAAGAAGCGTGCCGGCAGCTAGCCGCCTGGCGCACCGAGGGAATAAAAATCGAGAGCGTGGCCGTCAATCTTTCCGCCCATCAACTGCGCTCGCCGATGCTCGTCGAGCGTGTCGGGGCGATCATGCGCAAGCACAACATCAAGGAAAATGAACTGGAACTCGAAGTCACTGAGTCAGTTGCAATGGGTAATCCGGAGATGGCCATTGGCCAGTTGAGTGCTTTGCGTCAACTTGGGGTGAAGCTTGCCATCGATGACTTTGGTACCGGCTACTCGTCGCTGGCTTACCTCAAACTCCTGCCGATCCAGACGCTAAAAATCGATCGTACCTTCGTTAAAGATATTGAGAGCGATGAGAACGGCGCAGCTATCTGTGCCGCCACCATCGCACTGGCACATAATCTGGGACTCGAAGTGGTGGCCGAAGGCGTAGAAACCGAGGCTCAGCGCCAGTTTCTGGCTGAGCATAAATCCGACTACTTACAGGGATTTCTTTTCAGCCACCCCCTCCCCGCAGCGGAAGCGACTGCGTTCTTGATGGAGCATGATTAGCGTGAAACAACGCGCAGCATTGCCCTCGTCCCCCTCTCCCTCCGGGCATTTCTATTTCTGCAACAGACAACCCCTCCTCTCCATCCCACCACATAATATTCCGTTAATTTAAGGGAATTATGCTTCGCCCCCATTAGCTATCCAAAGAAGGATCAAGCCATGGGAAACCCTGAGGCAAAATTTTCCGTCATTTCGCCAGATCACCCGGAGCGTGCGGCGATCGAGCAGTTCATCAAAGTTGTTTTCATGCGGACTTATCGCGCACGGGTGAAGCACTTTGCCAGGGTGCTGCTCGGCGTCAAGGGCGACTGCGGCGAATGGGTCGCCGCATTGGGGTTTACCTCGGCTTCCAGCCACGACCTGTTTGTGGAAAATTACGGCGGCGGCAGTGTCGAACAACAGATATCAAACCGTCTGGACACACCGGTCACGCGCGAGCAGATCGTCGAAGTGGGCAATCTGGCAGCCACTGGCGCGGGCGCGGCCAGAATGCTCATTACCAATGCGATCGCCTACCTTTACCAGCAAGGATTTTCATGGGTGATTTTCACGGCCACCCGCGCTGTACTGAATTCATTTTCCCGGCTTGATCTCCAGCCGATCATCCTGGCCACCGCCGATCCTGAACGCCTTCCTGACCAGGGCCGGAGCTGGGGAAGCTACTACAAGATGAAACCGCAAATCATGGCGGGCAACATTCTGCTGGGCTATCTGAGCATGGAATCCCGTTCCTGTCCGATGGCCGAGGCAGGTGCGTGAGCTTGCCTGACGGAATATTGCCAGACTGGATATTTCCACACGAAGGCATTGCCCTCAGCAACGGGTGTGGCCACAATTTTGATTTGTCCTCAATGGCCGTGCAGATCGAGGCAGTGTGTCGCCAACTGGATGCGCTAGACCAAGCCATCCCGCTGGGGATTATTGGCGACAACAGCCCGGCCTGGGTGATTGCCGACCTTGCGCTGCTTGCGAGCAATCGTGCTTCCGTGCCGATTCCGCCATTTTTCACGCCCGAGCAGATTGCTCACCTTATTTTGTCAGCCGGCATTCAGAACGTGATCCACGAGGGCAAAGTCATTCCCGTTGCCTCTGTTTTCCCGTTTCTGAATATCCAAGCCATACCCGGCGCACCAAGCCTCCCGCCGGACACCCGGAAGATCACCTTCACCTCGGGCACGACCGGCAATCCGAAAGGTATCTGCCTCACCCGCGACCAGCAACTGGCAACGGCCCAGGGGCTGGCCGGGATTCTGGGCGAGCTTGGGGTCAAGCGGCATTTGAACCTCCTGCCATTCTCCGTCCTGCTGGAAAATATCGCTGGAATCTACGTGCCGCTGATGCTGGGCGCTCAATGCATCTGCCCGCCGCTCAAGGAAGTGGGCCTGTCCGGTTCCAGTCATTTCGATGCCGAAAAATGCCTGGACACGATAGAAAAAACCCAGGCGGAGAGCGTCATCCTGCTGCCGCAAATGCTTCAGGCGCTGGTGGCCTGCATCCAGTCCGATACAGGAAGCGACCAGCGCCTGCGCTCCATCAAATTCATGGCGGTGGGCGGCGGCGCCAGTTCGATCGCCACCCTGAACCGGGCGCATCAGCTTGGACTGCCAGTGTATGAGGGCTACGGGCTGTCGGAATGCGCCTCGGTCGTCAGCCTGAACCGGCCAAACGCCAATCGCCCCGGCAGCGTCGGCCTGCCCGTGCCTGGCGTCAGCGTGCGACTGGCCGGCGACAATGAAATCGAAGTCTGCGGCAGGGGCTATGCCGGCATACTGGGCGAACCTCCTCTTACTCAGTCGAGCTGGATAAAAACCGGCGACCTCGGCGCCATCGATCCGGATGGTTTCCTGACGATCAGTGGTCGCAAAAAGAACGTCCTGATCACCTCATTCGGGCGAAACGTCTCGCCGGAATGGCCAGAGCGCATGCTGATGGAGGGTGGCTTGCTGGCTCAGGTTGTCGTGCTTGGCGATGGTCAGGCCAGCCTGAATGCCGTGCTGGTTCCTCGATCAGAAGAAGTGACGCGGCGCGACCTGGCTTCGCTCATTCAGCACGTCAACAGCCAGCTACCGGACTATGCACAAATTTCAGAATGGCAGCTCAGCCCGACCCGTTTCAACATCGAAAACGGCTTTGCAACGGCAAATGGCCGCCTGCGCCGGGATGCGATCGCCAGACATTTTTCAACTTATTAGTTTAGCTTTTTAGGAGAACGCATGTTTTTCAACGCATTGAAGGAACAAACCGAAACCATTCGCCAGGGCCTGTTCGCCGTTCCTGTCATCATCGACGCCCTGCACGGAAAAATCACCCTGGCGCAGTATGTTGCCTTCCTGACGCAGGCTTACCACCACGTCAAGCACACAGTCCCGCTCCTCATGGCCTGTGGCAGCCGCTTGCCTGCACGCTATGGCGCCTTGCGCAACGCCATTGCGCATTACATCGAGGAAGAAATCGGGCATGAGGAATGGATTCTTCAGGACATCGCGGCATGCGGTGGGGATATCGAAGAGGCCCGCGCCAGCCAGCCTTCACTGGCAACCGAATTGATGATCGCCTATGCCTACCATGTGATCGATCGCGGCAACCCGCTGGCCTTTTTCGGCATGGTGCACGTTCTGGAAGGCACCAGTATGGCCCTCGCCACCAACGCCGCAGACATCATTCGCAAACAGCTAGCTCTGCCCGCCAGCGCATTCACCTATTTGACTTCCCACGGCAGCCTGGATATTGAGCACGTCGCATTCTTTGAGAAGCTGATGGACGGCATCACCGACGAGCAGGATCAGGCCGACATCATTCACGGCGCCCATGCGTTCTTTCGGCTCTATGGCGACATTTTCCGCTCGTTGCCAAGGGAATAAGCATGAAAACCCATCCGAGTCCGGAAAAATTCAGGCTTGTGCTCACCGGGGCAAGCGGTGGAATCGGTCAAAAACTCGCCGAGGCCATGGCGCCCTTTAGCGCGACCATGCTGTTGGTTGGCCGCAATGCAAACGCGCTGGTCGCATTGCAAAACGAGCTCAATAAAATCAACCCGGCACTGACCGTCAGCATCGCAGCCTGCGATCTCGGGACGGCACAAGGGAGAGAGACCGTTCTGAACACGGCGCAAGGCATGCCAGGCGGGATCAACCTTCTCGTCAACAACGCGGGGGTTCTCGATTTTCACGGCTTTGCCACGCAGGATGAGGCCATGATCGAATCGCTCATCCATACCAACCTGATCAGTCCGATTCTGCTGACACGAAAACTGTTGCCACTGCTCCAGAACGGGCAAGCCCGTCTCCCCCTCCCCAGCCCTCCCCAGCCTGCGGGAGAGGGGGACGCAGTCTCGCTGCGCGAGGCTGATATGAGTTGGGCTCAGGTCGTCAATATCGGCTCGGCCTTTGGCGATATTGGCTACCCAGGCTTTGCCGCCTATTGCGCCAGCAAATTCGGGCTGCGCGGTTTCTCGCAGGCACTGCGCCGCGAGCTTTCCGACAGCCGCATCCGGGTGCGTTATTTCGCCCCTCGCGCCACCCGCACCGGGATCAACTCTTCCGCCGTCAACCGCATGAATGCCGAGCTGAATACCGCCATGGATGAACCGGAAATCGTTGCCAGCGCCTTCCTGAAGTTTCTGGCTGGCAACAAGATGGAATCGGTGCTGGGCTGGCCAGAGAACCTGTATGTATTCGTCAACCGTCTACGCCACCAGTTGACCGATAAAGCCATCGGCAAACAACTGGCCATCATCAAGAAATACCTGCCTGTATAAAAACCCGGAGCCACTCATGAAATTACTTTCCAAAACCCTGACCACACTGATTCTGCTGGCCTGCTTTTCCAGTAATGTATTCGCCAACGTACCCGAGGAAGTCGTCAAGGTTCGGCAATCGTGGGAGAAAATAAAATACCGCACGCCGGAAAAGGAGCAGGAAAGCGCGTTCGAACAGTTGTCGAAAGAATCGGCCAGAATCAAGGATCGTCTCCCAAAAGAAGCCTCCGCAGCCATCTGGCATGGCATTGTCGAAGCCAGTTACGCCGGTGCAAAAGGTGGCGTTGGTGCGCTGGGGCTGGCGAAGAGCGCAAAAAAATCCTTTGAAGATGCACTCGCCATCGATCCCAAGGCACTCGACGGTTCCGCCTACACCAGTCTCGGCTCACTGTATTATCAGGTGCCAGGCTGGCCAATCGGCTTCGGTGATGACAAAATAGCCCAGGAGTTGCTACTCAAGGGACTGGCCGCCAATCCGAATGGTATCGATTCGAACTATTTCTACGGCGACTTCCTTTTCCGGAGCGGCGACCTGGATGGCGCGGAGAAGGCGCTCAAGAAAGCCATGATGGCAGCACCCAGAGAGGGGCGTGCTATCGCCGACGAGGGTCGGCGCAAGGAAATTCAGGAATTACTGGCCAAAACCGCCAAAAAACGACTGTAAAAAATAAGGTGCCCGAATGAGACTTCTGTTGGTCGAAGACGACGAATTGCTGGGAAGCGGCATCAGCGATGCACTGGAACGAGCCAGTTACTCCCATGCCTGGGTTCAGGATGGCAAAGAGGCGCTCGCCCTTGCCAGTGAGGAAGTTTTTGATCTGATCATTCTCGACCTCGGTTTGCCTGGAATGGATGGTTTGGAAGTGCTGAGTCGCTTGCGAGCGGCAGGCAATTCAACGTCAGTCCTGATTCTGAGCGCCCGCGATGCGCCTCGTGATCGCATACTGGGCCTGAATCTCGGGGCGGACGACTACCTGATCAAACCTTTCGAGCTGGATGAATTGCTGGCTCGACTGATGGCCATCGGCCGACGGCGGCTTGGGGCAAGCAGCAACCTGGTCAAGATCGGCCGCCTGCAACTCGATCTGGCCGCGCAATCCATCTCGCTCGATGGCCAACCGGTCACGCTGCCACGACGCGAATTCATGCTGCTCAAGAAGCTGATCGAGACCCCCAAACACACGCTGAGCAGAGGGCAACTGGAAGCCGCCGTCTATGGCTTCGAGGGGGATGTGGCAAGCAACTCGATCGATGTGCATGTCCATCATCTGAGAAAAAAACTCTACCCGGAAGTCATCCGGACCGTTCGGGGGATGGGTTATCAGCTTGATCCGCTCCTGGACAATGAAAAGATTGCCGATGAACCTGTTCACTAGCCGTTCAATCCGCAGCCGACTGATCTCCAGCCTGCTCATTGCGCTGACAGTTATTCTCGGCTTTACGGCATGGAAAAGTTACACCGTCAGCCACCATGAATCCGAGGAAATCTTCAGGGCGAGGCTGGCCACCTCCGCCAGAGTGCTGGAAGCACTGGTCGCCAAAAGCATCGCGCATTCCACGCTGAACAACCCAATTATTATCCGCCTGCCATATGAACTGGAGGTAGACTCAAACGGCAAAAACAATATTGCCGGCCATGAATATGAAGCGAAAATTGCTTTTCAGGTCTGGCACGATGACGGCAGACTTCTGGCGCGCTCCTTCTCCGCGCCGAGCACGCCATTAAGCCCGGAAAATGCCGGGTTTTCAGAACAGGTTGTTTCCGGTGAACGATGGCTCACCTTCACACTCCATTCCGGCGAGACCTGGATTCAGGTTGCCGAACATAATGAAATCCTCGAGGAACTTGCAGACGAGATCAGCTTTTCGATCATGACACCCATGATTATTGGCTCATTGATTCTGTTGCTGGCAGCCAACCTGCTGGTGCGTTTCGGCCTCAACCCGCTGACCGTTCTGGCCGCCAGAATCGCCCAGCGCACCCCGGACACCTTGACCGAAATCGAAATCACTGATGTCCCTCGCGAGGTCGAGCCAGTGATTGCTGCGCTCAATTCACTTCTAAGATCGATGCGGGCGGCCCTTGACCGGGAACGGCGGTTTAATGATGCCGCCGCGCACGAACTGCGAACGCCATTGGCCGCACTAAAAATTCATGCCGACAACCTGCTTCGAGCCAACACAGAAGACCAGCGCCAAAGTTCCGAAAAGCAATTGATCAAAGGGCTCGATCGAACCTTGAGACTGGCAAACCAGATGCTGTTGCTCAGTCGCACGCAATGCGACCTGGAACGACCTGAAACCATGCATGTTGCCGTTGTCCTGTCAGAAGTCATTGCACAACAGGAACCACTGTTCGCGCTGAAACATCAAACGGTCGAAACGCACATCAGCATTCCGGAAGGGCAAGATCTGGTCATCGGCCAACCCATCAAACTGCATCAACTCTTCAGAAACCTGCTAGACAATGCCTCTCGCTATGGGCTGCCAGAAAGCATCATCCGGGGTGAACTGACCCGCGACGGCAACCGGATACGCATCGCCATCGCCAATGACGGTCCCACGATTCCTGTCGAGATGCGCGAAAAAGTCTTTGAACCCTACACCCGCCTGACCGGAAGCAAGGTTCAGGGCAGCGGGCTGGGCCTGGCCATCGCCAGGGAAATTGCGGATCAGCACGGCGCTGAGATTGCCATCGATGGCGCCACTTCTGGCACGGTGGTCACAGTCTCTTTCCCGGCTTTCAACCCGGCTTCGGAAACGTCATTGTAGGAGCGGGTTTACCCGCGATTATCGCGAGTAAACCCGCTCCTACATCTTGTCACCCGATACCAGTCCAGGAAACACGATGATCAATCCCACCATCACAATCTGGATGATCACAAAAGGGATCGCGCCCCAATAAATATCCGTGGTTTTGACTTCTTTCGGCGCCACGCTGCGCAGGTAAAACAGCGAAAACCCGAACGGCGGGTGCATGAAGGAAGTTTGCATGTTGACGCTGAGCAGCACGCCGAACCACACCAAATCGATGCCCAGTTTTTGTGCGACCGGTGCAAGCAGCGGGACGAGAATGAAGGCGATTTCAAAGAAGTCAATGAAGAACGCCAGCACGAACACCAGCAAGTTGACCAGCAACAGAAATCCAATCACGCCGCCAGGCAGGGCGGTTAGCAGCCCTTCAACCCACAGGTCGCCATCCACGCCCCGGAAGATCAGGCTGAACACCGTCGAACCGATAAGAATGAAGAGCACGAAACTGGTCAGTTTGGCGGTGACATCCATGGCCTGCTTGAGCAGGGACAAATCCAGGCGGCGGTGAATCAATGCCAGCGCCAGCGCACCGCTCGCGCCCATGGCGCCACCTTCGGTAGGCGTGGCGATACCCATGAAAATCGTCCCCAGCACCAGAAAAATCAGCAGCAGAGGGGGCGCCATGGTGGTCAGCACCCGCTTTGCCAGCGCCTTGCCGCGCAGGGTGCGCGCTTCGGGCGGCAAGGCGGGCGCACTGGCGGGTTTGAACAGACTGACCAGCAGGATGAACACGGCATACAGGCCGGTCAGCACCAGACCGGGCACCAGTGCACCCTGATACATGTCGCCTACCGAGACAGCCAGTTGGTCGGCCATGACGATCAGCACCAGGCTGGGCGGGATGATCTGCGCCAGCGTACCGGATGCGGCGATGACACCGGACGCCAGCGAGGGAGAATAACCGTAGCGCAGCATCACCGGCAGGGAAATCAGCCCCATGGCGATGACTGACGCGGCAACCACGCCGGTGGTCGCAGCCAGCAGCGTGCCGACGATAATCACGGCATAGGCCAGCCCGCCCCGGATCGGGCCGAACAACTGGCCCATGGTGTCGAGCAGGTCTTCCGCCATGCCGCTACGCTCCAGAATCAGCCCCATGAAGGTGAAAAAAGGAATCGCCAACAAGGTCTGGTTGCCCATGATGCCGAAAATGCGCTCGGGGATGGCCTGAAACAAGTTCATCTGCAGGAGGCCGGTTTCCACCCCGATCAAGCCGAACAGCAGCCCAACCGCGCCCAGAGAAAAGGCGACCGGATAGCCGATCAGCAGAAACACTACCAGTGCGCCAAACATCAACGGCGCCATCAATTCAAACGACATCAGGCGACCCTCGCTTCTTCGTGCGGTAGATCAATCGTCTTTTCCGGATGGATCAGCACCTGAATTTTCTTGATGATTTCGGAGATGCCCTGCAAGGAAAGCAGCGCAAATCCGAGCGGAATCGCCAGCTTGATCGGCCAGCGCAACAAGCCGCCCGCGTCAGGCGAAACTTCGCCGACCGCCCAGGAAAGCAGAAACATGTCCCAGGACATCTTGGTAATGAACAGGCTGACCGGCAGCAGAAATAACAGGCCGCCCATCACGTCGACCAGCGCTTTTCCCCGCCGGGACAGGTGGCCGTAGATCACGTCGATGCGTACATGGCCATCATGTTTGAGGGTGTAACCGGCGCACAGCAGGAAAACCAGGCTGAACATATACCACTGGATTTCCAGAAATCCATTCGAGCTCACGCCGAAAAGGTAGCGATATGCGGCGTTTCCTGCACTGACCAGTACGGAAAACAGTACCAGCCAGATCGCTACGCGCCCGACTCGTTCGTTGATGCTATCAATTAGCTTTACAATCATGCTCATAAACCGCCAGACAATATCGAAGAGGAAGGTCAATGTGCAAATTTTTCGCATAGTCCAAGCCTGGCACTTTCAGACAGCAAACGCTTGTCACGAGTCCACAGCAAGGTACCTGGCGAGAGTAGCGCAGCGGCCAGCAAGTGTGCGTCGATATATCCAATTCTTTTTCCGGGAAGCGCATGGTGGGCGATGAAATACAAAACTTCTTCATCGGTCGCAACTTGTATTTGCGGCAGGTTCTGCAAAGCAGACAGGATGATGTTGCGATTCTGCAGGTTGCCTAATGCCAGTTCTCCGACCACGAAGCGGTGGGTCAAAACCTTGCCTGCGTTCAGCAGCCTCGTCAATTCCACGTCACCCTGCCTAAAATGGCCTATCCATACCGATGTGTCCACCAGAATCATGATGGCTCTGGCTGGCGTCGCGACACGTCATCCAGTGCGGGTTCCGTCCCTCCCAGCAATGCCAGGCGTTTGGCGCTCTCGCGCTGGATCAACGCCTTGAGCGCTTCACGCACCAAAGCAGTTTTTTCCATGGGGCCGATAAAAGACAGGGCTTTTTCAAGCAAATCGTCATCCAGTGCAAGAGTGGTGCGCATATCGCTCTCCAATTATGGATGCACGAAATATAGCACCAAATAATGTCATCATTGGAACAATGTCGCATTCACCTCACTAATCTGCTCCGGTTTCAGGCGTTACAGGGATAAGGTTTGAACGTTGGCGTGGCATAATTCCAGCCTTCAGCTTTTTTCAACACAACCGGAGATTTTCGATGAAGTTTCTCAAGACCCTTTTCCTGCTGGCTGGTCTATCCCTCAGCGTCTCTGCACAGGCCGCCAACCCACAAGTCGAAATAAAAACCAGCATGGGCAGCATCACGCTGGAACTGTACCCGGAAAAATCCCCCAAGACGGTCGAGAACTTTCTCAAATACGTTAAAAGCGGGCAATACAAAGGCACCATCTTTCATCGCGTCATCGATAACTTCATGATTCAAGGCGGCGGCTTCGATACCCAGATGCATGAAAAACCGACGCTGGGCGGCATCCAGAATGAAGCCGACAACGGTCTGAAAAACGACCATTACACCATCGCCATGGCGCGCACCATGGATCCGCATTCGGCCTCCGCGCAGTTTTTTATCAACGTCAAGGACAACGCTTTTCTCAATCACACTGCGCCCAATCCTCGCGGCTGGGGCTATGCCGTGTTCGGCAAGGTCGTGAAAGGCCAGGAAGTCGTGATGAAAATCGCCAAGGTCGAAACTGGCCCGGTCGACCCGATGCCATCGGATGTACCGCTCAAGCCGGTCATCATCGAAGACGTCAAGCTGCTTGGGGAGGCGAAAAAAGCCAAGTAGCAAGCAAGCGCCATGTCGCCCGTGCTGGAGATCATCACGGTGTTCTCGGTCGGTTTGCCTACAACTGGGCACCGCTTGTGATACAGTGAATACATCTATCCAAAAGGAGGTTGTGACATGGCCACTTCGATTCGTCTGGCACCAGAAACCGAACAAAGGCTTGACTATCTTGCCTCTCATACCGGGCGCACAAAGGCTTACTACCTGCGAGAAATCATCGAACAGGGCATTGAGGAGATGGAGGACTACTACCTTGCCGCCGACGTGTTGGAACGTGTCCGCAAGAAGCAAGAACCGGTGCATTCCGCTGCTGACGTGAGGAGAGACCTTGGTCTGGACGATTGATTACACCGATACGGCCAAAGGACAGCTTCGCAAGCTTGACAAGCAGACAGCGCGGCGCATCGTCGATTTCATGGACGAGCGCGTCACCGGACAGGAAAACCCGCGCAGCACAGGCAAGGCATTGACTGGCCCGCTTGGTGGCCTCTGGCGTTACCGCGTGGGTGACTGCCGGGTAATTTGTGACATTCAGGACAGCGCTTTGCTCGTCCTCGTGGTGCAGGTGGGCAACCGGCGCGAGATTTACCGATAGGGGTGAAGCCTTTCCATACCAGGAGCAAATACGTGCCGCAAACCCCGCTGTCCTTTACCTGGCCTTACATCCTCGGGATTATCCGGGAGCATAAAAAGGAACTGGTCGCCGCCCATCTGATCGCGATGGTGGCGGCGCTGGCCAGCGTACCCATTCCACTACTGATGCCCCTGCTGGTGGATGAAGTCCTGCTGGGCAAACCAGCCACCATGGTACGGACGCTGGACGGCTGGTTTCCTGCTGCCTGGCATGGCCCCATGCTGTACGTCTTCGCCATCCTTGCCTTGACGATCGTGCTGCGTCTGACTGCGTCGATGCTGGGGGTCTGGCAGATGCGCAATTTCACGCTGATCGCCAAGGATGTGACCTACCGCCTGCGCGAGGGCTTGCTGCAACGCCTCAAGCGCATCGCCATGTCGGAGTACGAATCACTGGGCAGCGGCAGCGTGGCTTCGCACTTCGTGACCGACCTGAACGCCGTGGACGACTTCCTCGGCGCATCCATCAGCAAATTTCTGGTCGCCCTGCTTTCGGTGATCGGCACCTCGGCCATTCTGCTGTGGATGCACTGGCAGCTCGCGCTCTTCATCCTGCTGATGAACCCGGTGGTGATCTACTTCACCACGGTCATGGGAAAGAAGGTCAAATCCCTGAAGAAGCGGGAAAACAGCGCCTTTGAACTGTTCCAGCAGGCGCTCACCGAAACACTGGACGCCATCCAGCAGATTCGCGCCTCCAATCGCGAGGAACATTACCTGAACCGGGTGCTGGATCGGGCGCGCGGCATCCGCACCCATGCGGCGGCTTTTTCCTGGAAGAGCGACGCCGCCAGCCGTCTGTCCTTCATGGTTTTTCTAGTTGGCTTCGATGTCTTCCGCGCCATCAGCATGCTGATGGTGGTGTACTCCAGCCTGAGCGTCGGTGAGATGATGGCCGTCTTCGGCTACCTGTGGTTCATGATGCAACCCGTCCAGGAAATACTCGGCATCCAGTACGCCTACTTCAGCGCCAAGGCAGCGCTGGGGCGCATCAACCGACTGATGGAGCTGGACGAGGAACCGCATTACCCGGCGTTAAAAAATCCTTTTGCCGACAAGCGCACCGTGGGTGTGCGCATGGAGCAGGTCTCCTTCCGCTACGGCGAAGGACCGATGGTGCTGGACAACGTCAACCTGACCATCCACCCCGGCGAAAAAATCGCTCTGGTTGGCGCATCCGGCGGCGGCAAATCCACGCTGGTGCAAGCGCTACTTGGCCTCTACCCCACCACCTCCGGTACTTTGTATTTCGACGACGTTCCGGTCACCGAAATCGGTCTGGAAATGGTGCGCGAACACGTCGCCACCGTGCTCCAAAGCCCGGCCATTTTCAACGACACCATCCGCGCCAATCTCACGCTCGGGCGAACGTTCTCTGATGAAGAACAGTGGAAATCGCTGGAAGTCGCCCAGCTCAAGGAAACCGTAGAAAAATTGCCGGAAGGACTGGATTCCATCATCGGCCGCCAAGGCGTGCGCCTCTCCGGCGGCCAACGCCAGCGCCTCGCCATCGCCCGCATGATTCTCGCCCAGCCCCAGGTCGTCATTCTCGACGAAGCCACCTCCGCCCTCGACGCCGAAACCGAAGCCCGCCTGCACGAAGCCCTGCGCGAATTCCTGAAAGACCGCACCACCCTGATCGTGGCGCATCGCCTGTCGGCGGTCAAACAGGCAGACCGGATTTACGTGTTCGAAAACGGGCGCATCATTGAAGAAGGCGAACACGAGGAACTGTTGCAAAGTGAGGGGCTATATAGTCGGCTTTATGGACATTTGCAGCATTGAGACCACACGGCGCGCCACCCGGCAAGGATGGCTATTCTACAGCAACGCCCAGCATACGCAGAGCCTCGCATCAAATTACGTCCAGCGGGACGGTTACGCCTTTGCCGCCATTGTTCAGCACATGCGTAAAATCATGGTGGTGGACACATCGCTATGTCCCAGCAACTCCTGCACCGTGCGGATATCGTAGTTTTCCAGCGCCCCAGAATTTGATAGCTCGCTCCCGCCATTGATTGAAGCAACACAAATTCGCCGACCGGCCATGGAACTGGCTCCGGCGCAGGCATCGTCTCTGCCTCGCAGGCAGCATTCCGGACGAGCGTGACATGCGGCACATATTCCTGCCGCCCGTCGAAGTCAAAACTGGCCTGACGCAATGCGGCCTGAAGTCGGCTCACCAGTTCCTGCAAGGGTTCTGGCGTGGCATTGGGCGCGGCCCAGGCAATCCGGTTATGTGGCCACCAGCCGGTTTTACCCAGCATCAGATCAAAAACCCCAGCTTCGATCCGGGCAGCGAGGCTTTTCAATTCAGGTAACCGCTCCACCGGCACATTGCCGATAAACACCAAGGTGAGATGTAGCGATTCTTTCCGCATCAAACGCCCGCCACAGGCCGTTTTCAGACGCTCCCCAGTCAAATTCAGGGCATCGCGCACCCGCTCATCCGGCCACAGCGCAAAAAACACCCGGACAACATTTTTCTCCTCACCCCTCTTCACACCGCACGCAGCAAACACACTGCCTGCGCAGCGATCCCCTCGCCCCGCCCGGTCAAACCGAGCTTCTCGGTGGTAGTGGCTTTGACGTTGACACAGTCAGGATCGAAACCGATATCCGCCGCGATATTGGCTTCCATTTGCGGGATGTGCGGCGACATGCGGGGAGCCTGGGCGATGATGGTCGCATCCACATTCACCACATGAAAGCCCTTGAGCGCGACCAGACGTACCGTTTCACGCAGCAGTTTCCGGCTATCTATTCCTCTGAACTCGGCACTGGAATCCGGAAAATGCCGTCCGATATCCCCCAGTGCGGCCGCGCCCAGCAAAGCATCGCAGATGGCGTGCAGGAGCACGTCTGCATCGGAGTGCCCGGCCAAACCGAGGTGGTGTGAAATTTCAACCCCACCGATAACCAGCCTGCGGCCTTCCACCAGGGCGTGCACGTCATAACCTTGTCCGATTCTCATTTTCTTCTCCTCAATCATCATTCATCCTAAGCCGGGCAAGCCGGAACCTGAAGGGTTATGGATGATGGGTAAGCGGTGATGAGTAATGGGGGGAGTGGTTTTACCCATTCCTCATTACCGCTTACCTTTCACCATCACCCAGCATCAAAGCCGCCAGCTCCATATCCTGCGGCCAGGTGACCTTGAAGTTGCGGCTGTCACCCAGCACCAGCCTGGGTTTCAGCCCCATGGATTCGATTGCCTGCGCTTCGTCGGTCGGCATCTGTCCAGCGGATCGAGTCAAGGCCTCCAGCAACTGGGCGTGGCGAAACATTTGCGGGGTCTGAGCCTGCCATAAGCCGGCTCGCGGCTCGGTGGCGGCCACCCGGTTGGCTGCATCGGCTCTTTTCAGGGTATCGGCCAGGGGCACTGCCAGCAGGCCACCCACGTCATCTACCCCACCCTCTTCAATCAGGCGCGTCAGCGCGGCATCGCCCAGACCGGGGCGGGCGGCATCGTGCACCAGCACCCAATCGTTGGCATCGACTTCAGCATTGATGGCTGTCAGACCGTTACGCACACTTTCAAATCTTTCTGCCCCGCCACAAAATAGTGGCATCAGCTTGGGCGCGAAGGCGCTCCAGTCATATTGCTGCCAATATTCGTCGTCCGCCGCCAGCACAACATAAACCCGCTTGATTTGCGGGCATCCACACAAACGGGCAATCGCATAATGGATCAATGGCCGGCCAAGCAATTCCAGATATTGTTTGGGTGTAGGATCACCCATGCGGGAACCGTGACCAGCTGCGGGAATCAAAGCGTAGTAATCTGTCATTTGGTTTTCAGTTGTCAGTGGTTACTATCAGCTGTCAGCTATCAGTGGTTTTGTTGGCGCGAAGCGCCCTGCTTTTACTGATGGCTGTTAGCTGTTATAAGGAGCCAATATGAAACACATTCGCCCGGCCGCCGTTGCGGGCACGTTTTACCCTGGCGATCCGGCCATTCTCAAGCGGGATGTCGATGCCTTGCTGGCAAGCGTCCAGCCACGTCACACAGAACAGGCGCCGAACGGACAAGTCCGTTTCCCCCTCCCCAACCCTCCCCCAAAGGGAGAGGTGGACGCAGGTTCGCTACGCGAGTCTTATATAAAAGCGATTATAGTACCCCATGCTGGCTACATCTATTCCGGCCCGATTGCGGCTTCCGCTTATGCCCGCCTGACGCCGTTTCGCGCGCAATACCGGCGGGTCGTGCTGCTGGGGCCAGTGCACCGGGTGCCGGTGCGCGGACTGGCTTTGCCGGGCGATGTCGATAGCTTCGCCACGCCGCTCGGTACGGTTCCGCTGGATATGCCGGCCATGATGCAGATCGCCGACTTGCCCCAAGTCTGCCACAACGCGCCCGCTCACGCCTGGGAACACTCGCTGGAAGTGCATCTGCCCTTTTTGCAGGAAGTCCTGGGCGACTTCACGCTGGTACCGCTGGCCGTGGGCGACGCGACCCCGGGCGAAGTTGCCGGGGTGCTGGAAGCGCTCTGGGGCGGGCCAGAAACGTTGATCGTCATCAGCTCCGACCTTTCGCACTATCTGCCTTATGAGACGGCCGAAAAAATTGATCGCGCCACCGCCAACATGATCCTCGCGCTGACCCCTCCCCTCAGCCACGAACAAGCCTGTGGCGGCACGCCGGTAAATGGCTTGCTATTGGCCGCCAAAGCGCGCCGCCTGAAGCCGGAATGTCTGGATTTGCGAAATTCGGGCGACACCGCCGGGGATAGAAGCCGCGTCGTTGGCTATGGCGCATTCGCATTTTACGAGGGGGCGGACATGTCAACTGACCCACAAGGCATGACACTCCTGGCCATGGCGCGCGCCGCCATCTCCGATGCACTGGGCAAGACTGCTTCCCTCTCTCCTAACTCTCTCCCAGAGGGAAAGAGGGACGCGGACTCGCTTCGCGAGGTTCAAGTTATCGATTCGGCCAGATGGCTGGACGAGCCCGGCGCCTGTTTCGTCACGCTCACCATTGCTGGCCAACTGCGCGGCTGTATCGGCAGCCTGGAAGCACACCGCAGCCTGCGGGATGACATCAAGGCCAATGCACAAGCCGCCGCTTTCAATGACCCCCGTTTCCCGCCGCTGGACGCAGACGAACTGGATCGGATCCGGGTCGAAGTGTCGCTGCTTTCACCTCAGCAAGCCATGCACTTCAGCAGCGAGGCGGATGCCCTTGACCAGTTGCGCCCACTGGAAGACGGCATCGTGTTCGAATACGGGCATCACCGCAGCACCTTCCTGCCCCAGGTTTGGGAACAATTGCCGGAGCCGACCGAGTTCATGGCGCATCTCAAGGCCAAAGCAGGTCTATCCCCCGGATTCTGGGCAGAGGGCGTCAAGCTTTCGCGCTACCGCGTGGAGAAATGGAAAGAATAGGCAAGCGGTGATGAGTAATGAGGAATGGGTACCCCCCATTACTCATCACCGCTTACCCATCACACATCAGGTTCCGGCATGTCCGGATTAGGATAAATATGAACACTGAATCCAACAGGCATGGCGAAGCCACGCCCGTTTCCCTCTCTCCTAACTCTCTCCCAGAGGGAGAGAGGGACTTGGACTCGCTTCGCGAGAATCACTTCAAGCACCCCGCCCGTTACTGGCACGCCATTGACGCGCAGCACATCCGGTGCGACCTGTGCCCGCGCGACTGCCGTCTCAAGGACGGGCAGCGCGGCCTGTGTTTCGTGCGCCAGAACAGCGGAGGGCAAATGATCCTGACTACTTACGGCAGGTCGTCCGGCTTCTGCATCGACCCGATCGAGAAAAAACCGCTCAACCATTTCTATCCCGGCAGCAGTGTGTTTTCCTTCGGGACGGCTGGCTGCAACCTGGCCTGCAAATTCTGCCAGAACTGGGATATCAGCAAGGCGCGCGACATGGACAGGCTGATGGACAGCGCCTCGCCGGAAGAGATTGCCCGCGCTGCCGAGCGCCACCAGTGCAAGAGTGTCGCTTTCACTTACAACGATCCGGTGATTTTCGCCGAATATGCCATGGATACCGCCGACGCCTGCCACGCGCGCGGCATCCAGACCGTTGCGGTGACCGCAGGTTACATTCACCCAGAAGCCCGGCGCGAGTTCTACGCCAAAATGGATGCCGCCAATGTCGACCTGAAAGGATTTACCGACGATTTTTATCACAGCCTGTGTTCCGGCCACCTGCAACCCGTGCTGGATACGCTGACCACTATCCACCACGAAACGAATTGCTGGCTGGAAATCACGACTTTGCTGATTCCGGGGAAAAACGACTCGGATCAGGAAATCACCCAACTGTCCCAATGGATCGCCAAGGAACTGGGACCGGACGTGCCCCTGCATTTCTCGGCATTTCACCCCGACTACAAGATGACCGACCTGCCCGCCACGCCACCCGCCACCCTGACTCGCGCCCGGAAAATCGCCATGGATCAGGGTCTGCACTACGTTTACACTGGCAACGTGCATGACCCGGCAGGCGACACCACCTATTGCCCCAACTGCCAGACCCCGCTGATCGTGCGGGACTGGTACCAGATCAACGCCTACCATCTGACGGACGATGGCCATTGCCCTCATTGCCATACCGCCATTGCCGGCCGCTTCACCGCGTTCAAGGAGGCATTTGGGCGGCAGCGGATTCCCGTTGTGATGCATGCTCGGCAAGCGCCTGTTTAACCCAATCCCGCTGGCATAGGCGCCGAGCCAATCACGTTCAAGGTTTGTAAGCCTTGCGCGGCCATGTCAAAATGGGGCATGGAAACCGCAAAGCCACACAACTCCGGTCGCGGCGCGGTCATGACCCGCAAAATCACCCTCAGCTACGCTGCAATCATCTTGCTTGCCTGCGGCTTGGCCGTGGCCGTGTTTTTTGTCGAAAAAATCAACACCGAGCAGCACCAGACCGAAGTCCGGGCGGAAGTTCAACATCGCCTGGTGATGGTTCGTGATCATCTCGCTGCCAATTTGACGAGCGACCTTCAGTTGGCAAAAGGCCTGATCAGTGTCATCAGTCTGAAGCCAGACCTGAACCAGAAGCAGTTTGAGCAGGCGGTCAGACCCCTGTTTTCTGAACAGACACAGTTGCGCAACATTGCCGCTGCGCCGGACATGGTGATCCGGCTGATGTACCCCATCGAGGGTAACGAGAACGCGATAGGCTTGAATTTTCGCACGACGCCAAGTCAGCTCGACACGGCCGAACAAGCCTGGCTGTCACGCAAAATCGTTGTGGCCGGGCCCTTGAATCTGGTGCAAGGCGGCACTGGACTGATAGCGCGTCTGCCTGTTTTCCTTCCGGACGACGGGGGCCAGGAGTATTTTTGGGGACTGGTCAGCGTAGTCATCGATATCGAGCGGCTTTTCCTCAACAGTGGGCTCAAGGATGAGCAATCGACCATCGAGATCGCCATCCGGGGCAAGGATGCAAAAGGCCCGGCTGGCGAGGTGTTTTTTGGGCGCCCTGAGTTGTTCGCCGCCAGCCCTGCGCTGGCTGACATCCAGCTCCCATACGGTTCCTGGCAACTGGCGGCGGCGCCCAAAGGCGGCTGGCTCTCTCAAGCAGGCAATGTCTGGCCGCTGCGCCTGGGCTTCGCACTGATTGCCGTGCTGTTATTGGGGGCATTTGCGGTACTGGCACGAGCTTTGCGGACGACGGCCACTGCACAGGCACGGGCTGAAGCTGCCCAGGAAACCGTCGCGGCAAACGAGCAAAAGCTGCTCACCATCCTTGATAACGTCGATGCCTACATCTATCTCAAGGACAAGGAAGGCCGGTACCTGTTTGCAAATCAGCCCGTTCGCAAACTGTGGCAAGCTGACATGGCTGACATTGTCGGATTCGGTGATGAGAAATTTTTTGACCCGGCGACAACTGCCAATATCCGACAAAATGATCGCTGCGTACTGGAAGACGGCGAGACAATTCGGGCCGAAGAAACCAATACCGTTCCCGAAACAGGCAAGACAGCCACCTACCTCTCCACCAAGTTGCCCCTGCGTCACGAGGATGGCAGCGTCTATGCCCTGTGCGGCATTTCCGTGGACATCACCAAACGCATTCGATCCGAAGCCGAACTGGCACACTACCGCACACACCTGGAAGAACTCGTCGAAGAACGAACACGACAACTGTCTGCCGCAAAAGAAGCCGCCGAGACCGCGAACATAGCCAAAAGCGCCTTCCTTGCCAACATGTCACATGAGATTCGCACCCCGCTCAACGCCATCACCGGCATGGTGTACCTCATCCGCCGAGCCGGCGTGCCTGCTCAGCAGGTCGAGCGCCTCGACAAGATTGACGCCGCCGGGCAACACCTTCTGGAAGTCATCAGCGCCATCCTGGACCTGTCCAAGATAGAGGCCGAAAAATTCATGCTGGAAGAAGTTGCTGTCAATGTAGGCGGCATCGCTTCCAATGTTGCCTCCATGCTGTTCGATCGTGCAAACGCCAAGTCCCTCAAGCTGATCGTTGAAACCCAGCCCATGCCCCACCCTCTGCTGGGCGACCCAACCCGATTGCAGCAGGCCTTGCTCAACTACGCCAGCAACGCCATCAAATTTACCGAATCAGGCGCCATTATTCTGAGTGTCAGGATGGACGAGCAAACCGACGATGATGTGCTGGTACGCTTCGAGGTCAGCGATACGGGTATCGGCATTCCGCCCGAGGTGGTCGAACGTCTGTTTTCTGCGTTTGAACAGGCCGATAACACCACGACCCGAAAATATGGCGGCACCGGTCTGGGACTCGTCATCACCAGAAAACTGGCACAACGGATGGGGGGAGAGGCCGGCGTGGCCAGTTCACCGGGAGTCGGCAGCACTTTCTGGTTTACTGCTCGACTCAGAAAGGGTGAGCCGTCTGCTACCCGGCTTCCATCATCCTCCACGATCGCTTCAGCCGAGTCCATCCTGGCAAGCAACTATCATGACCGACGCATCCTGCTGGTAGAGGACGAGCCAGTCAACCGCGAAGTGGCCTTGATGCTGCTGGAAGATATCGGCTTGAGCATTGACCTTGCCGAGGATGGTCTCAGCGCAGTTGAACTCGCATCGGCGAACAGCTATGACCTGATTCTGATGGACATGCAGATGCCGGTCATGGACGGCCTGGAAGCAACTCGGCAAATACGCCTTTTGCCCGGCGGCGCAAAGCTGCCCATACTCGCCATGACCGCCAACGCATTTGCCGACGACAAGGCGCGCTGCCTGGATGCCGGTATGAACGATTTCATCACCAAACCGGTTAACCCGGACACTCTTTTTGAAATGCTGCTCAAGTGGCTCTCGTTGCCAAAGTGACACACCAATATAAAATCCTGGTCGTTGCCCCCTCTTGGGTTGGTGACATGGTCATGGCGCAAACCCTGTTCAGGCGTTTGCACGAGTTGCATGCAAACCTGCAACTCGACGTGCTTGCACCGGGCTGGACGCTACCGCTGTTAGCACGCATGCCGGAGGTACACGAAGCCATTCCCAACCCTTTCGGCCATGGCGAGTTCAGTCTAGGGGCCAGGATCAAACTGGGAAGATCGCTGCATGCCCGTGCCTACAATCAGGCCATCGTCTTGCCGAACTCGTGGAAATCCGCCTTGATCCCCTTCTTTGCAGGGATTCCGATGCGCACCGGCTTCATTGGCGAGGCGCGTTGGGGCTTGCTCAACGATGCGCGCAAGCTGAATAAATCCACGCTTCCGCTGATGGTGCAGCGCTTCGTTGCACTGGCCGGACGCGCCGATTCTCCTCTGGCCCCCAGCATTCCCGGCATGGCGCTGGCCGTGGATGAAACCCGGCGCCAGCACACCCTGAAAAAACTGAACCTGAATACCAATCAAAAAATCGCCGCCCTGTGTGTCGGCGCTGAATTCGGCCCAGCCAAGCGCTGGCCGCCCAAACACTTCGCCGCGCTGGCCCAGGCACTGAATCAGGAAGGTTTCCAGGTCTGGGTTGTCGGTTCAGCCAAGGATGCCGCAGCAGGCGAAGAAGTCGCCAGCCTGAGTCTGGGTGCCGGTATCAACCTGTGCGGCCAGACCAATCTTGACGAGGCTGTCGATCTGCTGGCCTCGGCTGCGGTCATCGTCAGCAACGACTCCGGCCTGATGCATGTCGCCGCAGCACTGAACAAGCCTCTGATCGCGCTTTACGGGTCAAGCAGCCCGGGTTTTACCCCACCCATGTCGGAGCAGGCGCGCATTGTCAGCCTGAATCTTGCGTGCAGCCCCTGTTTCCAACGAGAATGCCCGCTCGGACACTTGGATTGTCTGGAAAAGCTCACGCCCCAGAGCGTATTGGACAACATACACAAATTGATAGCCCAGCCATGACCATCCCCTCAAATAGCCGACACATCGAAATTGCCTCCTGGCTGATCATGGCCGTCGTGTTGATCTCGGTCATTCAGGCCCATCTTCTGCCTGCCTTGCTGGCAGGCTTGTTGATGTATGAACTGGTGCATATCCTGGCCAATCGCTTTCACCTGCTGAAATTCGGCGGGCGCCCGGCCAAGATCATTTCAGTCGCCTTGCTGGCCAGCGTCATGGCCACGCTGATCACTCTGGCCACCATTAGCCTGATGGCTTTTTTCAAGAGCGGCACCAGCATCCCCGCCCTGTTGCAGAAAATGGCGGAGATTATTGAAGGCTCGCGCGCCATGCTCCCTGCCTGGCTGATCGAGCAACTGCCCACCAGCGCTGAGGGCATCCAGCTTGCGGCGGTGGAACTGCTGCGCAGCCATGCCGGAGACGTCCAGTCGGTCGGCAAGGAAATGGGGCGCATTCTGGTTCATGTGCTGCTCGGCACCATCATCGGCGCCATGATTTCCCTGCGCGAAGTCACCAGCAATCATTTCTACCAGCCGCTGGCCGCCGCGCTGGTCGAACGGATCAAACTGCTGGGCGATGCCTTCCGGCGCATCGTGTTCGCCCAAGTGAGAATTGCCGCCATCAACGCCTTTCTGACCTGGATCTATCTCGGGGTGATCCTCCCGCTGATGGGGGTCGATCTGCCGCTGACCAAAACGCTAATCATGGTCACTTTCCTCGCCGGACTGCTGCCGGTGATCGGCAACCTGATTTCCAATTCGGTCATCGTCATCGTCAGCCTGGGCGTATCGTTGCAACTGGCGGTCGCTTCCCTGCTGTTCCTGATCGTGATTCACAAACTGGAATATTTCCTCAATGCCAAAATCATTGGCAGCCAGATTCGTTCACAGGCATGGGAGCTGCTGCTGGCGATGCTCACCATGGAAGGCCTGTTTGGTATCCCCGGCATGGTGGCCGCACCGATTTACTACGCGTATCTCAAGAGCGAACTAAGCCGGGAAGGGTTGATATGAAACAAGAAAAATCACATTAAGTTCACATAAAGTCTGCAGCAGGTATTCTCATTCGGTACAATTACGTTTGGGTCAGATAGTGGGCTTCGCGAATTTCGCGAGTATTACGTCAATTTAGGGATTGCAATGAAATGTGTAGATGATTCCCGCCTTCGGTTCGGCAAACGGGAACTGGTGCCGATCATGATAGGCGGAATGGGGGTCGATATTTCGACCGCCGAACTCGCGCTTGAAGCCGCACGCCTGGGCGGCGTCGGACACATTTCAGACGCCATGCTGCCGACCGTCAGCGACCGGCGTTATGACACCAGCTTCGTCAAGGACAAACTCAAGCAGTACAAGTACAACCTCGACAATTCCGACAAATCCGACGTGAAATTCGATCTCGGCCATATCGCCGAGGCAACCCGCCTGCACGTCAGCAAGTCGATGGAAGCCAAGCGCGGTGATGGCATGATTTTCATCAACTGCATGGAAAAGCTGACCATGAACGCGCCGCGCGAAACGCTGAGCGTGCGCCTGCGCGGGGCGCTGAGTTCAGGCATCGATGGCATCACCCTGAGCGCCGGCCTGCATCTTGGCTCCTTTGCCCTGATGGAAGACCACCCGCGCTTCCGCGATGCCCACCTGGGCATCATCGTTTCCTCGCTGCGCGCCCTGCAACTGTTCCTGCGCAAGACCGCAAAACTCAACCGCCTGCCCGATTTCATCGTGGTGGAAGGCCCGCTGGCTGGCGGCCACCTCGGCTTTTCACTCGACTGGGCGCAATACGACCTGCGCACCATCACGCTGGAAGTGATGCAGTATCTGCGTACCGAGAACCTGGCCATTCCGGTTATCCCGGCTGGCGGCATCTTCACCGGCAGCGATGCGACCGCCTTCCTCGAAGAAGGCGCAGCCGCCGTGCAAGTGGCAACCCGTTTCACCGTGGCAGACGAATGCGGCCTGCCGAATAAGGTCATGCAGGAATACTTCAAGGCCAGCGAGAACGACATCGAGGTCAATACCACCTCGCCCACCGGTTACCCCATGCGCATGCTCAAGAACAGCCCCTCGATCGGCTCAGGCATCAGCCCCGGCTGCGAGTCCTACGGCTACCTGCTGGACGGCAACGGCAACTGTTCCTACATCGAAGCCTACAACCGCGAAGTCGCCGCCCACCCCGGTGCAAAGAAAGTCTCGGTCATGGACAAGACCTGTCTGTGCACCCACATGCGCAATTTCAACTGCTGGACCTGCGGTCATTACACCTACCGCCTCAAGGACACCACGAGAAAGAATGCGGACGGCAGCTATCAGGTCCTGAGTGCGGAACACATCTTCCGCGACTACCAGTTCAGCGTGGATAACAAGATTGCCTTGCCAGCGTTAAAATAAGGGGCGCTGCCTGGCTCCATGAGTCGCCCCTTCCCCAGCGGACACATCACTGCCCTCATCATCTGGGTAGTCGTGTTTGCCGCGATTTACCTCTATTTCGACGCCCGGCAAAACCCCGGCGTTGCCATTGCCATCGAATCCACGCGCGGAGAAGTGCAAATCCCAAGATCACGGGATGGTCACTATTATGTCAAAGGCGCGATCAACGGTCATTCCGTTACCTTCATGGTAGATACCGGCGCCAGCACCGTTTCCATCGATCAAGACACCGCGCAGGCGGCCAACCTGCCGCATGGTGCGCCCTCGCGTTTTGAAACCGCAGGTGGCGCGATCATAGGCGAAATCGTCGCGGATCAAGCCGTAGTTGCGGGTGGAATCGCGGTAGAAGGCCTCAGCATCGCCGTCGGAACCCACGGGAAAATAGCGCTGCTCGGACAGAATTTCCTGCGCAAAGTGGAAATGCTTCAATCTAGCGACACCATGACGCTGCGAGTCAAAGTGATTAATTAAGGCTCATTTCGCAAATCATGTTGTTAAGCCGCCCCACCCAGCGCCATCGTGAGCCACTGAGCGGGGTTCGGGCCGTTTCCGCTGTCACGATCAAGCGCCCGGAACCAGCCCAGGTAGTTGGCCAGATAGCACGTTGCCA
>JAUYFQ010000056.1 GCA_030690895.1 Sulfuricellaceae bacterium
GAGACGTTCAGCACGTCGTCGATGCGGCCCATGATGGTGAAGTAGCCGGTGTTGGGGTCACGCACGGAACCGTCGCCGGCCAGGTAAAGCTTGCCGCCGAGTTCTTCCGGGTAGTAGGACTTCTTGTAGCGCTCCGGGTCACCCCAGATGGTGCGGATCATCGCCGGCCAGGGGCGTTTGATCACCAGGAAGCCACCCTTGCCCCATTCCACGTCGTGGCTGGCCTCATCCACCACGGCGGCCATGATGCCGGGGAAGGGCAAGGTGCAGGAGCCGGGCGCAAATACGAAGTCGTTACAAAACATAGTTGTTTCGAAACGGATATGTTTTGTTATGCTGCGCAAACCATAACAATCATCTTTCTGGAGTTCATCCATGACTGACTACTCAAACAAGACCTACGGTCGTAACGCGGAGGTCGCGGTTATCTTTGCCATGCTGAAAGCGGGCAAAGATGTTTCGCAGCATGGGCCGCGACGCTTGGGCAAGTCATTTGTCCTCGACCGCATGGTGGAGCAGGCCGGCGCCCACGGGTTTATCTGTCTCAAGGTTGAAATCGCCGGATGCACCGAACCGAAGATGGTCTTCAGGCGCTTGTGCGAAGAGATCACCAACCATCGCTCAGTTGGGAAAAGTGCGATTTCGTCTATTAGGCAACGGCTGGCACAGGTGGCGAGTCCACGTGGCGAACAAGCCGGGCCGTGGTACCAGTCCCTCTTGGGCGTGGATTGGGAGACTTACCTGGAGCGCCTCTTGGGCGCGTTGCAAGACGACCCGACACAACAGTGGGCAATCTTGATTGACGAACTACCGATCTTCCTCAAGTCGCTGCATGACAAGGGCGGCGACGGCATCAAGCAAGCCCGTGACTTCATGAACCTATTCACCAGATTGCGCGCTTCTAAACCACGCGTGCGATGGTTGATCACGGGTTCCATCGGGATAACCCCTCTCGCCCAAGCGGGGCAATACATGGGGGTGCTCGCCAAATTCCAGAACTTCGAACTGGAACCGCTGGCCGAAGATCAAGCCGTTGATTACCTGCGCGATCTGGCCCAGTCAGGCTTGATCCAGCGCCGCACGGAAATCACCGAGCAAGAGGCCCAAGCCATCATCAAGACGGTTGGCTGGCGGGCTGCCTACTATCTGGAAGCACTGGCCCAGCATTTGCCCGCGCGCCCGGAAACCGAGCCGGAAAAAGTTCAGGCCAACATAGACGCCGCATTGGCCGAAATGCTCAAACACAACAACAAATCCACCTTCGGAACCTGGGAAGAGCATCTGATCAAACACCATTCAGATCAGCAACGCCGCCTGAGTTTCGCTGTTCTGAAAGAGATTGCTGCCAGTGAGACAGGCTTGATTCTGGACAATCTGCTGGGTGCACTTGGCGATCCCCGGATAAACCGCGAAGACTTACGCCAACACCTGCTGTTACTGATCAGCGATGGGTTCCTGTACCAGGAACCGATGCATGAAGACAGCGCCCCATACCGTTTTCGCCTGACACCGCTGCGCCACTGGTGGGCGCTTTATCGCCCGCAGTCGGCGGTCTGATCGCGGCGAGAAATGAGGACGACCGACATGACCACCTTCGACATCACCCATTTCAATCCGGGTTCGCAAAAAGAAACCGATTTTCTGGCTGGTTTTATTGCCCGGCAAAACGAGCTACGGTTCTTTCTCTCCCAGTTGCGCAACACCCAGGCGGACCAAACCGCCAAACACCATCTGATCATCGCGCCGCGAGGTTATGGCAAAACATCACTGTTGCGACGCCTCCAAATCGCACTGCGCGATGATCCTGAGTTCAACGCCCGTTTTATTCCGCTTGCGTTCCGCGAGGAACAGCACAACGTCATCAGTCTCGACGTGTTTTGGCGTAACTGTCTGCAATCCCTGCTGGAAACACGGGAAGACGAACAGGCTGCGACAACAGAAATCGATGACTTAGATCACCTCTGGCAGAAGCTCGCACCACGCAGTGAACTCAAGCGGGAAGAGCAGGATGGCATCCCCGCATGGACCGCATTCTCAGAGCATTGCCGCGCCCTGGGTCGGCGTCCCGTGTTATTGATCGACAACCTGGATACCTTGCTGGCCGGCTTGGAACGACACCAATGGGGTTTGCGCAGCATCCTGCAACTTCCCGACGGCCCCATCCTGATCGCGGCGGCGGCGCGCTACCCGGAATCCCTGAGTGACCACAAGGCGGCGTTCTTCGATTTCTTCCGCATTACCAATTTACCCGCCTTGAGCGACCACGAGGTCATGTCCTGCCTACGTGAATTCGCGCGCATGCGGGGCGACCGCGGCCTGCCCGTGCGCAGGATGCTGGAGAGCGACCCGGGCCGCATCAGCGCTCTCAACACCATGGCGGGCGGCAATCCGCGCACGTTAGGCGTGCTCTACACGGTGCTGGAAGCCCACATGAGCGACGACGTGTTGGCGCAACTCAGCGCCATGCTGGACACCTTCACCGGTTGGTACCAGGCCCGCACGGAAGAATTGCCCATGCAATCACGCGCAGTTTTCGATGCCCTGGCCCTCAACTGGGACCCCATGACCGCCGCCGACCTCGGCAAGGTCACCGGCCTGGATACGCCCAGTATCAGTAGCCATCTCAGCCGACTGGAGAAGACCGGTTACGTTGAATCCGTGCCACTTAGCAAGACCCGGAAGACCCGTAGCGGTTACCAGGTATCAGAGCGTTTTTTCAATATCTGGTACCTGATGCGTAACGGCCCCCGCCGCATGCGGCAGGCCATCAAATTCCTCACCATCTTTTTGCGTTCTTGCTTTAACAGAGGCGAGTTGCACGAAATGGCAAAGGACAAACTGGCTCAAGGATACGGGCGCGTGGAATCCACCCTGGCGCTGGCTGCGTGCATCGGAGACAGCCGCTTGCGTGAACGCCTGCTGGATACCGCCGAAAGCTATATCCCCCAAGATGCACAGGTCGAGGAATTACGCGCACTGGTGAACGAATTACGCGAGCCGCCCCCAGGCAAAAGCAAGCGGGGCACAAGAGCAGACAAAGACCCGGTGATGCGATTGCTGGCACAAGGCCAGAAATTGGTTGAAAGGAAGGAGTTGGACAAGGCCGAAGCCGCCTTCCGACAAGCCATAACGCTGAATGAAACAAATGCCCATGCATGGTGGCGGCTGGGTAACTTGCTGCACTATCACCTTGGGCGCCATGAAGAAGCCGAAGCGGCTTATCGCAAATCCATTGCTCTTGATGGCAATCAGGCCGGACCTTGGGGTCAACTTGGCGATCTGCTGCAATTTCACTCCGAGCGTTATGAAGAGGCGGAATCTGCCTATCGCCAAGCAATTTCAATGGATGAAAAGTGGGGCGGTCCATGGGCTGGATTGGGAACGCTATTACGAGACGGCTTTCAGCGCTATGAGGAAGCCGAAGCCGCTTACCGCCAAGCCATAGCTCTCGATCCGAAGCAAGTCACTCCCTTGAACAGTCTGGGCAATTTGTTACAGGACCATCTGGGGCGCCATGAGGATGCTTTGTTGATTTACCAGCAAGGTCTCGCTGTCAAACCGCAGAGTAGTTCCTTGTTGGCGAACAGCGCTTACCTATGCGCTTTGCACTTAGGCCACCTTAATCAGGCCCGCGAATACGCGGAGCAAGCCGAGGCTGGATTGTCGCCGGCGGGCCAGCATTTACTGAAATCAATGCTCGCCTGGAGTGATGGTGGTGCCGATGCGGCGCAGCGTGGCTGGGCGGAACTGCATCAGGCGGTGACTTGCGACGATCCAGCTCTGTGGACCCATTATCTGGACGACTTGCAGCGCATCCTGGCTTATGCCGCGTCACGCGGCGAAGGGGCCGCAGTGCATGACTGGATGACCGAGGCTGAATATCCGCTCCAATTCGCACCGCTTTTCCATGCCTATAAAGCGGCGCTGACGAACGAAGACTATCTGCTCAGCATCAACCCCGAAGTGCGAAGGGAGGCGGAAAAAATCTATCGTGGACTGGCGCGTTTGGTGGCCTTGTTCAAGCGCGACAAGCCTCCCGCCAAACGTAAGTCCGTGCCTGCCCTGCGCTCGTTGCGACCATGAGAATTGGCCGGCACTGGCGATTGCCCAGAACAGGCAATCTTCAGGTCGGGCTGAAGGACAAAACCCAACAGTCACTGCCAGCCATTTGTGAAAAAAAGAGCGGCACAAGGCCGCTCTTTTTCATGATGCAGCGAATAACGCTTATTTCACGACTTCCTTCAACTGGTCAAGGATCGCCGGGTTTTCCAGGGTGGAGATGTCGGAGGTGATTTCCTCGCCGCGGGCCAGGGTGCGCAGCAGGCGGCGCATGATCTTGCCGGAGCGGGTTTTCGGCAGGTTGTCGCCGAAGCGGATTTCGCCCGGCTTGGCGATCGGGCCGATCTCGTGGCCGACATGGGCGCGCAGGTCGGCGACGATCTGCTTGGCCTCATCCCCAACCGGGCGGGCGCGCTTGAGCACCACGTAGGCGACGATGGCTTCGCCCTTGATGTCGTGCGGCTTGCCGACCACGGCGGCTTCCGCCACCAGGGGGTGCGACACCAGTGCCGATTCGATTTCCATGGTGCCGAGGCGGTGGCCGGAGACGTTCAGCACGTCGTCGATGCGGCCCATGATGGTGAAGTAGCCGGTGATGGGGTCACGCACGGAACCGTCGCCGGCCAGGTAAAGCTTGCCGCCGAGTTCTTCCGGGTAGTAGGACTTCTTGTAGCGCTCCGGGTCGCCCCAGATGGTGCGGATCATCGCCGGCCAGGGCCTCTTGATGACCAGGAAA
>JAUYFQ010000058.1 GCA_030690895.1 Sulfuricellaceae bacterium
GCGCGGCGCGGCAGGCTTCCACCGGATCGAAGCCGCTGCCGATCAGGGTCGCGGTATAAACCAGCAGGCGCGTGCTGGCGGACTCTTCCAGATCGTGCTCCTTGAGGGCGCGCCTTGGTGTCCACCAGCGCAGCCAGCTTGCCGGTCTTGGTGTCCACCACCGCCACCGTGTTGGAGGCGTTGGCGGCCACCAGGAAGTAGCGTTTGGTCGAGTCCCAGCCGCCGTCATGCAGGAACTTGGCGGATTCGATGGTGGTTTCCTTCAGGTTCTTGATGTCGGAATAGTCAACCAGGCGGATCATGCCGGTTTCCTTGATGTTGACCACCCATTCAGGCTTGTCTTCGGTCGCCACGATAGAGGCCACACGCGGCTCGGGGTGATACTCGCCATCCACGGTCATGCCACGGGTGGACATGATTTTTAGCGGCTTCAGGGTATCGCCTTCGGTAATCACGTACTGAGGCGGCCAGTAGGAACCGGCAATCGCGTACTTGTCTTCGTAACCCTTGAACTTGGAAGTTTCCACCGAACGGGCTTCGATACCGATCTTGAGGGTGGCCACCACGGTGGGCACCTCGTACCACATGTCGATCAGATCCAGTTTGCCGTCGCGACCGATCACGTAAACATAACGGCCAGACTTGGACACACGCGAAATATGCACCGCGTAACCAGTCTTGACGATACCCCAGATTTTCTTGGTATCGCCATCAATCAGCGCCACTTCACCTGAATCACGCAGCGTCACCGAGAACACGTTTTTCAGATTGATCTTGTTCATTTGCTTCTTGGGACGGTCTTCCGGCTTGATGACCAGCTTCCAGCTATTCATCATGTCCTTCATGCCCCACTCGGGTGGTATGTCCGGTGTTTCCTGGATGTATTTGGCCATCAGCGAGATTTCATCCTTGGTCAGGATGTCGTCAAAGTTCACCATGCCGCCATCAGTACCGTAACCAATAATTTTTTCCAGACGGGTCTGACCGAGCTTGCCGGTATTGACTGGCTCCAGATTCTTGCCCGTTGCGCCTTTGCGCAAAATACCGTGACAGCCGGCGCAGCGCTCGAAATACACCTTTGATGCGGAGGCCTTCTGCTCTGCAGTCAATCCCGCTGCGGCATCCGCAGCAAACGCCTGACTAACCGCCAGCGGCAGCGCCGACAACGCAAGCAAACCCAACAACGACTTTCCCTTTATACCCATCACACACCCCCAAAGTAGGAAAAATGGACTACAAAACCAAGCGAACTTGACCGTGTTGCCATGGTCGGACAATCCACCACAGCCTTCCTTGATTAAAATCAATATTTATAAATATCCATTTCATGCGCGGGGTTGAAGCATATAAGTGGACATGCTAGTCTTCTTGTTCACTTATGGCACTCTCCGACTACATCCACACCTTTGGGCAGCATCTGCTTGCACAACATGGTGAGCGTGTGCACAAGATCGCGCTCGACGTCGGCTTTTCCTGCCCGAACCGTGACGGCAGCAAGGGGATAGGCGGATGTACCTTCTGTAACAACAGTTCGTTCAGCCCCAATGGGCGCACGCCGAACGCTCTGGAATCCCAGCTTGACAGCGGACGTCGCGCCATCGCCAAGCGTACCCGGGCAAAAAAATACCTGGCCTATTTTCAGGCTTACACCAATACCTATGCAGATGTAATCGAGTTGGACGCGCTTTACCGCCAGGCCATGCGCTCGCACGACATCGTAGGTTTGTCGGTCGGGACACGACCTGATTGCGTTTCGCCCGAAGTGCTGGATTTGCTGGCACGTTATCGTGGCGAGGGTCGGATCGTGTGGCTAGAGCTAGGTTTGCAGTCGGCTTTCGACGATACCCTGCGGAGAGTCAACCGTGGTCACGGCCTTAAGGAATACCAGGATATCGCCATTGCCGCCAGACGGCGCGGCATTCCCGTCTGCGCCCACCTGATTCTGGGGCTGCCAGGGGAGAATGAAGCCCACTACCAGACTACGCTTGAAACCGTTCTGGACATCGGCGTGGACGGCCTGAAGCTGCACCCCTTGCATGTCGTCAAGCACACTATCCTGGCCGCACAATGGCGGCGCGGGGAATATCTGCCGCTGACTCGTGAGGCCTATATCCAGCATGCCTGCGACCTGATCGAACGAACGCCGGAACAGATTATTTTTCACCGAGTTACCGGGACCGCGCCGAGAGACATCCTGCTCTCGCCCGACTGGTGCTCGCAAAAATGGAACATTCTTAATGGCATCGAGCATGAACTGGCGCGACGTGGCCGCCGTCAGGGGTATTTGACCCAGCCACAATTTTCCGCAACTTCGGAGATCATTCTCGATGCCGCCTGAAACCAACAAGACCCAAAAAATCGAACTGGTCTGCCCGGCAGGCAGCCTGCCAGCCCTGAAAACCGCTGTTGATCATGGAGCAGATTGCGTCTACATGGGTTTTCGCGACGATACCAACGCGCGCAATTTCACCGGCCTGAATTTTGACCTGGCCAATGCCAGGGAGGGTGTGCGTTACGCCCACGCCAAAGGACGAAAAGTATTGCTGGCCCTGAACACCTACCCGCAGGCCAGTGGATACGTGCGCTGGACACAGGCGATCGACAATGCCGCCGATTTGGGCATGGATGCTGTCATCCTGGCTGATCCGGGGTTGATGCGGTATGCCACCAAGACCCACCCCGATCTGCGCCTGCATCTTTCCGTGCAAGGCTCGGCCACCAATCATGAAGCGATCAATTTCTACCACGAACAGTTCGGCATCCGGCGCGCGGTTGTCCCGCGCGTGCTGGCGCTGGCTCAGGTCGAACAACTGATGGCCAATACCCCGGTGGAAATTGAACTGTTCGGCTTTGGCGGGCTGTGCGTCATGGTGGAAGGTCGCTGCGCCCTGTCTTCCTATGCGACCGGCGAATCGCCCAATACCTGCGGCGTGTGCTCTCCGCCCAAGGCGGTTCGCTGGCAGGAAACCGCCAAGGGGCTGGAATCCCGGCTCAACGGCATCCTCATCGACCGTTATGAAAAAGACGAAAACGCGGGCTACCCAACCTTGTGTAAGGGACGTTTCGATGTCAGCGGAGAAACCTATTACGCACTCGAAGAGCCCACCAGCCTGAATACCCTGGAGCTGCTGCCCGAACTCAAACGCCTGGGCATTGCCGCAATCAAGATCGAAGGCCGTCAGCGCAGCCCGGCCTATGTCGCCCAGGTCACCAAAGTCTGGCGCGCCGCCATCGACACCTGTCAGCGCGACAGCCAGAATTTCAGTGTCAAACCTGCCTGGATGGCTGAACTCGGCAAGGTTTCCGAAGGCCAGCAGCAAACGCTGGGCGCTTATTACCGTCCGTGGAAATGAATTCATGAAACTTGCGTTGGGCCCTGTGCTCTATTACTGGGATCGCGACAAACTGTTCGGTTTTTATGATCAGATCGCTGACAGCCCGGTCGATATCGTCTATCTCGGCGAAACCGTCTGCTCGCGCCGTCACCTGCTCAGGTTGCAGGATTATCTGGAAATTGCGGACAAACTCGCCGAATCCGGCAAGGAAGTCGTGCTCTCCACCCAGACCCTGATCGAGTCGGAATCAGACCTGAAAACTCTGCGCAAGATCGCTGCCAATGGCCAGTTTCGGGTCGAGGCCAACGACATGGGTGCGGTGCGCCTGCTATCAAACCAGTCCCCCTTCGTCGCCGGTAACACGCTCAATATCTATAGCCCGCAAACCCTGGACCTGATCGCTGGCTTGGGTGCGATACGCTGGGTCATGCCGGTGGAAATGTCGCGCAACGCACTGGCAACCATCCTGGCCGCCCGGCCGGTCGGGCTAAAAACCCTGGAAACAGAAGCCTTCGCCTACGGCCGTCTGCCGCTCGCCTATTCGGCTCGCTGCTTCACCGCGCGACACCACAACCTGCAAAAAGACGACTGTCAGTTCCGCTGCCTGGATTATGAAAACGGTCTGACGTTGAAAACACGGGAAGGTCAACCGTTTCTCGCCATCAACGGCATCCAGACGCAATCTGCGCGCATATACAACCTGCTTGCCGACCTGGACGATCTGCGCGACTGTGGCGTGGACGTGGTGCGCATCAGCCCGCAAGCTCACCACAGCGGAAAAATATTGAATCTCTTCCACGATGTCATGAACCAGCACATGATCCCGTCGCTGGCGCTGGCACAGATGGAAAAACTCATGCCAGAGTTGCCCTGCAACGGGTACTGGCATGGGCAGCCCGGGCAGGATTTCGCCTTAAGTCACCAACTAGCCGCTACCGCTTGAATCTTCAGGACTATCCCCATGAAACCCTTTTTCTTTCCCAAGCCATTCAGTACTGCCATGTCCCTGCTGCCACAGTACCCGCACGCGCTGATTTTTTCCCAAGTGGTCAACCTGGCGCTAAAGAAAAAACTGCTTGATGAGGTCTGGCAGCCCCTGCACGGCAAGCAGGTCTGCATCTGCGTCAAGGATGCCGGCGTTGCACTTCATTTCACCCTGAATCCAGCCGGTCTGGTTGCTCGCAGGGCAAGCGCTCAGCCTGACCTGACCATCACCGCCAGCGCGCAGGACTTTCTCCTGCTCGCCTTGCGCAAGGAAGACCCGGACACTTTATTTTTCTGTCGTCGCCTGGTAATGGAGGGTGATACGGAACTGGGCCTGCTGGTCAAAAACACCCTGGATGGCATGGAGATGCCGGAACTGAGCCTGAACCGCCTGTTGCCTGGTCAGATATTGGATAGAATCCGCACCCGTCTGCTCACTTAAAAATTTCAGCAACCTGACTACTCATTGACGAAGTCAAACCACAACATATTGATATCATTCTCAGCATAAAGCATAATAGCTTGCGTTTTTACCCGACTATTTCGTGGCAGCTTGTCTCGCGACAGCGCGATCCGAGGAGAAGGAAACCATGCCAGCTTCCAAAGCCTATCAGCAGCAAAATCGTTCTGAATCCAACCGCAATCACCACGTCCATCTGCGCCTGATAAACGGCGGGGGTTACGGTACCGAATCACGTGGGGAATTGCGATGCTCCAGACGCGTCCCGATCGAATGCTACGTCAAGGCCAGGTCATCGGACAGCGGAGAAACCTTTTACGCCATGAGCAAGAATCTGAGCGTGGATGGCATCGCGCTGGTTGCGCAGTATGTGCCGCGCTATGGCGAGCGGCTTGAGATCCAGCTGCAATCACCCAAGGGGTCGACGCTCAAGCCCTTCAAGGCTCTGGTACAGGTACGCCGCTGTTCGCAGCTTGAGGGGCAAAAAGGGTATGAAATTGGCGCGGCAATTTTGAAAGTGCGCGAGTAGATATGAGATTTAGTGATGGGTAATGAGGAATGAAAACCACCATTACCCATCACCAGTTAAACCTGTAAAACTCGGTTAACCACGGGGTGCACGGGGATCACGGGGAAAAATCAAGGCTCTTTTCGCAAATCATGTTGTTAAGCCGCCCCACCCAGCGCCATCGTGAGCCACTGAGCGGGGTTCGGGCCGTTTCCGCTGTCACGATCAAGCGCCCGGAACCAGCCCAGGTAGTTGGCCAGATAGCACGTTGCCA
>JAUYFQ010000135.1 GCA_030690895.1 Sulfuricellaceae bacterium
AACTTCTCCAGCTTCGGTGTCAGTCCTTCAACTTCCTGACCCAGTCCAGGAATGAGTTCTTCTTGGATCACAGACCACCGTTGCAGTAATCCAGCTCGTTGCGTAGTATTCATTCCGGGCGTCCAATGTGTTTCTCGATAACTCACATTTTGCCAGCAATGGCGGCGCCCATACCCGCTTTTTGCAGCAATAATTCAACCGTGAATGATGGGTTTTGCAACGGCCTCAACTGTATGGAACTTTTACCCAGTCCATGTCTGGTTGTACGCAGACGATTTCGTTTTAAGGATTTGCTTACGTGTATTTGAGAATGGCGGGGGTGACTCCCGGCTTTTTCTTTGTCGTCGGGAAATAACCGGGTAGGTCTGGAATAGGGTGGCGAGCCTGACCCCCGGCACTTGCAATAAATGGCTGTGGCTGCTGGCTTCCGCCCCTGACCAGATTCACCACCTTGCAATGCGGGGAGGCCCGCCATAAAACAGAAACAGCCGGATGTTCCAAGTATGAATCCGGGCAAGAAAGCAAAATGGGTTAGAGCAACAACTCTAACCCATCTTTTATTTTGGCGTCCCCAACGAGATTCGAACTCGTGTTACCGCCGTGAAAGGGCGATGTCCTAGGCCTCTAGACGATAGGGACGTAACTACTTTTTGGTGAGCTGGGTGGCGGTAATGCCTGCCAGAAGCAGAATAAACCCAATCGGAACCCAACTCAACCAGAATCCTATTGTTTCGCTATTCCCTGATGGCAAATAATAAAATCCAGCCACCAGACCGACAAGCGTCAGGATGAAACCAAGGTATGATGAAATGACACCCAACCGGTTCACAATCTCGCGCCGCCTGAAGCAAAAACAGCGCGCATTATAGATAGCACTCCGGCCCCCGTCAAGAGAAGGCCAAGAAAAGTTTGCGCCACGTCCTCATTCACTCGCATGCCAGTATCGGCGGAGGCTCTGCCGCTGCCCTGTCAAGCTTGTGCCTGTGCTATTAAATCGCACATCCAGCGCGCCTTGCCTATCTGTTCTCCACAATGTAACCCCCTGTAAACGGTAGCGTTCCAGCACTTCTTCCCTCGGATGCCCAAAACGGTTGTGGTAACCCGCAGTAAAGATCGCCGCATTCGGGTGAACCGCCTGGATGAATTCAAGCGTGGATGAAGTGAGGCTGCCATGATGCGGCACCAGCAGAATATCGGTCGGCAATTTGTCCGCTACACGGCGAAGCAACTCAACCTCGGATTGCGCCTCGATATCGCCAGTCAGCAAAATACTGCCGAAACGGGAAGTCACTTTAAGCACGCAACTGCGATTATTGTCCTTGAATGGAAATGCATATGATTCCAGGGTCGGATGCAGCATTTCAAAGCGGACGCTGTCCCACTCCCAAACCTGGCCCGCGAAACACTGCGGCGAAGAATCAATCGCGGTTTTCACCGGGTTAGCCGCCGGGAGCGACGAGGCCAGCCAGGAAACTGAAAATGACTGCAACACCGACAACGCACCGCCGCTATGGTCGATATCATCGTGCGAGACGATCATGCCATCGAGATGGCGTACGCCCGAAGCGCGTAGATACGGAATGACGATGCGCGACCCGGCATCCGATTCCATGCCGAAATGAGAGCCGGTATCGTATAGCAATGCATGGTGCTGTGTGCGTATGACTGCCGCCAGGCCTTGGCCGACATCGAGCACCTCAACCCATAACTCACCCTGCTTTGGCGTGGCGGGCAAGACCAGAAATACCGGCGCAAACCATATCAGCCCCAACCAGCGTGCAGGAAAGCCGCGCGGCATGAGTAGCCAGATCACACCCACAATGGCTAGGCCGATGGCCCATCCTGGCGGCGCATGTTGCTCCCATACCGCGACCGGCAAGGCGGAAAGCCACTCCAGAAATAACATGCCCAGCGACATGGTCCACTGCGCAGCCAGCAACAAAAAATCGAATGGAAGCAGTGCGCCCAGTAAACTCAAGGGGGTCACGACCAGACTGATCAGCGGAATGGCGACTGCGTTAGCCACAGGGGACACCAGCGAAATTTGCTGAAACAGGGCCAACAATAGGGGAATCAGCCCCAAGGTGACCGCCCATTGCACTCTCCCCCACTCCATCAGCCAGCTCAGGCGACCTATCCGACCGGTGCTGACCAACAGGATGGCAGCCACCGCGCCAAAGGAAAGCCAGAACCCAGCCGACATCACGGCCCAAGGATCCAGCAGCAGCACGGCCAGCAGCGCTAAATTAAGAACTGCCAGCACATTCCCTGCCCTGCCCGTCCACAAGGCGAGGGCGACAATGGCCAGCATGTAAAGCGTGCGCTGAGTCGGAATCCCGTAGCCGGACAGCCAGGCATAAGCCAGCGCAGTCAGCGCCCCAGCCAGCGCTGCCAGCTTGTGCGCAGGCAGGCGCAGGCTAAGCCGGGTAGAGCGTCGCCATAACCCGAAGGCCAGCGCATAGACCAGACCGGATAGCATGGTGACGTGGATGCCCGAAATGCTCATCAGATGATTCACCCCGGTGCGCTGGAATACCTGCCACTGGCTTGCAGGGATGGCGCGTTGCTCACCCACCGCCAGTGCCTGAATGACGCCACTGAACGGGCGATCGCCCAGCACCTTCTGAATCCGCGACAACACCCGCTCACGAGCCAATTCCACCAGGGTGTCGAAGCGAATGACACTACCGGTCAGGCGATTCCCCAAACCCTCACGGACGTAACCCGTCGCCCGAATGTTGTTTTCCAGCAGCCAGGCTTCATAGTCAAATCCGCCTGGGTTGGCGTTGCCATGAGGTCGTTTCAGGCGCACGGTCAACTGCCAACGCTCGCCTGGATGTAGCGCTGGCATGGGATAAAGCGGCGCTTTCCCGGAAAAACCGCTATCAAACCAGCTCAACTGAATTCGGGAGGGGAAATGCTCGCTCGGCTTGCTGGCTTCATCGACCTCAAAATTGAATTTCAAGCCGCGCTCGGTTCTGGCAGGCAGAGAAACGATGACTCCACTGATAGCCAGATCGCGCCCTTCGAGATGCTCGGGCAATTGCGCCGAAAGACGGATATGAGCAAAACCTGCCGCCCAGAAGAGCCCCAGCCCAAATACAAAAATGGTGGAAAGCGCAAGGCGCAGAAAACGAATGGGATTTTGCTGATTTGAGCGCAAGCCGTAAACCAGCAAAGGCAGGGGGAACAGACACAGCGCCCAGTACAGGGCAGGCAGATCAGCTTGTTGCTGGAGTAGCCAGACGCCAAGCGCAAAAGCCGGAATAAAAATCACGATTTCGGATGAAGACCACCATCCACCAAGTGCAAGACCCGATCAGTCCGGCCAGCCAGTTCCAGATCATGGGTCACGATGATAAAACTGGCGCCTTGCGCGCGGTTCACTTCCAGCATCAGATCGAAGACTGACTGCGCAGTGGCGCGATCCAGGTTTCCGGTCGGCTCATCCGCCAGCACGCAAGCCGGGCTGGTGACTAGCGCACGGGCTACTGCGGCGCGTTGGCGTTCGCCGCCAGAAAGCTCGGCAGGCGTATGCGACAGACGATGTCCCAGACCAACCCGCTCCAGCATGGCGGATGCCAAACGGTACGCATCCTCCTTGTTTTGTCGGCGGATCAGCAAGGGCATGGCTACGTTTTCCAGTGCGCTAAACTCAGGTAGCAAGTGATGGAACTGGTAGACGAAGCCCAGCGACTGGTTACGAATCCGTCCTCTGGCTGCCTCACTCAGTTTGCGCATGTCCTGACCAAGCAGATGAACTTCGCCACTGCTGGCGTCATCCAGACCGCCCAGCAGATGCAGCAGCGTGCTCTTGCCCGAGCCTGACGCCCCGACGATGGCAACCCGCTCGCCCTGCTCAATATCCAGATCAACGCCCTGCAATACCGGCACCTCAAGCGTGCCCTGCCTGAAAACCTTGCTCAAACCGCGCGCGACGAGAATGGAACGCTCACTCATAACGCAGCGCCTCTGCTGGATTGGTTTTTGAAGCACGGTAGCTAGGATAAAGCGTCGCGACCAAGGTCAGGGAAAATGAAACCGCAGCCACGTAAACCACATCCATGACATGAAGTTTTGATGGTAATTCACTGATGTAGTAAACATCTTTTGCAAGGAACTGCATACCGAAGAGTCGCTCGATGGCTGGGACCACGACATCGATATTGACCGCCAGCAAGACGCCACCCGTCACACCCAGAATCAGTCCGGTGACGCCGATCAGCGCACCCTGCACGATGAAAATTTTCATGATACTGCCGGGTGATGCGCCCAAGGTACGCAAAATGGCGATATCCGCCTGCTTGTCGGTCACGGCCATTACCAGGGTCGAAACGATATTGAAGGCTGCGACGGCAACGATCAACAGCAGGATGATGAACATCACGTTCTTTTCGATCTGGATGGCGCGAAAGAAATTGGCATGTTGCTGCGTCCAGTCGCTGATATATAGATCACCCTTGATCGACGCCATCAAGGCGCGGCTGACCTTGGGCGCCTGGTAGAGGTCATTCAGCGCCAAACGCACGCCGGACACCTGATCGCCCATACGGTACAGCTTGGCGGCGTCATCCAGATGAATCAGCGCCAGGCCGTAATCGTATTCATACATCCCGACCTCAAATACCCCCTTGACGACAAACTGCTTGAGTCGCGGCGTGATGCCGGCTGGCGTGACCTGACCCTGTGGCGCCATCACCACCACCTTGTCGCCCAGCTTCGCGCCCAGCGAGCGCGCCAGTTCCGAACCCAGCACGATGCCGAACTCGCCCGCTTTCAGTTCATCCAGACTGCCATGCTTCATATGGGTGGAAAACTGCGCTACCCTATTCTCCATCTCGGGCAGGATGCCGCGCACGATCGCGCCCTGCACTGCCTGGCCGTAAACCAGCATGTTCTGCGCCATGATATAAGGCGCAGCGGCCAGCACATCGGGATGTTGCTTCGCCTCTGCCATGGTAGCGCGCCAGTTGCCAAGGGTATTGTCGCCACCGGTAATCTGAATATGCGAAGCCACGCCCAGAATGCGGCTGCGCAGCTCGTCCTGAAAGCCGTTCATGACAGACAGCACCACGATCAGCGCCGCCACACCCAGCGCAATGCCGGCCATGGAAATCATGGAAATAAAGGAAATGAAGTGATTACGCCGCTTGGCGCGGGTATAGCGCAATCCGATGAAGAGTTCGAAGGAAGACAATTAGTTGTGTGAAATTCAGTGCTTGGGGAGCCGCACTATAGCAGATCAGTCGCCATCACTGCACGTAGAACCACCTGCGACTCAGTCGCGCGAACACGGGTGGAAAACCACCAGACCGCCCCCTTTTTCACGCTCCAGTAAGCCTCTTCCCCGCCCAGCAGCAACGCGGCTGTTTGACCCAGGGTCGGCTGGTGCCCGATCACCAGCACCGCGCCACGCGCATCCGGCCAACCGGCTGCGGTGAGCAGAGCAGGAACCGATGCACCCACGCTGATTTCATGCACCGTTTCAAACGGCCGTTTCAGCGCAAGCGCTGTTTGCTGGGTACGCACCGCCGGGCTGGCAATGATCCGGGTTTCCTTCGGCAGGCGCGCATTCAGCCATTCCGCCATCTTGTCGGCCTGTTTTTCGCCCTTGGCGGTCAGCTTGCGTTGATGGTCAGGCACGCCCTCCTCTGCCTCGGCATGACGCCATAAAATCAGATCCATTCCTGTGCTTCCCATAAAAAATCCAACCATCCATTGTAGTTTTGCAATGTTACACTCAGGCTGTCGAGTAGCAGGAGTATTTACCCCTATGTTTCAACGCGTGCTTGCTGGATTGAGTCCCCGGTTTTCTACCGCAAACCTGCCGGGCGACCTGTTGGGCGGGCTGGCTTCCATGCTGGTGGCCTTGCCTGCAGCGATGGCGTTCGGGGTGACCATTTTCGCACCATTGGGTGGCTCGCTCGCGGCGCAGGGCGCCTTGGCCGGCATTCTTGGGGCTACCGCACTGGGACTGATTTCACCGCTATTTGGCGGCAGTTCGCGCCTGATTACTGCACCCTGCGCGCCAGCCGCCGCAGTTCTTTCGGCGCTGGCCATTACCTTCTCTGCGCAGGGCATTTCAGCAGAAGCAGTGTTGCTGCTGCTTGGCATGATCACCTTGCTTGCCGGGGGTATCCAGATCGGTCTCGGCTTGCTCGGCGTGGGCAGACTCATAAAATTCATCCCATTCCCGGTAGTCAGCGGTTATCTCAGTGGCGTGGGGCTGATCATCATCGGCAGCCAGATTCCAAAATTCCTTGGCATGCCCGGCAGCATGCACCTGCTGGATGCCTTGCGCACGCCTTCAAGCTGGATGTGGCAGCCCATGCTGGTTGGCGCCATTGTGGTGGCGACCATGATACTGGTCCCGCGCATCACTCACATAATCCCCGCAACAATTCTCGCGCTGCTGGCCGGCGTGGCGAGTTACCTTGGGCTGGCCTGGATGGATCCCACGCTCATGACCACCCATAACAATCCGCTGCTGGTTGGCACACTGGCACAAGGTGGTAGAGGCCTGTCCGATATTCTGCAACAGCACTGGCATTCTCTTTCTACTCTCAACAGCGCCAACCTCGTCATGATCCTGGTGCCCTCGCTGACACTGGCGGCGCTGCTATCGATCGACACCCTGAAAACCTGCGTAGTGGTGGATGCCATGACCAACTCGCACCACGACTCCAACCGCGAACTGGTGGGGCAAGGGCTGGGCAATATTGCCTCATCAGTGATCGGCGGCATTCCGGGAGCCGGCACCATGGGCGCATCGCTGATCAATATCTCCAGTGGCGGCACTACGCGTATTTCCGGCTTCATGGCCGGGGTGTTTTCGCTGGCGGCGTTTCTATTGCTTTCTCCGCTAATCGCCTGGGTGCCGGTCTCCGCGCTGGCAGCCATTCTCATCGTCATTGGCCTCCGCATGATTGATACGCATAGCCTGGCATTCTTCTTCAGCCCGTCCACGCGTCTGGATTTCATGGTCATCATGTCGGTCATTCTGGTCGCCATTTTTGGCAATTTGATCGCGGCTTCAGGCGTGGGCGTGGCCCTGGCAATATTCTTGTTCATCCGCGAACAGACACGCAGTTCAGTGGTGCGCAATCGCTTTGAGGGTAATGAGGTGTTTTTCAAGCATGCCTACAAATTTCAGGACATGGAACGCATTGCACACAATGCCAGTGAATCGGTGGTGTTCGAATTGCAGGGCAGCCTGTTTTTCGGCACGGCCAGCCAGTTACAGTTGGCGCTGGAACAGGAAGTCGGCGCACGCAAATACGTCATCTTAAGCATGCGCCGGGTGCAATCGCTGGATGTCACGGCAACGCACATACTGGAACAAATCAAGGATCAACTCGAAGAAAAGGATGCCTACCTGGTGTTCTGCGACATTCCCAAGGGTCTGCCCAGCGGGCTCAAGATGAAGCAGTTTCTCAAGGATACCGGGGTGGTACGCCCCAGTAACAAGGCCTTCGCTTTCCGCCAACTCGATGATGCGCTGGAATGGGTGATGTCGCAGGGAGAGGTTTCGGTGGTCAGTCAAAACCTGCCAGCCCTTGAACTGCGGGAAATCCCCATTTTCATGAATCAGCCGGAAGAGGCCTTGCTGGCGCTGGAGTCGGCCATAACCATTCGCCACATCCAGGCTGGCCATAAGATATCAAGCGCCGGTGATGAGGACGATGAATTGCTCATCGTTCGTCGTGGCACGGTCAAGGTCACGGTGCCGATTCACAAAAAAGACAGCTACCACCTGGCGACCAGCGGTCCGGGCGATTTTCTTGGCGTAATGGGATTTCTTGAGGGTAGCGGCCATGCAACCGATGCGCTGGCACTTTCGGATGTCGAGGTTTATGTACTGTCGAGCAAACGCTTCAAGGAATTGGCGCTGGTCTACCCAAATTTGATGCTCGCCGTCACGCAAAACGTGGCGATTAGTCTGGCGACCCGGTTACGTATGACGATCAGTGAACTACAGGCGCTGCGGGGGTAAGCTTGGCTTCTGAAATTTTCAGGCGCTATCAGAAGGATTTGAACTGATGGCCTTTTCCATGGTTCTCACCGCCAGACACAAATCTTCCCAGGCTTTAGACTTGTCTGTCGGGCTACGCAGCAGATAAGCCGGGTGGTAAGTCACGATGAGCGGGGTGCCGTTCAGGTTGTGTACTTGCCCGCGCAGGCTGGCAATGGTTGCTTCGCTGCCGAGCAGGCATTGCGCTGCAACCTTGCCAAGGGCGATGATGATTTTAGGCTGGATCAACTCGATCTGGCGCGCGAGCCAGGGCGCGCAGGCGCTGGTTTCGTCGGCTTCCGGGTTGCGGTTGCCGGGCGGGCGACATTTGACCGTGTTGGCGATGTAGACATTCAGGCCGCGTTTCAGCTTGATGGCTGCCAGCATGTTATCCAGCAGTTTGCCTGCCTGGCCGACAAACGGATCACCCTGCTTGTCTTCTTCCGCGCCGGGTGCTTCGCCGACGAACAGCCAGTTGGCATTCGGGTCACCAGAGCCGAGGACGGTGCGATTACGGGTTTCGTGCAGGCGGCACGACTGACATGAAGCGACGGCTTCGGATAGTTCCGGCCAGTTTAGCGAGATGGCTTCAAGTGTAGGTCGGCCTTCAGGCCCACATGTCGGCCTGAAGGCCGACCTACATGGGTCATCCTGGGGCTGTAAAGAGTCCTCCTCCGGTTCTGGCGCCGCCACTTTGTTGGCTTGGCGCAATCGCCAGACCGGCAGCAGGCCCAGCTCGCGCAGCTTGTCCTGTCGGTTCATCAAATCGAAAGCCCCATCACGATGGCATCTTCGCGCCCGCCGTTAGCCGGGTAATAATTGCGCCGTAGCCCAATCTCGTTAAAACCTTCGCTCAGGTACAGATTGATGGCGCTAGTATTGGACGGGCGAACTTCGAGAAACATCATATCCACGCCGTCGCCCTTGGCTATATCAATCAAATGGTGCAGCAATCGCCTGCCCAAGCCCTTCTTTTGCCAGTGAGCGGCAATCCCCAGATTAAGCAGATGCCCCTCGCCTGCTGCCACCATGAGAATGCCGTAACCGATCAGACTCTGCGCGGAGGACAAGCTCCAGCAACTGTAGCCAGACGAAAGAGAGTCGGTAAAATTACCCTGAGTCCATGGAAAGGCGTAAATGGTTTGCTCGACGGCAAGCACCTGCTCGATGTCCGCAAACACCATGGGGCGCGCTTCCATGGCTTCAGGAAATACGCAGGTCTTGAGTTGTGCATTCATCGACGTTCCGCCGTAGTCAGGGCAACCTTGTTGCGGATGTAGACAGGAGCCGCCAGTGCGGCATCCATGCCCTGCCCCTGCTCGAATCGCCTCGCAGCCAGCGCAGCCATGGCGCTGGCCTGGGGGTAAACACTGCCATCTGTTCGCGTGATCTGGTTCACGTAACGCGCTTGCATAGCCTCTGGATAGGCTGAAAAACCGCTCCCCAGACCGATCCAGCCCGTGCCTGCCAATTCCGGCGCATCTTTTGCCAGACACAGCGCAGGCTCAAAACAGGTTTGCCAATCGCCTTCGTTGCGCTCAAATGCTGCAATATAAATTTCACCAATACGCGCATCCAGGCATGAGAGCACGCGAGCCTCGTCGGAAGCCTCCGCCAGCGCCATCAGGGTGGATATGCCCAGAACCGGTAAATCCGCCCCCAGCGCCAGCCCCTGCGCGACCCCACAGCCAATGCGCAGGCCGGTAAACGAGCCGGGACCTTCGCCAAAGGCGATGCCGTCCAGGCTGTTCAGGCTCACACCCGACTCGGCCAGCAGCTCATCCAGCATCGGCAGAATCAGCTCCGAATGGCGCTGCCCGGCCAGCACTTGTTTGGACAAAATACGGCCATCCAGCCAGAGTGCCAGAGAACAGTTTTCGGTGGAAGTATCCAGCGCCAGAAGTTTCATTTATTTGCTCAGATAGACATCGAATTCAATTTTTCGGCCACGCCGCTTTTCACGCGGCAAGGTGGTGATGCGCGCCGTGAGATGCTGTCCGCCATCCATGAAGCGCGCCAGCGCCACATTTTCCGCACGCGGAACAAATCCCAGTTTGTGCGCCTGCCATTCCACACGAATCGCGTTGGAATCGTATGGGTTTTCCGGCTCCCGCACCAACGTCAGCGCATCCCCCGTTTGCATGTGTTGCCAGAGTTTTCGCCCCTCGTAATACTTGAAACCAGCCAGGCGGCTGGTCTGGAGGTAAACCTCGGCATGAACGACCGGCTCGGCAGAAAATGCCAAGCCACTCCAGATCAAACACAATACAGCAACTGCTATGCGCCATTTTACCCGTATCAAGCTCATGCTTGAGTGCTGAAAAAGCTGACAACTTCTGCCAGTTCCCGCGTACGTTTCATCGGTGGCAGGCTTTGCCAGATCCGCTTGCCATAGGATTTGGTCAACATGCGCGGGTCGCAGATCATCAGCACGCCGCGATCCGTTTCATCCCGAATCAGGCGGCCTGCCCCCTGCTTGAGCGTAATCACCGCATGGGGAAGCTGATATTCCATGAAGGCATTCTTTCCTTCACGGTTGATTTTTTCGATCCGCGCCGCCAGCACCGGATCATCCGGCGGAGAAAACGGCAGCTTGTCGATGATGACCAGGGACAACGCAGAGCCGCGCACGTCCACCCCCTCCCAGAAGCTCTGGCTGGCGACCAGAACGGCGTTGCCAAGCTTGCGAAAACGCTCCAGCAACTCGGTTCGCGAGCCTTCACCCTGCTTGAGCAAGGGAAATTCCCAACCGGCTTGATCAAAAGCAGCCCTCAGCATCTCGTGTGCCTCGCGCATGGCGCGCAAACTGGTACAGAGCACGAAGGCGCGTCCACCACTAGCATGAATCACCGGCAAGGCGGCCTGAACGACCGCGCCGGTGTAGTCGCTATCATTCGGGTTGGGCAAGCCTTTCGGCGCGTACAGGACGGCTTGCTTGTCATAGTCGAAAGGGCTTTCCCAAAAAGCAGTCTGCGCATCCAGCAAGCCCATCTGGCTTTGATAATGACTAAAATCCCTCTTGACCGCCAGCGTGGCCGAGGTAAAAATCCAGCTACGCGGCTGGCCGGTTAACTGTTTGCCGAATATTTCCGCAATCGACAAGGGGGTGGCGTTCAATTGCAGCGACTGGTTGAATACCTCAATCCAGCGCACGAAATCCAGCCGTTCCTCACCTTGCCAAAGCGCCATCTTCTGCTGAAGCTCGATACCCCGCTGCCAGCAGTTTTTGAGGCCCTCACTGCGTTCTGCCTGGGATTCCAGCAATGCGGTCAGTTCGTCAAGTCGGCTTCGCACCGCCTGAATCAAGACGCCGAAATCCGGCAGCGCCGAAGCTTTCTGTGCGGTAAAGCGAGCGCTTTCCTGTGGAAAAATCAGCCTGAAATCACGTGCAGCCTTTTCCAGCGCGGCTGTCGCGTCGGGCAAGGCGGTCATGTCCTTGGCTGAAGTCAGCGCTTCGCCGAGTGTGTCGTGCGCCAGTTCCAGAATCTGGCTGGTACTGAGCGAATCACCGAAAAACAGGCTGGCCGTATCAGGCAACTGGTGCGCTTCATCGAAAATGACGGTATTGCTGGCTGGCAGGAGTTCGGCCACGCCTTCATCGCGCAACATCACATCCGCAAAGAAAAGATGGTGATTGACCACCACCACATCGGCAGCCTGGGCGCGTTTGCGCGCATCGAGCACAAAACACTCCTTGTGAAAGGCGCAGTCCTGGCCCAGACAATTATCCCGTGACGAAGTCACGAAGCTCCAGATTCCCGCATCTTCCGGCACTGAACCCAGGCCGCTTTTGTCCCCATCACCACTCACCTTGGCATAGCGTTCGATCAGGGGCAGGTATTTGACATCTTCGCGATTGAAAAAGCGTCCCTCGCTGCGCGCGCGCTCCAGGTGGTAGTGACAGATATAATTCGCCCGCCCCTTGAGCATGGCAATTGAAACGGGCGCTTTAAGCGCTTCCCTGACGGTTGGTATATCCCGGTTGAACAATTGATCTTGCAAGGTCTTAGTGCCCGTCGAAACGATTACCTTGCCGCCCGACAGCAGCGCGGGTATCAGATAGGCATAGGTTTTGCCGGTCCCCGTCCCGGCCTCAGTCACCAGCACCGAATTCGTCTCGATCGCCTTGGCTATTGCCTCGGCCATCTCAAGCTGCTGCGGGCGCAAACGATAGCCTTCCGAACGCTGCGCCAGCGGACCGCTTTCGGAAAAAATCTGGGCAAGATCGGACATATCGCCAAGGCAAACCACGACAAAAATGAGAACGGAATTCTACAGCAAACCACGAAGTAGCAGGATTTGCAGGCATTTACTCAAATCAAGATTCGCCATTATTTTCCCTGCACACAATATTTTGATTGATTTTCAACCCTTTACAAACACACCCGTTCAGGCTAGATTAGCGAGCCATGGGGTTCATCAAAATTATTTATCTCGGCTGCGCCTTCTTTTTCAGCGCCGCAGCTCTTGCTCAGGAAGAATCGACCGATCTGGAACCTCAGTCGGCAGCCTTTTCTTCAACCGTTCAAACACGCCACCAGGCCGGGATCTCCGACACGCTCGAATACGCTCTGAAGATGGTCGGGGTCAACTACAAGTATGGCGGCCGAAGCCCCAGCACAGGTTTTGATTGTAGCGGTTTTGTCGGCCATGTCTTTCATCAGGTAGCCGGACTCTCGCTCCCACACAACGCACTCGCAATTAGTCGCCAAGGCAAGCAAATTACAGCTAACGAGCTGCGCCCTGGTGATCTGGTTTTCTACAACACGCTCAGGCGTTCTTTTTCACACGTCGGTATTTATCTCGGCAACAAGCGCTTTGTTCACGCACCCAGTCATGGTCGTGGCGTAGAGGTCGTGGACATGCAGGATAAATACTGGTCTACCCGCTTCAATGGAGCGCGCCGCATTTTCTCACTCCAACTCCCTCCCGGCCTGACAGCCGAGTAAGTCGGCAGCGGCCCACCCCTCCTTCATCTTGAATTCCATATTCAAGATCTTTTTTGCCCGCCCAAGGACGATGTTTACCCGCAACATCAAGTTCAGCATAGGCATAGGATTTACCCTTATCCTGCTGCTGATGTCCAGTCTGACCTTTGTTGGCTTGCAACGCCTGGAGGCCATGAACCAGCGCCTGGAGCGGATCGTCGGGGTCAACAACGTCAAAGTGAATCTGGCCTCCCGCATGATAGGCGCGTTGCGCGACCGGGCAATCAGCATGCATACCATCATTGTTCTGCAGGATCCGTTTGCTCAAGATGAGGAATTGCAGCACTTTTATGAGCTTGGGGTGACATTCAATAAATCCATTCTGGAATTACTGACTTTGGTTGATAGCCGTGATGAGTCGGTCATTCTGGATGGGATCGAAAACCTGACCAACACAACCCAACCGGCCGTTGTCAGAACCATTGAACTGGCACAGAAAAACCGGAAAGAAGAAGCTTTCAGGTTGATGCAAACTGTCACGATTCCCATGCAAAAGCAGTTGATACAGGAATTGGACGAGCTGCTTGATTTGCAAAGAAAACTGAGTCTCGACGCAGCGCATGAGGCTTCGGTTTCCTACGACAAGACACGCTGGCAAATGATGCTGCTCGGGCTGCTGGTCGTCACGCTGGGCATTGTGATTGCGGTGCTGGTCATCAGGCGAACCTCGCTTCAGACACTTGAACTCGAGAAGGAGCAGCTGAAATTCAAGACGCTGTTCGAGAGCAACACGGACGGCATCGTGCTGCTACAGGAAGAGCACTTTATCGACTGCAATTCGGCCGCACTAGGGATGTTTCAGGCTCAGTCCGTAAAATATTTCTGCTCGCTCTCGCCAATCGACCTGGGGCCGCCAGCCCAACCAGACGGCATCGCCACCGGGCTCTTTGCCCAAGAGCGAATTCAGCACGCCATTCGGCACGGACATTGCCATTTCGAGTGGGCAGGAAAACGTTCGGATGGAACGATTTTCCCTGCCGAAATCGCGCTCCACGCCATGATTCTGGATAATCGCCAGATCATTCAGGCTATCATTCGCGACATCACCGAGCGTAAGCATGCAGAGGAGGAATTGAAACATGCTTATGATGCCGCCATGGAGGCATCAAGACTGAAATCGGAGTTCGTCGCCAATGTCAGCCACGAAATCCGAACGCCAATGAATGGCATCATCGGCATGGTTGATCTACTCCTCACCTCCCCGCTCAGCCACGAACAAAAGCATCATGCCGAGACAATCAGCCAGTCGGCGGATGCGCTGATGTTGATCATCAATGACATCCTCGATTTTTCTAAAATCGAGGCGGGTAAACTTCAAATTGATGATCTCGAATTCAACCTGGTGGAAACGCTGGAGAATATCGCCGAACTACTTTTGCCGCGCGCCCAACTCAAGGAACTTGATCTGATTTGCGACTTCGCTCCCGAGTTGCCCCTGATGCTAAGAGGAGACCCAGGGCGCTTGCGACAGGTCATGATCAACCTGATCGATAACGCCATTAAATTTACGCATACCGGCGAAGTTACGCTCATTGCCGACTTGCTTGAGGAAACAGCCGACGAGGTGCGAGTCAAATTAAGCGTCAAGGACAGCGGAATCGGGATCAGCGCTGAAAACATATCACGCCTTTTCCAGGCATTTTCGCAGGCAGATGGCTCTACCACCCGAAAATACGGTGGTACAGGTCTGGGCCTGGTCATTTCCAGGCAGTTGGTCGAGCTAATGGGCGGAGAAATGGGCATGCAGAGCCAGCCCGGCAGTGGAAGCGAGTTCTGGCTAAACATTCACTTCAAGAAAGCCTTGCAGCCAGATATCCCCCCCCTCTCGTTGCCAGAAGGATTGCACGCTCTGGTCCTGATACCCAATCATCGACAGTTCAACGCAGTTTGTCGGACATTTGAGCATTGGGGGATCCACACCAGTACCCTGAAAACAGAAGATCTGCTCTCACACGACTGGGCAAAATCCACCTACAACATTCTGATGCTCGATCTGTCAATTTCAGATGATGTCAACGTGATCAAATCCATTCTGGATCGAGTCCCGGATAGCATGCCATGTATTCTGGTCGGGACAACGGGTGAAATAATTCGCGAGTTCTGTAGGAATGCAATATTTCTTCCAAGGCCCTTGCACCCATCAAAGTTGAAACAGGGGTTCCTGGCTGCACTGGGCTTGGCCACGCCAAATGAAAAATTCATGCTGCAAAGTGAGCAACAACACAAATCCATACATCTTTTGCGTGTTCTGGTAGCAGAAGACAATCTGGTCAATCAGAAAGTCATCCGCTATATGCTAAACCAGTTCGGCATTGACCCCATTATTGCCGAAACGGGCGGTGCAGCGGTTAAAGCCGTTCGTGAGAACAGGTACGATCTGATTCTAATGGATTGCCAGATGCCGGAAATGGACGGCTTCGAAGCCGCAGCTCAAATCCGTCAAGAAGAAAAAAACATCGGCAGGCGAACCCCCATCGTAGCCATGACGGCCAATGCCATGGCCGGTGACAAGGAGTGCTGCCTGGGATCGGGTATGGACGATTTTCTGGTCAAGCCTATCAAGCTGGAGACACTGGAATCCCTGTTGATCAAGTTCAAGGCACAGGTAATTGCCAATTTACCACCCATTGACATGGCTCGCCTCAGAAAAACATTGGGTGAAAATCGTGCTTTCCACATCGAAATGATCCAGCTTTATCTGGAGTCCAGTCTTGAAATTCTGGAAAAAATCGACAAAGCCATCACCAACAGGGACACTGAAAACTGTAAACGCGGAGCCCATGAGCTAAAAGGCTCGGCCACCTACATTGCGGCATCCGTCATGAGTGGCCTGGCGAGAGAAATGGAAGGAGCTGCCAGACTGGAAGACTGGGAACTGGCTGAAACGCTCTACATACAAATGCAAAAAGCTCTGGAAGAAACCAAAGCTTTTTTAATGGGAATCTGAATTCAGGCTGAAGTATTTATGGTGCCGCCCGTCACCTGACCCTGCGTATTGACCACCGGCTGAGCGGCTTTCTGCACCAGCTCCGCTTGTTGCTGACTTTGCTGCTCACGCGCGCGTCCGGCCTGCTGCTCGCTGCTGGCGGTTCTCACCTGATTCTGCTGAGGGCTTTGCTGAACCAGTTGAGCTACGCCGCTTGAAGCGGAATTAACAGAATTAACTTCCATATTGGTCTCCTTGCTTCTTTGTACTATCACTGAACAGGCTTACGCAGTCACATTAACATTACCGCCCGTCACCTGTCCTTGAGTATTTACAACCGCTGGTGCTGCAGCAACCACCTGCGGTGTTTCAATAACCTGAAATTTCTCGGCCACCCTAGTATAAATTTCACCAATTTGCGCACTTGTTCTGGTGAAAGACTCCTGAGCCACCACACCCTGCCTTGCCTGTCCCGCACGATCCTGCGCCTGTCCCGCTTCAACGCTCAACAACCTGGCGCCTTCCTGAGCCTGAGCCGCCGCCCGCTGCGCACTATCCGCCTGGCTACTGAGAGACCGGGCACTTTGCTCAGCCTGATCGGCATTCCTCCTCGCCTGCTGCAACTGCAACTGTTGAAAGCCTGACTGATTCACACTCGATGCAGCGGATAAAGTCGGCATGATTAGCCTAGCAACACTCTAACTGAACACGCGAGTTCGACATCACTCTACCAGAATTAGTTCATTTTTAGTCAGAGTTTCCTGACATCATCCCACTCAAACCCGGGGTCTTTCCCCGCATCAACAGGCTGTTCGAGTTCGGGTTTGTTCTCAGCCAATAAAAGCATGAATTCCGCAACCGATATTTCCTCAACCTCAGGCAATCTGCGCTCTGGACTACGTCGGCGATCACCCCATCCGTTTGGCGGACCCTGATCTTCCTTTCGCCGATCTGAGTTAGAGCGCTCTTTATCATTCCGCGACATGGATCACCCGAACTTCATTTTTATGATGTTGTATATCTTAATCATAATTTCCGTGCCATGAAAGAAAAAAATACGCCGGTGTCAGCCTCTTTTTTTCTCAATGCAGATCGCCTTTTAGCAGAGAAAGGGGATTTCGGTAGGAATTTTCAGGGATCAGATGCTTTGATGCGCGGGCACAACCAGACAGGGATGCTAGAAAAGCAGGCGGTTAGGCCGCCTGCTTTATTTGATTACTTCTTCTTTTTGGCCGGAGCCTTTGTTGCAGGGGCTTTGACACCCGCTACGGCATCTTTCAGCTTGCTACCAACCTTGAACTTGACAACTTTCTTGGCAGGAATATTCAGTTCCTTGCCAGTCGCGGGATTACGTCCAGTACGAGCAGCGCGCTCCTCCACGGCAAACGTACCGAAACCAATCATCTGTACATTATTTCCGCTGCTAAGTGCATTTTGCACGACAGCCATGAATGCATCGAACATCTGCTCGGTTTGAACCTTGGAATGCAGGGTCAACTTCGAAACTGCGTCAATCAGTTCACCTTTATTCATATTTTCATCTCCTGTTGGTGGGTAGTAAAACCATGATGCCATTGTTGAAGTTACAAGACCATTAAAACTATAACAGATTGCCTTGTCCGAATTTATGGCTAACATTCTGCCATTAAAAATATAATTGAACTCAAATTACTAAAAATTTATTGCGGCAAGTGACCAGAACATGCTCCACGATGATCCATTCATACTAATTTCCAACACACAATCAGCATGGCTAGCCTGGCTTTTCCTTATTATTGTTTTTTTGGGGCTGCGACTGAGGTTTGGGTGAAGGTTGCGTTCCCTCTTCAACCTGACCGCCCTGGCTGGCAGCTTTTCGCTCTTCAATTCGCTTCTCTTCTCGCTTGGCACGTGCTTCCATGCTGGCGTCCAGATTTGCCTTGTTTTTCTCTTGAACCCCCTGCATGCGATCACGCTCCTCCTTGGAAGATTCCGGAGGCGGCTTGATCTTGCCGACTTCTTTCAGATTCGATTTCTCGCAAGGCTGCTCCTGATAAACAGTGCGCCCATTATCGCCGGTGCATTTGAAGGCATCCGCGTGGGATGTAATAGCTAAGGATAGCAGTCCGATCAATACAAATAGCCTCATGCCGATCTCCTCAAGGCAAAGCTGAGTTTACTCAATGCGAAAAGAATGTCATAGAGATCATCAGGCCACAAGCAGAATTTTGAGAAAAAGCCATTCTGCATTAGAAAAAACGGCTTATTGAGACCACCAGACAGTATTCCGGTTTACATTATGAAGGCGGATTCGGGAATATCCTTGAATTCCTGATCCACGACAACCTCGAAAATATCGCCCAAGGTCGCGCTATTCACCAGGTCAACCTCCCCCCGCGTCAGAATAGTTGTCGCCCCGATATGATCTTGAACTTGGGGGCGATAAGGATGAAACATGGCACGGTACGGAGAAGCATTCAGGAACAGAGTGGTGGCACGGTTGTTGCCGCCGGAGAGCGCCAATATGGGT
>JAUYFQ010000079.1 GCA_030690895.1 Sulfuricellaceae bacterium
CCAGTCGCGGCAAACGAAATCCCCGTGGCGTGAAACGAAAAATGAGCAAATTCAATCTCCGAAAACGAGGCGATCCGATCAATACGCCTTGCGAGCCAATGCCTCGAATTTTATCTATCTAAACAGTATTGGCGCTAACCCGGATATTTCATGTCGTCCCATGGATTGATCATGTCCAATCCGGTGATGCCGGTGAAATCCTTGCTATTACGTGTCACCAGAAGCAAATCATGGGCGAGTGCAATCGCGGCAATCTGCCCATCTTCAGTGCTGATGGGATGTCCGGAACGGGTGCGGGCGGCCACGAGAATCGCATATTCATTTGCCGCTCGTTCGTCAAATGGCAGGCAGAGGCCGCTAAAATCCTCCTGGAACATCCGGGTTGCGGCATTGGCAAGATCGTTGCGCCGCTTGCCCGCAGGTAGAAGGGCGATACCCAGCAGAACTTCAGCCTGGGTGATGGTACTGGTGGCAAAAACCGCGTTCATCTGCCGCTCAAACCAGGCCAGCACATTGCCATCGGGCTGGGGCCGCATCAACTCGGACAGGATGTTGGTATCCAGCAGGTAATGCTGGCTCATGAATCATTCCACTGGGGCGGTAGACGTACAGCCTGTCGTCCGGGAATCGGCAGATCATCGACATCAAGCTGGGAAAATCGCTGATGAATGCGCTGCGCGAAGCTGCTATCCGACTGTACGGGCATGACTGTCCTGCGCAGAATCTGGCGCACCTCTTCTTCCATCGAGCAGCCATGAAGTGCCGCCTGTTGGCGCAGGGTCGCCTTGAGCCTGTCATCGAGATTTCTGATCGTAATACTGGCCATTAGATTTACTCCGTGATTGCAATGAAATCATTGTAATCACGGAGTAAATAAATATCTACCTATCTACGAACTTACTCGCGCCATTCCTGAATCGACCAGCGTCGCGTGACCGGACCAAAGCGTCCCTGGCCGTGCTGGATCAGTGCGCTGCCACCGGAGCGGAGTGATTCGAACTGGCCTGTGCCGAATAAGGCCTTGCCTTCGCGCCAAGGCAGGGTGGAGTGCTGGATCTGCCAGGGCAGATCGCCGCCGGTTCGTCGCCCATAGGAAAATTCGCAATCCAGATAGGCTGCCATGGCTGCCGCTTCCAGGTCTTGCGCTTCAAACAGGTCTTCCAGCGAAGCGGCCTGGCGCGTGAAACAGGGGCGGTCGCGAACGAACAGGAAGTGGTCGCTGACTACCAGCAGATAGCCTTTGCGGGTGATAGGGCGACCTGCCTGCACTGATTCTTCCAACAGGCGCAGGGTGATGCTTTCGCCCTCGGTTCCGGCCAGGCGCTGCCAGGTTTCGGTGCTTGAACCTTGCAGGTTTTCCTCGATCAGCAGGTCGTCTTCAAAGCGGATGCGGTGTGTATTGTCGCGCCCACGGGTGGGCTGAAAATCGATTTGCCGACGCCGATGCAGCAGATCGCCGTCCGCCAGCGTCATCCCTGCGATACCTTCCTGACGCGCCAGCCATAGCAGTCCTGCTTCATCGTATTCGGCAAGGCTGGTTTTTTCGCCTGCTTTAACGGGGCACTCGCGAAGCGAGTCAGCGCCCCTCTCTCCCTCTGGGAGAGAGTTAGGAGAGAGGGGAACAGTCATACCCTTTGGGGTATGACTGTTGGGTCTGCCTGCCGGGATGCACAGGCTGGCCTGAAGCGCATCGGTCTGAATCCAGAATGCCAGCGTGGCGGTGTCGGCCGTCTTGCCCTTTTTTTCCAGCGATCGGCGCTGCCATACGCCGAAACAGGCAGGGGGGACGGCTCCATTCATGGCTTGGGAGCAGCCTTGATTTGCTCGGCGCAGAAGGTGGCCAGTTCTCCCATGATCCGATCGACAGCCCGGTTGGCGGCGATTACACCGCCGTAGGGATCTTCGCTGGAGGCGATTTCTTCGGCTTCAAAATCCCGGCTGGCTTGAACCCGGCGGTTGGCAACGTCGATCAGTTGTGCGCGGATGGAAAGTCGCACGCGACTGGGCGTGGTTAGAAAGTCCTGCTGCAGGCGGACGATTTCCGTTTCCAGGCGCCAATTCGCCAGCGCGCCGGTGCGGTTGCCGACTACCGCCCGAAACGCACCACTGCTGTCGATGGCCTGAATCATGATGGGGGCCAGCATCCTGGCGGGGGTGTCGACCCATTGGTTTTTTGTAAAGTACTCCAGCTCGTGCGGCTTGCGGACATACGCCATGCGTGCCGAGTCGTAACCCGAACGGGCGCGCGGCAGGCCGACTTCGAGAATGTCCGATCCGGTGCTGCGGGCGCGCGCCTCGAAGCGGGCTTCCAGGGCGTAGGTGTTGGGCGCATCCTGCTTGACCGGCTGCAAGGGGCTGCATGCCGACAGCAAGAGGGGCAGGAAAAATAGCATCAGTCTGGACAAGTTCGTCTCCTAAAATTTACTGTCTGGCGCGGGCTTTATCCTTAAAAACTCAGTTGACCACGAAACACACGAAATACACGAAACGGGGTAGGCAGGCATTTCGCCGTCAGGCGAAAGCTCGCAAAATGAATCAAGTACTTGGCCATATTTTTTCTTTCACCCATTCGGTGATAGAGCGATAACTCGTATCCGCATGAATACTTTCGTGTGTTTCGTGGTTGAAATGAGGTTTCTAGGTTTATTCCCCCGGCCCCGCTGGTAAAGGTTCGCGCCCGACGACCAACATGCCAGGGTTGCGTTCCAGTTCGCCACCGATTCGTTTCAGTGAGGCGGTTAGTTCCTGCAACTCGGAAAGCGTGCCTTGCAGTTCAGGGAGTGCTTCGTCGGTGATCCGGTCGATCCCGTTGTAGGCGCGATCCATGGTTTTTCGCGTGGAGGAGCTGGCTTTGGAAACTTCTTCCGACATTTTCTTGAGCGTGTCGGCGCTCCTGGCGATACGTTCGGCCAGCGCGGGGAGTTCTGCCGTGAGTTTTGCCGCGTTGCCAGTGGTGGTTTCCGAGTTGCGCAAAATGGCGTCGATGTTGTTCTGGTTCGCCACCAGCGCGCCGGTCAGCTGGGCGATGTTGGCGAGGATTTTTTTGGTGGAATCGCGATTGTCCTGATCCAGCACCGAGTTGATGTTGTCCGAGGTCCGGTTGAAACTGGTGAGCAGGTCTGTTGCCGCATTGTCCAGCCTGACCAGCAGGGAAGGGCGCGACTTGATGATGGCGGGTTCCTCCCCGGCTTGGGAGATCAGGGGCCGGGCGTCTTTAGAGCCGCCAGACAACTCGATTTGAGCGATACCCGTCAGTCCTTGCACAGTCAGAAACGCGACAGTGTTTTCCTTGATCGGGGTGCCTTCTTCGATATCCAGATCCAGCCTGACCCGCTCGCCGTGTTCCAGTGAAATGCGCTTGACCCGACCTACTTCCACGCCACGATATTTGACCGGCGCGTTGAGATTGAGACCGGACACTGACTCATTCATGTAGACGATGTAGGGCATGTAGTGCTTGCGATACTGGGCGCCGCCGCTCAGCCAGAGTATGCCCAGAATCAGTGCCAGCAGCAGAACCACGACGAAGGTTCCGACTAAGGTGTAGTTAACTTTGCTTTCCACTTTTATGCTGTCCCTTGCAAATCTTCCTGTTGCCACGCCGCGCGACCACGCGGGCCGTAAAAATATTCCCGGATGATGGGATGTTCTTCATGCGAAAGCGTTTCCATGGTGCCGATACCCAATACCCGGTTTTCTCCCAGCACGGCGACCCGGTCGGCTACACGCCACAGCAGATCGAGATCGTGCGTCACCATCATGATGGTCAAGCCCAGCGATTCTTTCAGATTTAGCACCAGTTCGTCGAATCCGCTGGCGCTCAGGGGGTCGAGTCCGGCGGTTGGCTCATCCAGAAAAACCAGCTCCGGGTCGAGCGCCAGCGCGCGTGCCAGCGCTGCACGCTTGCGCATCCCGCCGGATAGTTCATTGGGAAATTTTGCGGCGGCGGCGCTCGGCAAGCCGGCCAGCGAAATCTTGACCGCAGCCAGTTCGTCGATCAGGCCGGAATCGAGGCTGGTGTGCTCGCGCAGCGGCAGCCCGACATTCTCCAGCACAGTAAGCGAACTGAACAATGCGCCACGCTCGAACATCACGCCCCAACGTTTGCGCAAGGGGAGGGCGGCTTCGTCACTCAGGCCGACGACTTCCTGCCCGAAGACACGAATCGAGCCGGAAACCGGCGCTTGCAGCATGATGATCTCGCGCAACAGGGTGGATTTGCCGCAGCCACTACCGCCCACCAGGGAAAAAATCTCGCCGCGCCGCACGTCCAGCGTGACATCTTCATGCACCACGGCGTCGCCGAAACGGGTGCAGATGTTATTGATCTCGATGATGGCGGTCATTTTGAAAGCCAAGTTTTAACCACGGGGCACATGGGGGGCATGGGGAAATATAGGCGCGAACGGGGATGAGCAGGAGGGTTTTTCCCGTGCTCCCCGTGGTTAAAAAGGTTCTTCATATATTCAACCAGCTAAATACGATGGAAAAAACCGCATCCACCACGATGATCAGGAAAATGGCCTGCACCACCGACACCGTCGTCTGGTGGCCGACGCTATCCGCGCTGCCGCTGACGCGGAAGCCCTGAAAGCAGCCGACCAGCGCGACGATCAGTGCGAACATCAGCGCTTTTCCCACCCCGACCATGAGTGAAGCCAGACGGATGGCCGAATCGAAGCGGTCAAGAAAATCCTCGAAAGGAATACCCAGTTTGGCCTTGGCCAATACCATGCCGCCCAGCACGCCCATGATGTCGGCGTACACCGTCAACAGGGGCAAGACCAGCATCAAGGCCAGGATTTTGGGGAGCACCAGCAAATCCATGGGCGGAATGCCGATGGTGCGCATGGCGTCGATTTCTTCCGTCACCTTCATGGTGCCGATCTGGGCCGTAAATGCTGACCCGGAGCGCCCCGCCACGATGATCGCGGTCAGCAGGGGTCCCATTTCCCTCAGCATGGACAGACCGACCAGGTCAGCCACAAAAATACTGGCACCGTAGCGCGCCAGTTGGGATGCGCCCTGATAGGAAACGACCATGCCCATCAGAAAGGAAAGCAGGCCGACGATGGGCAAGGCATCGAACCCGGTTCCCTGGATATTGTGCAGGATTGGCCGGATACGAATGCGCGCCGGATGGGCAACCAGTCGTAACGCTGCGATGGTTGCCTCGCCGATGAAGGCCAGCATGCCGACCGCTTCCGTCCAGTGGCGAACCAGCGCGCGCCCCAGGGTTTCCATCCAGGGGTAAACCGTGGGTTGGACAGCCTTGATTTCAGTGTCGCGTGCGGCAATCATGTCCATCAGGGCAGAAAACTCGGCTTTCATGCCACGCAGTTCGATTTCCAACCCGGCGAGCCGCAGGGTTTTCAGCGTTCGATGCAACAGCCATGCACCCGAGGTATCCAGCCGTTCGATCCCTGCGGCATCGACGGTCAATTTGTCGCGCGGCCAGGGGCAGGCTCGCAAGTCGGTTTCAATCTCGCCCGCCCGTGGCAATATCCACTCGCCACTGCAAATCAAGGTGGCGGAATTCGCATCCAGGATGGCATGTGTCACGTTTTGTCTATTTTCTTGGCTGGTTTTAGCCCGGCTTTGCATCACGGCGCCTTTGCTACCCTTGTATTCGATTACGTCCATATCCTGCCACGCCCATCAGCAACCGAACGGCTGCATAACTGAGCCAGGAAAGAAGGCGATTGTGAATGGGTTGGTGTTTCCATGCTTCAGCAGTCATCACGCGCGCGCCTTTTTCCATGGCATGCTCGAGGCTGGCGCGAAGCTGCACGGCAAAGCCGACATCGCGCACGACGACATTCGCCTCGCGCGCCAGCAAGAGGCTGAAGGGATCGATATTCGACGAACCAACCGTAGACCATTCGCCATCTATCGTCCCAACCTTGGCGTGCAGAAAACTCTCATGATATTCATATATTTCGATTCCTGAGTCCAGAAAAACGCCATATAGAGCACGCGTCGCATAGTGTAGCAGGACATATTCTACTCGTCCCTGCAGCAGGAGCACTACCCGCACGCCACGTGCCGATGCCCGGATCAGCGCCCGGCGAAAATTGCGACGGGGCAGAAAATAGGCGTTGGCCAGCACGATTTCGACTTTTGCCTGGTTAATGGCTTCCAGATAAGCGTTTTCGATGTCCCGGCGGTGGCCGATGTTGTCGCGAATCACAAACGCTGCACTCATGTTGCCGGCCACGCGGGTCACAATGCGGCGCAATCGGCTGTGACGGTGGAGCTTGAGCTGTGACCACGACACCAGTCCCCACAGACGTTTCACCGAGGCATAAATGTCCTGCAGCAGTGGGCCTTGAACTTGCACTGCATAATCAAAGCGCGGGGATGTCTGGCCAGGCATGTCCCGGTCGTCAACGATGTTGATGCCCCCGACAAAAGCGGTTTGGGTGTCGATCAGGGCGATTTTTCGGTGCAGGCGCCGCAGGCGGTTACGGTGCAGTCTGAAAAAATCCCTCTCCGGGCGATAGATCAGCACCTGCACCCCAGCCTCCAGCAGATCATCCAGAATGGTGCGCTGAAGTGAGAGGCTGCCAAACCCATCCAGCATCAGGTGGGTTGTAACGCCACGCCGGGCGGCGCGCTTCAGGGCATCGGAAATCTTTTTCCCGGTGATGTCATCTTCAAAAATATACGTTTCAAGATAGATTTCACGCTTCGCACTGTCGATGGCAGCTTTCAGTGCGGGGAAAAATTCTGTGCCGTTGCACAGTAACTTTATCTGGTTGCCTTCGACGAATCGGGTCATGGAAAAGAGAGCGTCGCGCTCAAGGGGGCATGGTCTGAAATTTTCGACCAAGGGTGCCCGGCATGGACAAATGCCGCGCTGACATTCAGGCCACGCACGTAAATACGATCCAGATAAAACATTGGCAGGGCAGCAGGATAACTGCGTGCAGGTTTGCCATGTATCTGCTCGAACGCTTCCTTCATGTGCAATTCACGTTTCAGGACATGGCAGGCCTCGGTGCGCCAGTCGTTGAAATCGCCCGCGATGATCAGGGGTTCATCTACGGGTACCAAGCGCCTGACGTGATCACGCAAGGAGTGAATCTGTTTGCGCCGTCCTTTTGCGAACAGCCCCAAGTGGACGCAGATGCAATGCAGCGGTTTTTCCCACTCCGGGATGTTGACCACGCTGTGCAGCATGCCACGCTGCTCAAAACGGTGCGCTGAGACATCGAAATTTTGCCAGCTGGTGATCGGAAACCGGCTCAGGATTGCGTTGCCGTGATGCCCCTCCGGATAAACCGCGTTCTTGCCATAGGCGTAATCCTGCCAGATCGAGTCCGCCAGAAACTCAGCCTGGGATGCCGAAGGCCAGTTGGTGTGACGTTCGGCATGAAGCCAGTGCTCCCCCTGGACTTCCTGGAGAAAGACAATATCCGGCGCAATGCCGCGCAGCTGTTCGCGCAGCTCGTGCAGAACCATGTGCCGGTTGAACGGGGAAAATCCCTTGTGGATGTTGTAGGTGACGACGTGAAGTGAAGCCATTGAGTCGGAATCTATATTGACCATGTAACAACATGATATATATGTTGATTGATCAATGTGTCTTTTGATTTGGTACACGCCTTGGTACACATGTTTTTGGGGATGCCTTCCATGCAGGTACATTTTGCGAAACAGATTTATTTATTTTCGTTCAGTCTATCATGCAGGCCATCCAGTCGCCGCTTCAACATCCCCAACCATTCCGCCGTCATCATCAATGATGCATCGGCAAAAGCTAAAGAACTCATCCCTGTCTGATCCGTTATTAAGTCACGACATACTTGGCCAGGGTTTCCCCCATGACTGGCTGTGTCGGCGTCTTGTCGATGGTCCAAAGGGTGCTATCTGGATTCTCTTCGATCAGGCTTTTCAGATACTGCCCTATCTCCGCCTTCTCTGCCGCCAGAATGCCACGCTCGTAATCGCGGATGATGTTCTCAACGATGTTGCCAGCGCGTGAGACGCGGCCATAGGCGCGCTTGTCCAGCTTGCGGTTCGTGCTGTAGCCGGTTCCTGCGCCGTTGCCTTGTGCTCGCGAGCCCTGATCGCATCTACACGTTCGAAGCCTTTCAATGGGACATAGCTGCCACCCATGGCGCTGGTCATGCTGTCGGCCTGATCCTGCGTGATCACCCCGGCACTTACCATAAGGTCAAGTTTTTGGTCGGTCAACCTCTGGGAGTCACGCGCCAACTTGTCGAACTCGGCAAACTTCGGATGATGCTTGCGGTAATCATCAATCACCATTTGCGCTTCACCGTTGTCCAGGCCAGAACCATTCCCCGGCATGTCGTCACGGATACCTCTTCCACGTCTTGCCTGGTCTTGAGATTCTGGCGCACAATGAACGCCTGCCCATTGTAGAGAACGCCATGAATCTCATTCTCCGGTATGTCCTGAAGCTTCGCCTGTTCAAGCACCTCAGCGGGAAGCTCAGACGGCGCGAACACCACAGTTATCCGTGCATCACCTGCGGCCTGCCGTACACCGTCGATCCTGCTGACAAGCGTGTCGATGACTGACCGGGCAACCGGTGGCAGGTCGGCTTTGGATTGCTTGCGGCTGAACGATGCAGCGCCTTCCTCATTCCTCCACGCCTTGAAAGCCGCCATCACCTCTTTTGCGCTTGCAGGCTTCCCGTCTATCCATGGCTGGATGTTGTCGTATCCCCACGTAGCGCCACCATCCAGCGTGACCGTTTTTTTGTTTAACCTGGTGACGATATGTCCAGCCTCTGAAGGATTCGGAGCAAACGTTACTCTGTCGCCTGGCTTGACTGTTTCGCGGATAAAGTCGGCATAGGATAAAACAGCGCTCGTTGTTGCAGCGCGGCTTGGCGATCCTGCTCGCGGCTGCCCATTCTCATGAAACTCGCCTGACTTGTACCCATAAAAAGTCGATTCGGATTTTTTTAGCCGATCCATGGCCGCAGTTAATCGGTCATGCTGTGCAGAGAGGCGATTGTTCATCGCTTCCCGCTGTTTGCCCATCGTGTAATTTGTCCTGCCTGCCTGAAATGCGCCGGGGATGTTAACTTCCAATACCTGCCGCAATGTCGCTGGGTAGTTTTGTGTTGCCCATATGCGTCCCTTTCACGCCCCCTGAATCAGAAGCCACGCCAGCCGGGCAAGGGTATCCCGGTTTTCGCCCTCGGGCTAGGCGCAGCAAAATCGTTACGTGCTTGCGTTCTGTTCGCGGGCTACGGCATGGTTTCCCGCCAGCAGGTAAAGCACATACTGATTGAGGCTCACGCCCTCGCGCTTGGCCGCTCTCGATAGATCGGCGTGCAGCCGCTTGGGTATGCGCATCAGAAACTTGCCGCTGGCGCTTCCCGGTATGGTC
>JAUYFQ010000082.1 GCA_030690895.1 Sulfuricellaceae bacterium
GAAGCGTGCCCAACGAACCGTCGCGCTGTTGGGCACGCGTCGCTTTGCCCAACCTACGCCACTATCGGTAGTGGGTGTGTGCCAACCCGATAAGCACGGAATCAAGACTCAAGGAACTCCGATGCAAGCCGCTATACAAGCCAACCTCCTGAAACCACCCGCTTAAGCCATGTCACACCACTATCTCCACCCCCTCTTCATGCCCCGTTCCGTTGTCGTTTTCGGCGCCAGCGAGAAGGAGGATTCGGTTGCCGGCATCCTGTTCCGCAACCTGCGCAAGTCCGGCTTCACCGGCCATGTCTACCCCATCAACCCCAAGCACGATCAGCTTTACGGCGAGCGTTGCTACGCCTCGGCCGACGATTTGCCGGAAACCCCGGAACTGGCCCTGATCGCGACCCCCGCGCCGACCATCCCCGGCATTCTGGAAGCGTGCGGCGCGCGCGGCATTCACCACGCGGTGGTGCTGTCCGCCGGCTTCCGCGAAGTGGGGCCGGCCGGGGTCGCGCTGGAACAGGCGATCGTGGCAGTCGCGAAGAAGCACAACATCCGTTTCATCGGTCCCAACTGCCTGGGTGTGCAGCGCCCCGGCATCGGCTTCAACGCCACGTTCAGCCAGGGCGCCACGCTCTCCGGCGACCTCGCCCTGGTGTCGCAATCCGGCGCGCTATGCACGGCGATGCTGGATTGGGCAGAGTCCAACGGCATCGGTTTTTCCAGCGTGATTTCCACCGGCGCCTCGGCCGACCTGGATTTCGGTGAAATCCTCGATTACCTGGCCTACGACCCGGCCACCAAAGGCATCCTCATGTACATCGAGGGCATCCGCGATGCGCGCCGCTTCATGAGCGCCCTGCGCGCAACGGCGCGGATCAAGCCGGTGGTGCTGGTCAAGGTGGGCCGGCATGAGGCCGGCTCCAAAGCGGTCGCCTCGCACACCGGCGCCCTGGTCGGCTCCGACGCGGTGTTCGATGCCCTGGTGCGGCGCGCCGGGGTGGTGCGGGTAACCAGCATCACGCAACTGTTCGCCTCCGCGCGTGCCCTGTCTTCCCACATCAAGCCGACCGGCGGCAACCTGGTCATCGTCACCAACGGCGGCGGCCCCGGCGTGATGGCCACCGACCGCGCCGTCGATCTCGGCGTGGCGCTGGCGGAACTCGGCCCGGAAACCATGGACAAGCTCAACGCCGCGCTGCCCGCCAACTGGTCGCACAGCAACCCGGTAGACGTGATCGGCGACGCCACCGCCACCCGTTATCGCGCCACCATGGAAGCCTGTCTGGCGGACAAGAACGTGGACGGCGTGCTGGTGATGTTGACGCCGCAGGCCATGACCCGCCCGACCGAAGCCGCCGACGCGGTGGTGGAAGTCGCGAAGAACTCCAGCAAGCCGGTGATCGCCTGCTGGATGGGCGAAGCCCAGGTAGCCGAAGGCCGGCAGCGCTTCAAGGACGCCGGCATACCCAATTTCTCCACCCCGGAACCGGCGGTGGAAGTGTTCTCCTACCTCTCCGCCTTCTACGAAAACCAGCGCCTGCTGATGCAGACCCCCGGGCCCATCGCCAAAGGCACCGATCCCGATGTCGAAGGCGCCCGCCTAATCATCGAAAGCGCCCTGGCGCAGGGCCGCCATGTGCTCACCGAAGTGGAATCGAAGGCACTGCTCTCCTCCTTCCGCATCCCGGTAGCGCAGACCACCATCGCGCGCGATCCCACCGAAGCCATGCTGATGGCGCAGCAGATGGGCTTCCCGGTCGCCATGAAGATCAATTCACAGACCATCAGCCACAAATCCGACGTCGGCGGCGTGCGCCTGGGGATCTCCAGCGGCCATGCCGTGCGCTCCGCCTACACCGGCATGCTGGCGGAAGTGCAGCGCCGCGTACCCGACGCAAAACTCGACGGCGTGGTCATCGAACCCATGCTGGTGCGGCCGAATGCGCGTGAAGTGCTGGTGGGCGTGACCACCGACCCGGTGCTCGGGCCAGTCATCGTCTTCGGCAGCGGCGGTGTCGACGTCGAAGCCGCGCAGGACCGCGCCGTCAGCCTGCCGCCGCTGAACCGTTTCCTGGCACGTGATCTGATGAACCGCACCCGCGTCATCAAACTGCTGGGCGAATTCCGCAACCGCCCGGCGGCCGATCTCGGCGCCCTGGAACAGATATTGCTGCGCGTCTCGGAAATGGTCTGCGAACTACCCTGGATTCAGGAACTGGACATCAACCCCTTGCTGGTCGATGAAAACGGCGCGCTCGCACTCGATGCCCGCATCATCATCGCCGCGCGCGTGCCCAGCGCCGACCGCTACGCGCACATGGCCATCCACCCCTACCCGGCGCATCTGGTGAGCACCTGGCAACTGCCCAACGGCACCGACGTGGTGATCCGCCCGATCCGCCCGGAAGATGCCGAACTGACGCAAAGCTTCGTGCGCGCGCTGTCCGAAGAAACCAAGTATTTCCGCTACATGGATGCCGTGCGCGAACTGTCGCAAGCCATGCTGGTGCGCTTCACCCAGATCGACTACGACCGCGAAATGGCCCTGCTCGCCGTCACCCAGGTGGATGGCAACGAAGTCGAACTCGGCGTCGCGCGCTTCGCCATCAACCCGGATGGCGAATCCTGCGAATTCGCCGTGGTCATCAACGACCAATGGCAGAAACAGGGCATCGGCCACAAGCTGATGGGCGTACTGATGGACGTGGCGCGCGCCAAAGGCATGCGCGTCATGGACGGCGAAGTCATGAAGCGCAACCACCGCATGCTCAAACTGGCGGAAGCCCTCGGCTTCAAGGTCGAAGCGCACCCGGAAGACGACAGCGTGCGTTACATCTCGCGCAAGCTGTAACCCCTTGAGTTGACTGCGTGTCATGAAGCCGGTGGGTCGCCCCACCGGCTATCGCGCGGCCCGAGCGTGTTGTTGAAACGCCTGCGGAGAGCAGCGGGTGAATCCCCCCCCTTTTTCAAAGGGGGGGGATTTCTGCGGCGGTTAGTCACGCGCACACCGCAACGCCCCCAACGGAACCAAACAGGGTGCCCGGATGCAGCGAAGGCGGAATCCGGGAAGGGGGGTGGCGCGTTCCCCGGATTCCGCTGCGCTGCCCCCGCAAGGGGGACGCCGGATTCGTAAGCGCTGCGCGCCAACGACTCCGCTGCATCCGGGCTACCAATCGGCTCACAGCGAGATTCCGCGTAGGTTGGAAGCGACGCAACTTGGTGTCGGGGGGATCCAGCCGGGCGAGTGCCTTCTCCTTCATCGCGAGGTCGGCTTCGACGTAGCGGTGGGTGGTCGTCGCGCTCTCGTGCCCGAGCCACAGCGGCTCTGGATCAAGCAGCTTCCGTCATGATCTGTGGAAATATATATGTGCTATATTTTCTACAGAAAGGAGAACCCATGACCGCCATCGAGCAGCAAACCGAAACCAAACCGGATGCAAACACCGTACTCAGCAAGGCGGTCGCACGCGCGGCTGAGCGGCTCGATGTTTCACGGGGGCTGCTCGCCAGAGTGCTTGGCGTCAGCCCGGCGACGGTCACGCGGCTGTACAAGGGCAGCTATCTGCTTGAACAGGAGCGCAAGGAGTGGGAGTTCGCGCTGCTCTTCGTGCGCGTGTTTCGCTCGCTGGATTCCATCCTGGGTGACGAGAGCACGGCCCGCAAATGGCTCAACAGCGAAAACCGTGGCCTGAATGGGCGGCCGATCGAACTCATCCGCAGCACGGAAGGATTGGTGCGTGTCGTTCAGTACCTGGACGCCTCTCGCGGTCTCGTCTGAAGCCCGCGACTGGAAAGGGTCGGCGTGGCGGATGGTGGAGGCGCAGCACATCGCTTCCACGATGAAGCTCGTTGGCACCCTGGCTGAGCAGGATCTGCTGGAAACGCTGCTGGAAGACAGCAAACCCCTGTTGCCGGCCGCTGCCGCCGGGCTGGACTACTTGCTGGCGACTCCCTTTCGCTACGACCCGCTGCGTCCCGGCTCACGCTTCCGGGCGGTCACCGATCCAGGTGTGTTCTATGGCGCGGAATCCGTCCGCAGCGCAAGTGCCGAGTTGGGCTACTGGCGCTGGAAATTCCTGAGAGATGCGGTCGATCTGGTCAAGCTGGAGCCGGTCGCGCACACCGCGTTTCGGGCTGAGATGAGCACCTTGGCGGTCGATCTTCGCCATTCCCCGTTCAACGTCGCTGCCGCAGCGTGGACCCATCCGTCGGACTACACATCTACACAAGCTTTTGCCCGGGTGGCGCGAGACGCCAATCTGGGCGGCATCGTCTATCAATCCGTGCGTGACCCCCAGCCCGCCTGGTGCATTGCGTTGCTGACGCCGCAAGCCTTCGCCAAACCCAAGCCTTCCGCTGCGATGCAGACATGGTGGCTTGCGGTACATCAGGATGAAGTCATCTGGCGACGGGATAACGCATCCATGACGTTTTCGGCGACCACCTGGCAGTCGACATGACACGCTCCGCATACGGAAAAACCTGGTGGGGCGAGCAGTGGCTCGCCGCCCTGACCCACCTCGACTACGACAACCGCCTGCCGCGCGGCCGCAGCTATGCCAACAAGGGCGCGGTGCGGCAACTGACGGTCAAGGCCGGCAGCATCCAGGCGCGGGTGCAGGGCTCCCGGCTGTATCAGGTCAGCATCACGGTGCCGCCGATCACGCCCAAGGACGCCGCGAAACTGCTGGACCGGATTGCCGCCGATCCGGCCCTGATTGCCCGCATGCTCAACCGCGAGCTGGACCCGGCCTTGTTGGCGCTGGCCGCTGAACTGGGCATCGCCGTCTTCCCGACCCGCTGGACCGACCTGGCCATGCAGTGCTCCTGCCCGGACTGGGCGGTGCCGTGCAAACACCTGGCGGCGGCCATCTACCTGCTCAGCCGGGAAATCGACGGCAATCCTTTCCTGGTGTTTTCCCTGCGCGGACTCGACCTGGCCGCCGCGCTCAAGACCCGCAACATCCAGATCGAGAGCCGGGCCGGCGCCGCCCTGCCCAGCCTGGCCGAGCTGCTGCCCAGCGGGGACGAGCGGACGACGGCGGCGATCGGGCTGCTCGATGGCCTCGACTTCTCGCTCCTGCCGGAACTGGCCGAGCCGTTGTTGCGCGTCTTGCCGGAACACCCCCCGTTCTTCCCGGCAGGCGATTTCCGCGCGATCCTGGGCCGTTTGCTGGCCCGCGTCGCCAAAGCGGCGCGCCAGGCGCTGGATGCCGCGCCGAGCGACACCGACGAAGACGAGGTCGGCCCGCTCTCGCCGGAAGACCGGCCCGTTCTGGTGCTGGATGCCGATCACAAGGTGACGCTCACCGGCATGGCCCGGCTTGCCAAGTGGCCGGCCCTGGTGGAGGCCCTGGCGACCCTGGCCCCGGTCCGCCTGGCCGATTTCCAGCCGGAACTGGGCGCCCTGCAACCCCTGCGGCTCCTGGCCCTGCACCTGCTCGCGCGCGGCGCCGTGGTTCCCCAGGTCTTCGCCCTGGAGGGCGCCACGGTCGGGCTGCGCTGGCTGCCGGCCAGCCTCGACCCGGTCGTGAGCGAGCTGATGGGGCGGGTGCGTGACGGCCTGCCGCTTGGCCTGGTAACGCTGCGCCAGGGCAAGAAAACCCTGCCCCTGGCACCGGAAGCCCAGGCCACGGCCCTGTGTTCCCTGTTTCTGGACCACTTCATCCGGGCCTGGAGCGGCTCTTTCAGGGAGAAGCCCTACGGCGACCCCACCCTGGCGCTGTTTTTCGAGTCGTTCCGGGCGCGCTATGACGGTCCGGGCGAAGGGGCAATCGCCACCGGCATCCACACCTGGCTGTCGCGCTTTCATCTGGCCCGGCGCGAACATTCGCCGCTGTTGTTTCTCGACGAGGGCGATGCCGGCAACTTCCACCTGAGCCTGGCGGTGGAAAACAGCCGCGTCGCCCTGGAACCGCCGGTGCCGCTGGCCAGCGTGCTCGGCGACCCGGCCTGGTCGCAGGCGCGCTACGGCATCCTGCAAACCGTGTCCTTGCTGGCGGAGTTCTTTCCGCCCTTGAACGCCTACGTCAGTGCCGGCGCCAACGCACCGCTGGCGATTGCTGCGGAAGCCTTGCCCGGCTTCCTGTTCGACACCCTGCCGGTGGTGCGCCTGCTGGGCATCCGGGCGCTGCTGCCCAAGGCACTGGACCGCCTGCTGCGGCCCCGGTTGTCCATGCGGATCACGGGCACGGCCCCTGACAGCGGCGGCTTCCTCGATGCCGGCGACGTGTTCGCCTTCGACTGGCAAGTGGCGGTGGGCGAGCACCGGCTGACCCGGGCCGAATTCGCGCGCCTGGTCGCGGGCGCCACCGGCGTCATCCGCTTCAAGGGCGGCTATGTCTATCTCGACCCGGACGAAATCGAGAAACTGCGCGCCCAACTCACCCGGCCGCCGCAACTGACCGGCGCGGAACTGCTGCGCATCGCGCTGGCCGGCGACTATGCCGGTGCGCCGGTGCGCCGGTGGGCCTGGACGCGGCGGCGCAGCGCATCCTGCTTGAGTTGCGGGAATCTGACGAGGTGCCGTTGCCGGGTGCCCTCCTGGCCACGCTGCGCCCTTACCAGCAGCGCGGCTACGCCTGGCTCTACCGCAATGCCCGGCTGGGCCTGGGCAGCGTCATCGCCGACGACATGGGTTTGGGCAAGACCGTGCAAGTCATCGCAACGCTGCTGAAGCTCAAGGAAGACGGCGCTCTGGACCCGGCCCGCGCCCTGGTGATCGTCCCCACCAGCCTGTTGACCAACTGGCAGAAGGAAATCGCCCGCTTCGCCCCGAGCTTGAGCGTTGCCGTGTTTCATGGCGCCAAGCGGGAACTGGCACAGCGTGCAGGTGAGAGCCGACCGGACGTGCTGCTCACCACCTACGGCATCGCCCGCAGCGAAGCCGCCGCGCTCAAGCCCCTGCCCTGGCGGGTGCTGGTGGTGGACGAAGCGCAGAACATCAAGAACCCGGCCACCGCCCAGAGCAAGGCGGTGAAAGCCATCCCGGCCGCGACCTTCATCGCCATGAGCGGCACGCCGGTGGAAAACCGCCTGTCGGAGTACTGGAGCATCATGGATTTCGCCAACCGGGGCTTTCTCGGCAAGCTGCCGCAGTTCATCAAGGAATACGCCGTTCCCATCCAGACCCATCATGACCAGTTAGCGGTGCAACGCTTCAAGCGCGTCACCGCGCCGTTCCTGTTGCGCCGGCTGAAATCCGACAAAACCATCATCAGCGACCTGCCCGACAAGATCGAGCAGGACCAGTACTGCACCCTCGCCCCGGTGCAGACCGCGCTCTACCAATCGGTGGTGCAGGAAGGCTTGCGGGTCATTGCCGGCGAATCGGACACCTTCAAGCGCCAGGGCCTGGTGTTGCAGATGATCCTGGCCCTGAAGCAGATCTGTAATCACCCGGCCCAGTACCTCAAGCAGGGCCAGGCCGATGCCGCCCTGTCCGGCAAGGCCCTGCGCTTTCTCGAACTGATCGAAGACATCCACGCCAGCCACGGCAAGGTGCTGGTGTTCACCCAGTTCCGCGAAATGGGCGAATTGCTGAGCGGCTGGCTGCGGCAAATGCAGGGGCGCGAACCGCTATTCCTGCATGGTGGCCTCACCCGCGCCAAGCGCGATGCCCTGGTCGAGCGCTTCCAGAATGACCGCACCGAGCGGGTGTTCATCCTGTCGCTGAAGGCCGGCGGCACCGGCCTGAACCTGACCGCCGCGTCCAGCGTGATTCACTACGATCTGTGGTGGAACCCGGCGGTCGAGGCCCAGGCCACCGACCGCGCCTATCGCATCGGCCAGCAGCAGAACGTGCAGGTGCACCGCCTGATCACCCGCGCCACGTTCGAGGAACGCATCAACGACATGATCCAGTCCAAGCGCGCGCTGGCCGAACTGACGGTCGGCATCGGCGAACAGTGGATCGGCAATTTAGACGGCCGGGAACTGGAAAATCTATTCACGCTGCGTTGAACAAGCGCGGCGATATGGGTGAACGCCATCATGGTTGTTCACAACCTCTTCTGCAGGTTGCCCACCCACAGCCAGAGCTCAAGGAGCTGGGGGGGTCGGCATGGAACCATCCATGCCGGGGTTGTATCAGCGCGTGATCGGGGAACCGGGGTGAAAAGCATGCTTGGCGGGGGCTTTTCGACCGACCCTCTGTTTGTCCAGCTTCCCTTACCCCACCCCGAGAAACCAGCCTTCCGCTTCTGCGATGGGGCGTTCCGAGGGAGTGAGTGTTGGCGAGAACTTGGCTCGCAGGTGGACGTGAGCGTCTCGGCACCCGAGTAGTCGATGCCGATGTAGCGGGTGAAATCAGGAATAGTCATGTCCAGGGAGTAATCATCAAAACTGCCTGGATATCACTGTGTCCAGAATTGCTTTCCCTTGGCCAACTGCCATACCTCGCCCCATTTCTGACCAAAGCGACTGGCCCCCTGCTCATCGGTTACGTCCATGCCATGTCGCATGAACACTTCATGCAGTGCCATGTTTGCATCACAGAAATCATGGCTATGGCAAATATTCAGGTCATCCTCGCCTTCATTCCGGCGAACCACTTCCTCCATCTCTTCAGGGGAAAGCCAAGACTTCAACAAGTCGCTGAATTCGGCGGCCATCACATCAATGTCGTTCTGGGGTTGGCTGATCTGCGTTGTCATGTCTGCTCCTCAATCAGGTGAAAGCCCACCGCTGAAATGGTGGATTCATGCTCGAGTTGAAGTCTATCTTCTGCTGTTGGCCATTCCAAGATCTGGCCGGCTGCGCTTGTATCCCTGATGCGATCAAGCAGCCAGAGGAGGCTTTGCTTGCCAGCTTCAACCTCTCTCAAGCCGCATTCCCACAGGATGATGACTGACCACCCTGTGGATACAAGCGCCTTCGTGTTCCGTCGATCACGTGTCACGTTTTCTTCGAACTTGCTCAGCCAGCGCTCGGCGTTGCTGGCTGGCGTGGTGCTGAACCTGCATCCTTCATGGCGATGCCAGAAACACCCATGCACGAAAATGGCGACCATCCATTTCGGCAACACAATGTCCGGGCTTCCCGGCAGATTCTTTGCATGCAGGCGGTAGCGAAAGCCATGCTCATGCAGGAACTGCCGTGCAAGCATTTCCGGGTGTGTGTTCTTGCCCCTGATCCCCGACATCATGCGAGAACGGGTCTCACGATCCACCACATCTACCATACCGGCGACTCGGTAACGAAATCAGCATCCGCTTCCGAAGATGCTTCTTCCGGTTGCTTTGCCACCTGTTCCTTACCCTGAAGAAGATCAGCGACCACGCTTGCAACCTGTCGAGCCAGAAATGGGGGCACTGCATTACCCACTTGCCAATACTGCTGGGTACGGTTGCCTTCGAAGAAGTAGTTGTCCGGAAATGTCTGCAAGCGAGCCGCTTCTCGAACAGTCAGGCTACGGCATTGGGCAGGGTCGTAGTGGATGTAATAATGACCATCCTTGGAGATGTGCGACACCACAGTAGTAGATGGCTGGTCCGCGAGTTGGACCCGAAAGCGGTCACGGAAAGGCACTTGTTCAGAATGCACATTCAGGTGTTCAGGCAATAGGCTAACTGGAAATTCGTCGACTTTTGGCGAGACATTGAACCGTCTGGCGTAACAGGCCGCATAGAGATAACGGTGCAAATCGCTTTTCATGTGGCTGCGGGCTTCGTGCTGAATACATCCCTCAAGGCGTTCGTCGTGCAACCACTCGGCCATTTCTGCAGGCATCCGCTTTGGACTCGTATCTGGGAGGCGGATGTAGCGACTTCCCGCACTTGTCGGTATTGACCAACCTGCTAGTGACGAAGTGAGTTGTTGCTGAACGAATTCGCTTCTATCTGGCGCGGTTTTCTCGAGTATGTCCTGCAGTTCGTCAAAGATGTTTTTCCAGCTATCCAGCGAATCCTTGCCTCTGGAAATCATGCTCCGAAGGGCGGGCAAGTCTTCAATTGCTTCTTTCACAGAGACCGAGGGCTTTATTGAAAGTAGTCGATGCGGCGTCGCCGGCATGTCCTCGCGGACGCCAAGAAGCATCACTCTGTGACGTGCTTGGGGAAGACCGTGATTTTCCGCCCTGACCACGAAATCCATCGGGTCGGTGATCTCAACATCGCTAGGGTGATTGAATGAGCGAATTTCATAACGCAGACCCGGCGAAGGATTCGAAAGATCATCCAGAATTCTCTGGAAGATGGGGCTGCCCCCATGTGTCGATGACAAAACCCCCCTGACGTTTTCCATAACGAAAATGGCAGGCTGGAATTGCTGAATGATCCGCAGGTATTCTTTGTAGAGGAAATGGCGGTGGTCGTTTTCGAATTTCTCGACATTTTCTCGCCTCCATCGAGACCGCCCCACGACCGAATAGACTTGGCATGGAGGGCCACCGATCAAAACCCAGGGCTCATCACCTTTTAGAGCACGGGAGATTTTCTGGTCAATTTCATCGGCTGGCGTCACGCCAAGCTCATGGCAGTGCGCCTCTTCCTTAGCCCTGTTGGCTTGGGCAAGGAAACGAGGATTCCCCAGCAGGTCTTCCCTGGAAATCTTGCCGCGAAGATAGTCGTAGTAAGCGCCCGGCACATCACTTGGATGTCCGAAAGCCCGATAAAACGCCCTCAGAGAGAGGGTGCGATGGGCAACCGACTCTTTTTCAAAGGAGGCGCGAATGTCGAACAAGGTCTCCTCGCTGCTATCACGGAGAGCACCAAAACCTTCAGCCAGACCGCCGGGGCCAGAAAAGAGATCAATTACAGGTATCAAGGCTGGTCAACTTTAGATGTAAAAAAACCTAGTCCAGGCCTTTCAATGGTGCCGATGACCACCCCACGGTCCAGCAGACGGTTCTGTTCCTCACAGGATGTTTCAGGCAACAAGGCGCAGGAATGGCAGGCTGCCAGATTGCAGTTATCCGGCCCCTGCCCCTTGCTCTCGATACATACCGGATCGGTTGAGCACCAGCGGGCCTTGTCCAGCGCGCGCCTGATCACTTCTTCAAGGCGGTCCGACTGGCCCATGCGAACCAACCCACCCATCGTGCCCTCAGAATCACCCGCAGCCGTATAAATCAGGATGCCGGCCATGGGGTTGTCCCCATCCGCTGAGTAGATACGTTCTCGCAGCGAAGCCGAGCCATATCCGCAATCCTGCACAAGCTGATTGATCAACAGGTGGGCAAAGGTATGCAGCAGCACAAATCTTGGCGTGATCGGGCGCGATTCCTGATGCCGCCTAGTTGCCAATGCAGCCATGTTCCGGCTCATAAGCGACAACCGCTCATCAAGTTCAACCCCGTGCTGAACTATCCATTGCTGTAAGCGGTCCTCGGAAAACTGAAGAAATATTCCCTCACCCCGAACCACGATGGCAGGTAGCCAATGCTTAGGCTCTTCCATGAACAAAGCACGTTGCTCGATGCGAGTGTTAGCGCCAGTCGAGTAAATACGGGAAAAACCTTCGAAAGCACGGGTTTCCCGCAGTTTGTGCAGGAGTCCAATTCGGCTGAAAGCATCGCGTGCCAAAGGCCCATATTTCGTGAAATCGGCTCCACGAATATCCAGATCGGTCTTGGGGTAGCCAACCTGAATATCACGGGAAAAGACGCGGTACTCCTGCTGACGGTAGCTGACTTCTTCCATTTCAGCATCGGTGTCGACCAAAGGGATTCCCTGCGCCCCACCGGCAAAATGAGCCCGAATCTGGCCAAGGAGAAAGACAGGGTCGATATGCCAGTTCAAATCTTTTACCCTTGCCTCGACAGCCTCTAATGGAAGCAGTCCATCTGGTGCAGTTTTCATCCTTTGTTCGAAAACTCGACTGATGCGCCAATCTTCAAGAAGCACCCCCACTAGCAAATGCTTATTGGCGGCCTCCGCCAATACCATTGGCGACACAGCAGATTCAGGGTGAAACTCTTTGAGTACATCTTCCGAATCCAATGCACTGACAAGGCCGTTTACCCGGTTACGTCGTGCGCATCGGCGCAAATCAGCCTTCATATCCCGGTCATCCAGGAGATCGAGCACATCCTGGGATAACGCCTTGTCATCGATGTCCGGGATGTAGATGGAACTGACTATCGACGGAAAATAAAGGTTGGCTGCACTCTTGAGCAACGCGAATAGAGGTTCGCCGCAGTTGCCAGGGGCAGGCCTGAGTTCTGTGCCGATGGCCAGAACCGGGTTGATGCCAGTGCAATTCGCACCCAGTTGACTCAATGCTGTAATTACGTTTGTGCCGCCAGTGGGGTCAGCATCAGTTGTAAAAGCACCTGCGAGTGAACGCCTGGCAACGACCCTGTGCCTCCCGTTGTCTTCCCGCTCTTCGGCTTGCACAAACACTCCCGCCAGCGATGCACTGCCCATAGTTGTCATGCGCAGGTATCGATCCACCCCATCAGGTTCCCACCCGGCCGTCTTGCCATCAAATACCCATTCCACCCACGGGAAGTCCTGGATATGCCCTTTCTGACACGCAGACACGAAACGCACCTGGAAGGTCTTGCGCCGTGGATGCTTCTTTCCCGCATCGCCCCCAGTGGCTATTGGTCCTTCGCAGACTGGTGAATCGCGGTCATGGTATCGGCCCTTGTGCATCCGCCCGCACCTGGGACAGAAATGCCATAGCGGGAATCGCAGAAATGGCAGCATGAGATTCAGATTGCGCTGCTGCCCTCCGTTTCGATCAGGCCGACGAAAATCTGGCGGCTGGACGAAGAAATCCACGCCCAGCCGCCTTGCCAGGCGCTTCTCGTCGTCGATACGGAATTCCCTGTACTCAGGATTCGTTTCATCGAATGGCCAGGCATCCAGTCCAGCGTGGATCAGCGACACCGGCCCCGGGAAATCCACCATGGCCCCCGGTCCGAAAGGCGCGATAGCCTGGGTTCTTCGGATGGGTCGGCTCATTGTTGTTCCTCCTGGGTGCGGTTGAACCAGCTGGTCACGTCTGCTTCGCAACTGGAATCGACATCGCGCAACGAGGACAAGGTTGGCCAACTGTGGCCGTTCCATTCAGCTCGCGGGTTGGCACCTGCAGGGTGCATCAGGGGTGGATGTTCCGGCAAAGTTCCGAAGCCACCGTAATCAGCCGGATTCCAGGTACGCCATTCATCGAGGCGTTTTTCAAGGCGTTCCATGACCGCTTTCGTCTCGACGCCCTTGGTCACGAAATCGACCCGATTCCGAATCATGTCTTCAATGATGCCGCGCAGCTGCTCCCCTTCTGCCAGTGGGAACGGATCGGCATGTTCACCTTCCCTCTCCTGGTCTCCCAACTGGCGTACAGCGGCGACGATAATCCCATGCAGCGCCCGGTCTACTGCCGGCAGGCTGAATGGGGTAACACTGGTCGGCTCAACCTGGGCATAAAGCCGCTGGTGGTAACTGCGAAATCGCTCGTAGTGGCTGCGATCCCGTGGCTTGCTCTGCCCATACAACACAGCCACCAATCCGGGTTTCTCCCTGTCCCGGCCTATTCGGCTGGAAACCTGGATGTACTGTGAGGTTGTCTTGGGTTGACCGACGATAGCCATCAAGGAAAGGCGCGGAATATCCACACCAACCTCGATGATGCTGGAGGCCAGACATACATCCACTGGCCGCTCACTGGCAGCCAGTTCTCTGCTGCGCAGCCTGGCCGTACTGAAAGGCACTTCCAGGCGGGCCAGCTCTTTTGGAATCTCGTCGCTGCGTCTGCGACTGGTCAGCTCGGTGGCGAACGGACTACGAATCTTCTCGTAGTTGATGCCATGACGGTCAATGATCACGCGAAGGTAGTCACGTGCATCTGCAACAAACAAGGTAGCAGCGCCACCCAGTTCCCGTAGGGAGTTGAAGAAGCAGAGCAGCGTCCACCAAGGGTCGCGACCGGCATCGTCGGTATCCATGATCGCGGCGTATTGCATCAGGGTCGCAAAGACCCTCGCCTGAGTTGTCTGGAGTGAAACATGACCGGGCGCCATTACCCCGGCATACAGTCGTCCTGGCTTCAGGCGACCATCCGGATGGCGATCTTCCCGGGCAAAGAAGGAATCCCCAGCTTCCAGTCCGGAAGGCGGGAACAGCATCACGGAATCCCGTGCGTAGAGATGGGCAATCTGCTCGTTCGCACGACTGATGGTGGCGGTGGATGCGATGATCTTCGGGCCGATCTTGCCAATCCCATGCTCCCGACAGAGCCGGTCAATGACGGTTTCATAAGCGCCCACCATGGTTCCCAGCGGGCCGGAGATCAGATGCAGCTCGTCCTGAATGACCAGCGTGGGGGGCTCCTGACGATGTTGACCATCCTTCTCTATGCCGAAGAAACGCCGCAGTTGCGGCTTCCATGCCAGCATGGCGAACTTGTCTACTGTACCGATGAGCAGATTGGGCGGGGATTCGATCAAGTCTTCGTCAATGACCGCGACTGGCAGCGGGTCACGCAGTCTGCCGAGTGGTGGTGCCTTGCCGAAGTCGCACTCATGGTCCGGGCAGCGATAGACCACGGTTTGCGCCGCTCCAGCGCCGTGTCGGTAGTAGCCCGTCACTGAAGGGATGCCACCCTCAACTCTGTTCCTGTTCCGCCTGCCGCGTGCCGGGGCTGCATCGTTGGGGCCGAAACGGGCACCGCACCAAGGACACTTCAACAGAATGAAAGGATTCTCTTCTGTGGCATCGTTTTCGAGATTGCCAAGCGCATGGAGTGCTTCCGCACGTGTGTTGGGCGTGGTTGCACTACCGACCCAGAGGCCCAGTCGAAAAGGCTTGCTGCCAAGGATCGAATTTTTCCGACGCAGAAATTCCATGGCGCAGAACAGTAAGGCAGCCCGCTGGAATTGCTGAGCCGTAAGCAGACGCAAGGTGTACCGCATGAGCACATCCGCACCTCCTGGCAACCGCCCAGATAGCTGATTGAAGAAGATGGTGAAGGCCGTCAGCCCAAGGTATGCCTCGGTCTTGCCGCCCCCGGTGGGAAACCAGATCAGGTCCACGGTATCTCGATCGGCATGCTCCGGGTCGCAGATGCCTCGCATTGTCATAAGCAGAAAGGCGATCTGGAAGGGGCGCCAGTAGCCATGATGCAGGTCGGGAGTAGCCGGGTCCGGGTTGCTGATGGCGGGCTCCCAGCGGAAGCGGTTGTTCTCGACCAGTGCGGGTGTGCGTACTTGGCTGCTGGCCCTGATCTGGGCAATCAGCATGGCGTGATTAGCCAACCGGAAGGCGTTCCGAGCATGTTCTGCCGCCTCGGTCTCCTCATCCAGCAGATGCAGCCCATCCCGGATTCTGGCCAGGCAGATTCTGCATCGCTCGATCAGTGTTTTTGCGGTGGGCTTCAGTGCTTCAGGTACTGGTGGGATAGCTAGCCTGTCCTGTTCGAGGCTGTCGATCCATGCCGCATAGGCGTCGACCAGGTCATTCAATTCGTGCCGACCATCATCCGAAGCGTCTAGACCGGCCAGCTTGCGCATGCTGACCCTGATTTTTCTTGTGCTGCCGTCGGGTTCGTTGACTTCGAGTTCGGCCGTTGTCGAGGGGGTTTCATGGGCCGGCAGGACATCGCTCCATATCTCGTTGGTGCCTTGCAGCGGGCTGCCACGCCAGTCGGCAGCGCAGCCATGGCCAATGGCATAGGTCTGATGTTCGCGGTAGAGCAGTCGGTTGATGGCCTCGTCGGGGTCCATGTCCACCGACCCAGCCCCGTTCATGCCCCGCTCTGGATAGGGAAGAATCCAGTTGCCGTTCCCCCGTCCACGAATGCGTATACCTGCCTGGAAAATGCAGTGGCTATCAATGTCCTTCGCGCCAGCCGTCTTGCCGTTGATCAGCGAAATGGTAAGCAGGCGCCGACCTGCACTTTGAGCCTCTCCCGGCCAAGGGCGTGAAACCACCACTACCTGAATGCCATCGACGCCTGGCAACGGTACCCGGCGGCTCACCACGCCAGGACCAAGCAGTTCGCCCGGCGTGAAATCGATATGGGGCAAGTTTCCTTCTACATCCCGAAACGGGATACGCAACCAGATGGCACGCTCAGTTTCCTTGCCACCAAGGTCACCCACCTTGAGATTTGCCTTGCGATAGATGGCGGCCGCCTGTTCGGTGATTTCGTCAGTTCCAAGCCTGCCGACACAAACCATCTCGACCCTGAATCCATCTGGTTCGCAATCCAGATCGGCCATGAAACTCAACCCGATGGCTGAAGGGCGAAAGGCATTGGCGAGGGTGACGTCGTAATCCTCGGAGTCATCCGCCTGCCTGCTTTCCCGTGCTATCAGCTTTTCGTTTTCCGATAACTGTTTGTCGTCAAACTCAGGGGCCTTGGCTTCATCTAGAGGATCAATTACATCATCTGACACCCCGGAGTCCTCCGCTTGCGGCACCCCGGATGGATACAGGATACCCGCGCCGTAACGCTTGCCTGGCGGGTCTTGCCAAAGCACTTCTTCGCCGTTGATCTGACGTTTTGGCTTGCGGAAATCCACCCATGTCATCCTGGGCAGGCCACCTGGGTCCAGCGGCAGGACGGGTTCTCCAGCAGGGTCGGGGCCAACCACTTCGGCGCGCAGGCGCTCCAGCAACCATTTCCTGTTTTTCAGGTTCTCTTCAAGCGGCATTAGTCATCTCCCCACATTCAGACCGAGCCCGGCTTCGAGCATGCGGTCATATTCTTTTCGGCAGGTTTCCTGCATGAGCAGGATCAGCCTGACCCTGGCCCGGGACATGCCCACATACAGAAGAGCCCGTGCCTGCTCATCCAGAAGCATGATGTCCGTAATGATGATGGCGGGTGCTTCCAGCCCTTTGAAAGCATGGACGCTGGCATAGCGAATGCCGCGCGCGTTGGTGGTTCCGAGTTCGCGGAGGGGGATGTATTTCCCCGGCGCTCTGCTGACCAGGAGACCGGCACAGCTTCTGTCATCAGCGTTGAGTGACAGGATCATGATTTCGTCGGCATGGAATGCACGGCGAAGCTCGCTAACCCAGTTATTCAGCAGTGTTTCCTGATCTTCGAAGCTTCCCCAGAAACGGGGATCGACGCCAGCGCCTTCCATCTCATGCAGAAAACGGCTGTAGCCGGGCCGCACATTGCAGGCCAGAGTCAGCGTTTCGGCAATCGGGCCGGCATTGCGGCAATTAATTCGCAAGGTGAAGTTGGTGTGGTGGGGCGCACGTTGCCGGAGACATTCCAGCATGGTGGTAGCGGTACTGCTACCACCGTTCAGGTAGATGGCCTGACGCTCGAAATCCCCGAAGAATGCCCAGTGACCGCCAGCCAATCCACCTGCTACCAGCAGGTCGAGCACATCAAGATATTCGTCGCTCAGGATATCTTGAGCCTCGTCCACCAGAAGCAAGTCGTATTGGGTGAATGCGCCATCATCTTCCAACAAGCAATCAACCGCGCGCGCGGGTAATTCATGCGACCAGAATTCCCGATCATTGCGGATAACAAGGGAGTTACCGGCTGTTTCGCGAAGCAGCCCATGCAGATGGGTAACGCGCAATGTACCTGGGTGCCTTTTAATGACATCCCGCATGGCCAGTTTCAACCAGTCGGCCAATAACCTGTTGAAGCAGAGAAGTAGAACCCGCTTGCCTTCTGACGTAGCTCGCCTCGCCGCAGCAATGGCCAGAAAGGTTTTTCCGGTGCCCGCCAGCCCTTTAAGAACGACACGGCTGTTGTCCTGAATCACATCCAGTGCGTCGTACTGTTCTTCTGTCAACCGCAAGAGAGATTCTTCGATGCGCTGCACGTCGCCTCTGGGCTGAACAAGGTATTCGAAATTTCCGCGCAGCAAGCCTGCCGCTCGGTGAACCTGTTCTGCAGTTGGTCGGCTCGTCTTCTCGTTGTACCAGGAACGCTCCCCCAGTCGCGATAGCACATGCTGGTGCGCCTTCTCGAAGATGAGGGTAATGACTCGTGAGATTGGCATCCTGCCCAGCATGCGGCTGTCGATGACCTGCCAGGGGTGCCATTCCGGCGATTCCTCGCTGAAATTAATGCGTGTAAAGGCCGCTGCGGAAAAGAACAGGAGGCCAGTCAAGCTGACGTCGCGTTTCTGCAGGTAGTCCCGAAGTGAGTGCATTGCCCTGGATGCCTGGCGGAATGGTCCTTCCACAGAATTGCCATATGGGTATATCCAGATGCCATCTTGCCGGTTGACGTTACACCCTTTGATTTCCAGGCAGAGAACTCCAAGCCCTGGCGCAAGGATGACCATATCGATTTCGCCCTCGGTCTTCGTTCGATGCTTGCGCAATTCCAGAGAATGCAGAACGACCCAGCCTTCCGTATCGGGGTCATCTCTTAGCTTGTTGAACAGGATGGCTTCGCCCGCAGGGGTGTTTGACGGGCAATCTGGTGGGATCATTCGTGCCATCGTCCACCCTTCATGGGTTGCAGGTGCATGAGACGTGAAGCGGGAACCCAGCTTGTCTGATCGTCCAGCGCGGCTACTTGGCTAAGCTGTACTCGCACGCCGCTTTCCAGAAGAACAGACTGGCTTGCGCTCGGTTGTCCCAGTAGATCAAGCGCTTTCGACAGCTGGCGATGAATATCTCTCCGCACACGGACGCCCGCACGATGCCGAATGCCTCGGAGTTCCTGAAGCCCTTTCCAGTGCTCCGCGACGTATTGATCGAAAACACCCGCCGAAGGCAACTTGCTGTGTCTGATCAATATGACCAGCAGTACGCGAAGCTCATTCTGTTTTTCAGGTCCATACACCGAACCGTTAGCCCAGTTACGAAGGCTCTGAGCCAGAGATACACCGGTTGCACCTTCGGCCAGCATTTCCTCCGCGATTTCTTCGGGGCTGGCGATCAGTAACAGACATTCAAGTGCTGGCCGCCAGTCGCAGGCTTCTTCCATCTTCTGGCTGAAGCCCGCCTCGGCGGATTCGATATCAAGCCGATAACCCATGTCTGTCGGTTGCATGACCAGCCAGTCGCCTTCGGCAAGCCGATGGACAGGGATGCGCTCAAGTTGGCCTTCTTCATCCCCAATATCACCACGCCACACCAGAAAATATGCATTCGTCGGTACAAACAGGCCGCGAGCATCCCTGCAAAGCACATAGCGGGCTGAGATCAGTCCGGGGGCTCGAGATTGCTCGCCGCCGTGTGTGATCTGCCAGAGTACATCCCGCATGCTGGCATCTGTGTCTGCCGTATCGGCATCATGCGTTCCGGCGGTCGCTTCCACGGTGCAAGTGATCGGTCTTGAAGTCAGCCTGCCCCGGAATATCGTACTTACAGGTGGCGTAAGGCGCTGCCGCAAGGAAAACCACTCTCCGGGATAGACAAGCACATCAACCGCCTTGCTCCGGCCTTCATGAAAAAGTTCGGTGAAAAGAGGGGCGGAAAGGTAGTGACAAGTACCTGGAATGATGATCCTGTCGAAAACGGCAGAGGCAAGGCATTTGCGGGAATCAATCGCCTGAACAGGCCAGGGCGCGTCAAGCAGACCTTCCGGAGTTTTCGGCCAGCCAAAAGTTCTTCCCATCGCCATCATGGAAAGAAATCTCGTTCTATCAGACTGTGCAGATTCGGTTGTCGTGCCCGATGCTGTCATGATCCAGCGATGCTTCGGGTTTTCAGGATGAGCCAGAAGAAATCGTGCTTCCTGCTCAAGCCTTCCTGCTGCTTTCACAGCGCCAGGAATATGCCCTGCCGTCCTGGCAATTTCCTCAAGGCGTGTGAGAAGCCCGATCTCGGGGCTATCGAAAGGCAGAAGCGTGAACAGGATATGTGCGCGAAAGACCCAGACTTGCCTGCTGAGGTCTGCCTGAAATGGATCGCCACGATCCAGCAGATCAAACAATGCCCGACATGATTCCAAAACAGAGCCAACAGCCGGGGCACTGATTGACATGACCCTGACCTTCATCATCGTAGCGTTGCGGAACCTCAGTCTTGATTCCTGAAAGGCCGACAGTTCCATGGCTATGGGCTCTTCGGAACTACAAAAGCGGTCAGTTCCATGCCAGGAGGAAATCGGGATGGCATATCCTGCAAAATCTCTGGTGGTGGTGCCTCGGCCCAATTGCGCAAATCCAGAAGGTAATTGTGAATCTCAGCCGTATATTCGGTTCGTTCAAGCAGAATCAGAATGTTGCCTGACTCGATCTGATCTCTTTGATCGAATGCAGCTTCACCATCGAGTATGGTGACTGGAACATCGTTTAAAAAAGCATGGCCCACCGATAAAACGCGCAGTTTTGTTAGCCTATCGCCATCCCTTGGGGCGCAAAGAGCATCCTCGAATGGAACGGCAGCGGTACCCTGTGCGCCAATTTGCAACCCGGTCAGTGCTTCCCGGAACCTGGTCTGATTGGTCACAACGCGAGCCTCAGCACCAGCCGTCCATATCCAGCGCGGCTTGGTTTCAAGGCCGAGTCTTTGGTGGAGCAGCATGGCATTTTCCATTGCCACGGTTCCACGTGGTGTCGGCAAATTTTCCTGACTGAACAGGCATTCCACGAATTTGCTTGGCGAGAAAGACCAAGTGGTTCCTTTGTTAATTCGTGTGGTTATCTTCACTGGAACCAAATCCGTGTCCCCGTCAGTTGGTTCGAGAACGATGCCTCTGTACTTGGTATTGTTATTGAGGACTTTCCAGAACACCTCGCTACCGGGCGGAAGATTGCGAAAGTCCTGCCAGTTGAAGCCCTCGCAGAACTGTTGGGCACCTGCCAATAGGCAACCTAGTCCTGAAAATGCAGCAGCTAGCTCCCTTGTGGGTAAAACTGAAACCACCAACAGCCGGTCATGCTCCAGTTGCAATTTTCGGCACCACCACCCCAGCCAAAGATATGCTTTAGCCCAGTCGGGCAGTGGCACTTTCTCATCACCGTCCAAGAGGTATATAGGGTGGCGAAACGCCATTGATTCTGGGAAGTCCACGCGATCCTCAGGCAAAGTTACTGAAACCCAGTTTTAACTCCGTTTGAAACCTTCACCCTCAAGCCTCTCGCTCACCTTGATCAAACGGCTTGCCTGTAAAGGAGTCGGTGTCCAGCCCATCCTCGATGCATTTCTTAGAAGGTCAGCCTCCATGCCGAAAATGGGTGAATGCTGGCGTGCCCAATTTGCTAGCGCTGACCAGTATGCCGCTCCTTTCAGCATGACATCTGTCTGTGCGTGAATCCCGACATCCATTACTCCTTGCTGGCGTTGCCCTCTTTCAATATTGCGAGCTTCATCGGGTGGAACAAGCTCGGCAACGATGTTGTCGGACAGCCGAATCGGCAATGCCAATACATTCTCCCAGCATTCCCTTTTCTTGCACCACTCGGTGATATTCATTCTGTCCACTGGTGGCGTAGTTATCGCCATCACGACATCCTTCGCAATAACGTCAAGCTGACCTGAAAGCGCATCAGAGAGAACCTGACGGTCCCAGATGGCTTTGAAGCCGAGTAAATAGCCAGGTTTCTGCAGCTCAATCATGCTTGCGAGTTTGGCAATCGAGTAAGTAACGATGTTTGCGCGATAGCCCCCCTCGTACCAATCTGCGGCGCTTACCAATTTCTCGACGGATCTGAAAATGATTGCACGGGCAATGACTTCCTTGAAATAGATATCGTTGTCAAATGTATGACCATTTTCACCCCATACCTTGCCGATGTACTCGGCAAAGCTGGTGAAGTTCTTCTGAGCACCATTACTGACAATGTTTGGAAGTTGTCGCCAGGAATTCTCGAACTTCGCCAAGTCGGTCTTGACCACCAATTGCGCACGCGGATTGCTTCGCTGGAAATCTCGCTTCTGTGTCTGAGTCAATCCAGATTGTTCGTTCTGATATTGCCCTCTCGCACGCTCATAGAACCAGTAGGTGTCGTATTGCGCGTCTCCAGTTCTCGGGGCGGGAACACGGCGTGATAGACGCTCCATCGCCCGATGATAAGGGTGGTTAGAGAAGAAATCGGCATCGCTGACCTTGTTCTGCTTGTTGGAATACATGGCAATGCTCTGAATCATGTCATCCAATTTTCCTGTGTCGCGTGCAGTCACAACAGACAACTTCATCTGCACATGGATGGCACCAAGGTCAGCGTTGTCCTTGCCCCTAGCTACATGCAATGAGGCCGTAGTCTGTCCACCGTTGACGATCTGGAAATATCTGGCTGAAACAAGTCGTTGCCCCAAGGCGGTTTCTACAATGATTGCCTCAGTGGCAGTGGCTGAAATGCCGTTGTTGTACACAAAGAAACGCTCTGGCTCCTTGCGGATCGTGGCTTGGATTCCCTTGTTGATCTTGCCGGATGCGCTCAGATAAGAGCGAACATTACCTTCGAGCAGTTTGCTTCCATAGCTGTCATAGAGCTCTGCAAGGGCCACCCCTGGAATAACAGCAAGATAGCCTTGGTAATCTTCTGCCTGACTTGCCGCCAGACAGGGAAGCCCACCCGGTACAAACTTTGTGAAATCAATCTCAAGCTCCTCCGCTCCGAAAGGTGAGGATGAAACTGTAAACAGGCGTCCAATGTCCCAGACGTGATATTCGACTGGGTGTCCATCTATTTCACCCTGAGGCAGGTCTTTGACGCGCTCGCTCAGGTTTGTGTCAGTAAACAGGTAGAAACGATATCGGACCAAGGCTGGGTGCTTGTCAGCGACCATCCCTGCAAGTTCAAGCCCATCATCCATACCAGCCGGAACGTTGTTCCAGAGACGACCAGATAACGCATCCTCGACGAAAGCCTGGAGTTGCCCAAAAATGGCTTCTGCCTTGGTGCGTGTTATGGCATCGGTCTGTTTCGTGCCTGAGAAGTCCGTGATAACAAGACGCATGGAATCATCGGATTCGTCGAGTTCATAGCCATCAACCCGAAGCTTGCGGTTCTTGGAGCCTGTCCCCATGAAGTGGCTGGGGATGAAATCACTGAATTCCTCCGCCTGGATCAGGCGCTCACCAACCTCGCAAAGAAACGCGAATTCACGATCTGCCTTGGTCGGTTCTACTGGCAACCGCATCTGGACAGCATCCAGCAGCTCTTCCCGAAAATCATCCAGTTCCATGTTGACGCACCCCTTTTCTCAGAATTTGCGCTGAGGTTGTTTGAAAACTTCCTTCCCATGCCAAACCAGAAACTGCCCCGCCGGCAAGTAATCAGCGTTTTGCGGGTAGAGGCACGGATTGCCATGCCGCTCCAGCAAGGCGTGCTTGGTTGTTTCGCTGCCGGCCACCTGCTGGCTGAACACCAGCTTGTAGCTGTCGGGCAGGATGGTGAAGGCACCCAGATCGAAGATCTTGTGGTGCAGCGCGCACAGGGCCAGGCCGTTGCTTTCCACATCCGGCCCGCCGGCCTGGAACCATTTGATGTGGGCGGCTTCCAGGCCGATGGTCTGTTGCCCCAGGCGCAGATCGTACGCAGACGCAGCAGCGGTATTCGTAGGCGCGCAATACGCGCTCGCGGAAACCAGGGTCGCGGTAGCGGCGATTGTATTCGCCGCTTTCTGATCGGGCCTTGCCGGTTTCCATCAGGTTCAAGCCCACGGCGGCCAGGATGTCGGCGTGCAATGTTTCCGGGAAATGGGCATTCAGGATTCGTCGGGCTACTTCCTGGAGGAGGCCGGGATCATGCTGAAGCGCAGCCTGTACGGCAGGTGAGAAGCCGCCCGCAATGTGGTGCTGCCGGAGTTCCATGAGACTGGGTGTGGCGCCGCGCGCGCGTTCCAGAATATTGGCCGGGCCGGTGAGTTGCCATAGCCCGCCTGCCTCATCCGTGGCCAGGTGCCAGAACGGCAGGTGTCGGTTCTGGCCGGCGCCGGAGGGGCCGAATTCGTCGATGAGTGTTTTCAGAGAGGCGTCGATCTGGCTGAACTCCATCACCGGCGCCTCACCGCGCTGGAGGCGACCGAGCGCGAGCAGCACCAGCAGGGGTTTGTGGGGGGCGCGTTTGTCGCCCTGTTGCCAGACGCGGATGCGGTCGAAGGCCTGGAGTATTTGCTCGCGAGTCATTGAATATGTCTTGCCTGTTGTTACGGTTCCCGTATCGCACTTGCCCGGTTCAATACCATGAACACGCGGGCGAAGGGGTGGAAAGGAAGGATAGGGGCCGCCCGTGGTGGCATGTTCTTGTTCTGTCTGGATGCGGGCAAGGGAGGAATCGACGGCGCTCATGGTTGGTAACTCATGTCTTGCCTGGTGTTCGTGGTGCTTGGTGTGCCGGCATTTCTCGATCTCCCTGCTGGTCTGGCGGGATTCTCGCACGCGGGTTGCTGGTGAGAGGTGGACCTGATACCACTTGTCTGGTCTCAGGTGAGGTTTCCAGTTGCCCGCAGGCAGGGGGCCGGGTGGCGGCTCGCCAGTTGCTGAACCTCCGGAAATCCCTTCTGATTTGGCGCCACGCTGGCCTGCTTGTCCGCCATCCAGCCGACACCCATAATCGGGTTGTACTTATCGCAACCGGAGTTGCCATGACCACTACCACGCTCGGCATCAAACTCGACGAGGCCACCCGCGAGCGGCTCAAATCCTTGGCTCAGGCCAAGGACCGCGCGCCGCATTGGGTCATCAAGACGGCCCTGCTGGAATATCTGGAGCGGGAAGAGGCGGCAGAGCACGAACGCCTGGAGGACGAGGCACGCTGGGCGCATTACCAGGCCGAGGGACAGGCGATCGAGCAGGAGCGCGTGATGGCCTGGCTCGATCAACTCGCCGAGGGTCAGCGCGCGCCATGCCCAAGGTAATCTGGCTGCCGGAGGCGCTGACGGATGTCGAGCGGTTGCACGACTTTCTGGCCGAGAAAAATGCCAATGCCGCCAGCAACGCCCTGCGCTGCATTCAGGCGGCGGCACGCCAACTGGAAACTTTCCCTGAGATCGGTCGGCCGATGCCGGATCGCACCCGACGGGAGGTCTTTGCCGCCTTTGGCGCCGGGGCGTATGTCATTCGCTATCGCCTGGATGAGCAGGGGCGGCCAGTTGTCATTCGGGTGTGGCATTCAAGGGAGTGGCGCGAATAAGGTGAGCCAGGCCGTACGGTTTGGCTTCAGCACCATCGCACCTCGTAGGTGCGGCGACATGGCCATTTCCCTTGCTACAGCGCAATTGTGCCTGGCGAAATAAAACAGCCTGAAGCGACTGAACCAGGTGCTCAGGCGTGACGGCGATCCGCTACGGCAGGCAGCAGCCAGCCTGTCGACCTGCACCCGAATTTCCAACTGCCATGAGCCCTTGCTCAAATGCGTCCAGAGTAGCGCCGGGCCATCTCGGCATCGCGCACCACGAAGCGAATGCGCTTGAGCTGGTGCGTCTGCGCGCTGGCCTGCCGGAGGGTGTTGATGCAGATTACCGTCGCTGCCTCCGCCGGGAAGCCATAAATGCCGGTCGAAATAGCGGGAATGGCGAGCGATTCGAGCTGGTGGCGTTCCGCCAGTTCGAGGAGGTTGCGGTAGCAGGCAGCGAGCAATTCGCCGGGATTCGGGTCCACCCCGTAACGCGGCCCGCAGGCGTGCAGGATGGCGCGGTTGGGCAGCCGGAACGCGGGGGTGAGCACCGCTTCGCCTGGCTGGATCGGCGCCAGCGTGTGACAGGCGGCCTGTAGTTCCTCACGCCCCGCCGCCGCGAAGATGGCACCGCACACGCCGCCTCCCGGCAACAGATGAGCGTTGGCGGCGTTGACGATGGCTGCCATGTCGGGCTGCTGGACGATGTCGCCGATGACGACTTCGATTTCGAGGTTGTGGATGCGGGCGTGGGCAAAGGGGTGGTGGGGCATGATGGTCTTCGTTGTTGGAGGGGCTTGTCGGGTCACGCTACGCTGACCCAACCTGCGTGGCTTCAGTCGAGTGGTTCGATCCGTGCTTATCTGGTTAGCTCCCAAGATTCGTAGCCCGGATGCAGCGCAGCGGAATCCGGGGATTGCTCGTCCTGAAACCCCGGATTCCGCTGCGCTGCATCCGGGCTACCCACTACCGGTAGGGGGTTTGGGTGACAACCGGATAAGCACGGTTCGATCATCCCCGCGTCATCCTCCCCCGCCTTGCTCACCCGCCGGTCGACCGGCCAGGCTCGCATGGCTTCGGCCTGATACGGGATGAGCAGCCCAGCTACATCTTCCGACTGCGCGCTCAGCCAAACTTGCCAGTGTTCCGGCGCGAGGATCACTGGCATGCGGTCGTGGATGGGTTGCATCAGCGCATTCGGGCCGGTGGTGACAATGGCGCAAGTACGCAGGATTTCGCCGTTGGGTGATTTCCAGGATTCCCATAGGCCGGCCATCGCGAGCGGATCCCCGGATTTCAGGCTGATGTAATACGGCTGCTTGGCCTTGCCTTGCGTGCCCCACTCAAAGAAGCCGCTGGCCGGGATCAGGCAGCGGCGGCGTTTGAAGGCTTCGCGGAACGCGGGCTTCTCGGCCACGCTTTCGCCGCGCGCGTTGTTGAGCTTGTTGCCGATGGTGGGGTCTTTGGCCCAGTGCGGAATTAGCCCCCAGCGCAGCAGGTGCAGTACGCGCTGGCCTTCGGGGGAGTGGCGGATCACCGGAATGTCGGTGCCGGGAGGAATGTTGAAGCGCGGCGCGAAATCGGCACAGGCAGCCAGGCCGAAGTGCTCCGCGACCTGGGCGGGGGTGGCGTTGAAGGCGTAGCGGCCGCACATCGCTCAGTTCACCATTCAGCTCGCTGCGCTGAACTCGGCGTGCGCACTGAACGAACTCGCGGTGACCTCGATGTCGGCACGCGCGATGCCGGCGCCACCGGCGATGCCAGGCCATCCCGCGACGGCACGCATCACCTCGGCCACGAAGGCTTGGGCACGCGCGGACGTGAGGCCATAGAACGGCGCGGTCGAGAGCACGGTCTCCAGCGACGGGCGGTTGTCGACATCATCCAGGTTGAGCACATGCTCGGCCTTGTCGATGTTCGGATTGACGTCGAAGGCCGGCGCCAGGCGCCAGCCTTTCGTGCTCAGGATGAATCCATGATTGCGCAGGTGGTCATCGCGGTTGCCGATCGCGACATTGAAGGCCACGCGGCGAAACAGTTGCTCCAGGTCGCCGCGCACGTGGTCGGGGTGGCCGTGCTTTTGCAGAAACTCGGCGAGTTCCAGATAACTGGTGCCTTCGCTGACGTCTTTCTTCAGCAGGGTCATGGCCGAGGCATAGAAACGACGACGGTCCTCGGCACGATCGAAACGCCGCACGCTGAAGGTGTGGTAGCCGCGCGGATTCAGTCGTGCCACCCTGGCGTCCGGCACGTCGATGCCGGCCTGTCGGGCGAGGGTCCAGGCGACCCCCTCCCAGGCCCCGATGTCCCGGTCATCGTCATACGCGGGGAACTTGGCGATCCAGAATGATCCGTCATTTTCCCGGAAGTTGGCTTTGGGGCGTGCGCCGCCAAGCGAAGCGCCTGGGGCCACCAGCACGGCAAGCCACCGGCGTAGCTGGTCGAGGTCGTCAATGCGCTTGTGCGTGAGTTCACCCGCGATGACCGCGAGCTCGGCCAGGCTGGTGACTGGCGGGGCCGCCCGGGGCTCATAGTCCAGGAAGTCTTCGCTTCCCGTGAAGCGGAAACGCAATGCGCCCTGCCGGGTGACATCCTGCACGCCAAGGAGGAAGTCCCAGGGGTAGAGCGTGCGTGCCGGGCGGCCTGCATCCTTGGCTTGCAACGCCTCACGACGACGCATGAGGGTCTGTCCCCAGCGGTCGGGCGACGAGTCGAGGAAGATGCCGAAGTTGCCGGTCTCCGCCTTGGGGAAAAACGGCGCGGCGTCCAGGCTCAGTTGGGGGTCGATGGCGAATGCGATGTCCTGTCTGAGCCAGGTCTTGCTGTAGGTAAACCACACCTGGCCACGGTCGTGCGACAACGTCCCCAGTTGTTGCAACGGGCAAAGGTCGCTGTCGAGCCAGACTTCCAGCGTGTCGCTCATCGGGTGCCCTTCCTGGGCGCAGCCAACGCCAGGTCTTGCAGCCGGCGGCCGAGCGCGTCATCGGCCGCGACGGCCGACAGGTCGCTTTCGAGGCCATAGACGGAAAGCACCCGGAGGTAGGTGCCGATCGTCACCGAGGGGTCTCCGCGTTCCACCTTGACCAGGGTCGGGCGAGAAATCGCACAACGCGCAGCAACCGTCGTGGTGGTCAAGCGCCGACGCAAGCGCGCGAGCCGCAGCCGCTCACCGAACTCAGTGAGCAGCCTGGATTCCGACGGAAACGCGAGCGGGGGTTTGCTTGGCATGGTGAAACCATTATTGACACAATATGTGTTAATTGTAAATAATGGTTTTCGTTGTGTTGGAGAACAGCGCCACAATCCGCAGTCACCGGATCATCACGCAGGCTCACCCAGCAAGTCTTTGACCGCGCTGTCGGCCGACTCGGACGCCTCCATGTCGGTCACCGCATAAGCCTCGAACAGCGCGTTGCCACGGTCGAACAAGTCGACGAGGGTGTTCTGAAGCTCGGCCATGCTTTCGAACTCCGTGCCGAACACCCCTGCCCGTCCGCGAACCACGCGAACCTTGCACAGCAGGGCCAGCAGTAGCTGAATGGCGCCAATTCCCCTATGGAGAAACCACAACCAGTGCGGCCATTCGGCGGCCAGGCGGCGGAAGAAAGCGCGTACTTCCGGGATTTCCGGCACTTCCCTTGGATCGTGATCGTAGCCGCTGACCTGGAAGAACAGCGATTCGCGGTAGAGCCGCATGTTCTCGGCGCTATCGGTCAGCACATGGAGGCGTTCAAGGGCGCTGGCGATGTTGCCGGTCTCGATGTCCCGCCTGCTGATGTCGAGCACGATGATTGCCGGGTCAGTGTTGTCCGCCAGGCCATCGGCATCGGTCAGGCGTAGTCGCGGGTCGTAGTTCATGCGTAACAGTACTTGTCATCCAGGAGGTACGAAGCTTAAGGAATCTCCAACCTGCATACCTGCCCCTATGCGGCAGGCACAGCAACTGCGGGTCTGACCCCCAGACGCTTCGCTCGGCGTGCGAAGCGACGGTCGTCAAAGCTCATGAATTCCGCGCAATGGCCGCTGGCCAGCAGGTGCAAGGCATCAGCGAAGTCCAGCCCCTCGGCATGCCAGGCCAGGGCATCACTGATGCGCGACCATTCCTCGACGCTGACGTTGACCAATCCGAGCAGATGTTTGACAACCCGAACGAAATCCTCAGCGGCAAAGCCATAAAAAGCACGCAATACCCATTCGAGTTCGAGGATCACCGTCAGGGGCACGAACACCTGTGGGGACTCGCTCAGGATGCGGCGTGCGATCGGACGTTGCCTGGCGGCCTCGGGGTCGGCCGGGTCATCGACGTAGAAACGCGCCAGGATGTTGGTATCAAGCGCGATCATCTTCGCGATCTCCTTCAGCTTCTCGCATGGCGGCGGCGACATCGAAATCGGCAAGCCGGCGAGCGCCCGGCCGCTTGCAAACCAGCATGCCGAAGCCGTCTTCGGCATTGGTTTGGGCTACCTGGCGCTTCACCTCGGCGTGAATGACATTCCCTTCCAGGCTGAAATCAAGTTGGCAGCCGGGAGTGATGCCCAGGCGGCGACGGATTTCCACTGGAATGACGACCTGGCCTTTATCGGAAACGGTGACAGTCAGCATGGCGGCCTCTTTCTCTTACATGGTAAGAATACTTTAGCACGTCCCCCCCGCAGCCAGCGCAACCTGTTCCTTGCAGATCATCATTCAGCAAAGGCCATTTGGCGCCTTCCGGGTCGATGCCAGGCCGTATGTGAGGGGCATGGGGGTGGCGCGAAACAGGCAAATGGCAGTTGTCGCAGGTCACGTTTCCTCCGTGATTCGCTTGAGCCGCGAGGGTTGAATCTCGGTGGAAGCTTGCGGCTTCACCCCAAACCAGTTCCGGATGCCAAGCAGGCTGGTCGCGGTGAAGCCTACAGCCGTGAGGCTGATCTGATTCGCCAGTATCTGGATACCTATCCGCAGGCTGCGAACAGGAAAGCATGGCATCGGCAACGACTCCTCGACCGCCAGCTTGCCGCTTTGATCTGGATCGAGCGGCTGCTGGCCACCGATCCCGTGGCAGACGACCCGGTTTCCGCCTGGTTCGACCAACCGGTGGCCGAGCGGCTGGCGCTCGCCGACATCCCGACCATCGGCGCGCTGCTGGAGCGCATCCGTGATCGTGGGTAGCCTCCGGCCTGTTCGAGTGGCTGGTGCGCGTCCAATACTGTGCATTCAACCCCTGGGATGCAGTGAGCAAGGGGCTGGCACGCCACGAAGAAGCACCCGAGGACATCGAGCTGACTCGCGTGCTCTCGGTCGGCCAGTGGCAATACCTCATGGACCACCTGCACGGTCTGCCGCTGGATGAGCATGCCCACCGTCTCCGGTTCGTCCTGCCGTTTGCACACGCCACCGGCCTGCGGGTTTCCGAACTGGTGGATGCGAAAATCGGGCGGCTCTACACGATGCCATTGCGTGACCGTCTCGGCATCCGCTGGATGCTCAAGGTGCTGGGCAAGGGTGGGAAGTGGCGCGCCGTGCCGCTGTCGGAGCGGGTGGTGTCGCTGCTTGGCGCGTATCTGGCTCAGCGTGGCCTCGATCCCGATCCGCTTGCCAACCCGCCGGAGACGCCCCTCATCGCCAGAATCGACGGCAATGATCCCGTCTCTTCGAGCGGGCTCTACAAGGCGATTCGTGGCCTGTTCCAGAGCGCGGCTGATGCGTTGCGCGCGGATGGCCGCGGCCAGGAAGCCAAAGCCTTCGACCGGGCCAGCGTCCACTGGTTGAGACACACCTGTGGCAGTCATATGGGATCGGCTGGCGTTCCGGTCAACCTCGTTCAAAAACTCCTGGGGCACGCGAGCCTGGCTACCACGAGCATCTACACCGATTCCGACGAAGAGCGGCTGTGGCAGGAAATCACTGAGCTGGAGGGCATGGGCAGTGCGCATTGAGTTCAGGAGCGACCAGCGCGGCTACGTGCTGGCCCTGGAGCGTGACCTGCTGGGCGCGTTTGTTCTGTATCGGCGCTGGTATGGTTTGCACAACCGGCGTGGCGGGATGAAGCAGCAGGTCTTCCTGGACGAGGAATCCGCAGTGCAGGAGTTCAAGCGGATCGAGACGATGAGGGGTAGGCGCGGCTATGTCGCGGTGCATCGTCAGAGCGGTGGCCTCGCTGGGACTGTGTAGCAAAGACTGGCATGTGAAGAGAATCTGATCCAAAGCCTATGGCGGCTGATGCGGCACCCCAAAGCCGCGCACCGATACGAACTGCTGCCCAGCTTGGTGCTGGGTTTTCATGGAACGGACGTGGAATCCGCCGAGCGTGTGTTGGCCGGCATTTCATACATATCCACATTAATGATCTGCATATGTATGAATATCTCTGTGCGCACCCAACCGCGAGAGACCTTTACCAGGCTCGGAATTGGCGCACTTGGTTCAGCCCGTATCGGCCTCCGCCTCCGGCCACAGGCGCGGAAACAGGAAACGTAATGAGGCGAGTGGCACGGCGAAGGACACCGGGGCGCGAGTGCTGGGGGAGGTGAGCAAGCCCCAGTCCAGCAGGCTGGCGAGCACTCGCCGGGCGGTGCGATCAGGCAATCCGGTCATGGCCATGAAACGGGCACGTTCCACCGGGCCGGCCATAGCCACGTAGTGGACTGCTTCCAGAGCATCGGCCTTGACGACCGATTTCTCACTGCCCATCTGCCAAGGATGCGCCCCCAACCAGGTGAGCAGATCGGCGATACGGTCCCGCAGGCTGCCAAGGTCCAGTTTGCCGGCCATGAACTGCGCCTGGTCGAGACAGGTTTCCAGGAAAAAGCTGGCAAAGGCCACCAGATCTTCCTGGGACAGGGGGCCGCGACCATCATAGTCGTGGCGGCGCGCAAAGTCGGCATTGTTGAGGTGTGCGTAGTAGTCCTCCTGCCTGCGCGCGAGGCCGCGCATGGGTGACCACAGTCCCTGAGTCAGGCCCAGATTGTAGAAGACCAGGTGCGAATGCAGACGGGCGGCGCGGCCGTTGCCATCGCGGAATGGGTGTATCCACAGCAGGCGATGATGCGCACACGCCACCCCCACCACAGCCTGTTCCAGGCCAGGCAGCAGGCGATATCGGGCTGACCAGGCGGCCAGCAATCCTTCCACTTCCTCCGCTGGCGGGGCCACGTGCCGACCGGCTGCGACTTGCCGGGTGCGCCAGGCACCAGGGACGATGATCTCATCCCCTTCGTCGGTAACGCGGTCGGCCTCGGGCAAACGGCAGTACAGGGCGGCGTGGATGTCGCCGATGAAGGCCGGGTCATAGAGTGTCTGTCGGGACAGTCCGGCCACCCGCGCCTCCAATTCCGCCTCGGCGTCCATGTGGGCGACTGCCAGGCGCTGCTTGCGGGCCTGCTTGGCGTCGGCGTCATACTGGTTCGCAAGAGCACGCTCGATGTCCGCCGGCCGGGTGTGCTGGCCCTCGATCTTGTTGGTGTAGTAGGAGTTCATGGCCCGCAGGCGCGGTGCCAGGGCAAGGGCAAGGGGCTGGCCAGCATAGGCGGAGAGCCGGTGGCAATGGGACGCCAGCTCAGCCGCCTGCTCCAGCAGAGGGCCGAGGACACGCTCTTCCGGGAAGAGGGGTTGAAAGACGCCGATATCTGCCATGGTTTTGATCGCGTTCAGTTTCCAGAAAGGACACTTCACTGGACAGTTTATTGGACAGTTACGATATGCACCATCATATTGATGTAATTAGTTTATCCATCAAACTACGGATATAACATGGACAGTTTAGTGATGACTCGTTGCGAGTCTTCCATTGAGCATGGCACCCTGGCTTGCCGCCAGGAACTATTGTGGACCCCGTTTCCAAGACACCAGATTAAGCTGCGCGATGGCATAAGGAATGAAAAGCGATGAGCGAAGCGAAAAAGCGGAAGGTGCATGTCCCCGAGTTCAAGGCCAAGGTCGGTCTGGAAGCCTTGCGCGGGGTCAAGACGCTCAACGAGATCGGCCAGGAGTACGGCGTTCACCCGGTCCAGGTAGGGCAGTGGAAGAAGGAAATCCAGGAGCA
>JAUYFQ010000085.1 GCA_030690895.1 Sulfuricellaceae bacterium
GAGGCGCCGGCGCTACAGGGGAAGCGCGAGCTTGTTTCGCGTTAACCCCTGTTTGAGAAAGGGGGGGAGATCATGAAAATCATCCACTCCGACGTGCTGGTCATCGGCGGCGGCCTCGCCGGGCAGCGGGTCGCTCTGGCGGCGAAACGGCGCGGCCTGGAGCCGCTGATCCTGTCGCTGGTGCCGGCCAAGCGCTCGCATTCGGTCGCCGCTCAGGGCGGCATGCAGGCCAGCCTGGCGAATTGCTGCAAGGGCGAGGGCGATAACGAGGACGTGCATTTCGAGGACACCGTGCGCGGTTCCGACTGGGGCTGCGATCAACGGGTCGCACGCATGTTCGCCCATGTCGCGCCCAAGGCCATTCGTGAACTGGCCGCCTGGGGCGTGGCCTGGAGCCGGGTACGCGCGGGGGATCATGAGGTGGTCATCAACGGCCAGCGGGTGACCCTGACGGAACGCGAAGCCGCGCAGGGCCTGATTACCGCGCGCGACTTCGGCGGCACCCGCAAATGGCGCACCTGCCACACCTCGGACGGCACCGGCCACGCCATGCTCTACACCGTGTCTGATCGGGTCATCGCCGAAGCCATCCCGGTACACGAGCGCCAGGAAGCGCTGGCCTTGATCCACGACGGCCAGCGTTGCCATGGCGCAGTGGTACGTGACCTCATCACGGGCGAACTCTCCGCGCACCTGGCGCGCGCCACGGTCATCGCCAGCGGCGGTTACGGGCGCCTCTACGGCATTTCCACCAACGCCCTGATCAACGAAGGCATGGGTGCGGCGCTGGCCCTGGAAACCGGGGTGGCGCGCCTGGGCAACATGGAAGCGGTGCAGTTCCATCCCACCGCCATCGTTCCCGCCGGCATTCTGGTGACCGAGGGCTGTCGTGGCGACGGCGGCGTTCTGCGCGACGTCGATGGCCACCGCTTCATGCCCGATTACGAGCCGGAGAAGAAAGACCTGGCTTCGCGCGATGTGGTCTCGCGCCGCATGGCCGAGCACATGCGGTCGGGGAGGGGTGTTCAATCGCCTTATGGTGAACACCTCTGGCTGGACATCACGCAACTCGGCGCCGCGCACATCGACCGCAATCTGCGCGAGGTGAAAGACATCTGCCGCTATTTCCTGGGGCTGGACCCGGCGCAAGATTTCATCCCGGTGCGTCCCACCCAGCATTACTCCATGGGTGGCGTGCGCACGGATTTTCGCGGCGAATCGCCCTGGCTTTCCGGCCTGTTCTCCTGCGGCGAGGCGGCCTGTTGGGACCTGCACGGTTTCAACCGCCTGGGCGGCAACTCGGTGGCGGAAACCGTGGTGGCGGGCATGCTGGTGGGCGAATACGTCGCCGATTTCTGCCAGTCGCCACAGGGCGAACTGGAGGTATCCACCGCGTTGGCGCGTGACTTCGTGCAGCGTGAACAGCGTCACCTGGAACAACTCATCGCCAATCCCGGCCAGGAGAACGCGGTCGAACTACGGCGGCGCATGGAACAGATCATGACCGACAAGGTCGGCCTGTTCCGCAACGGCCCTGATCTGGAAAGCGCGGTGGCGGAACTGGCGGACCTGCTCCAACGCAGCCGCCAGGTCGGCGTGAATGGTGGAAACAGCGGTGGAAACAGCGGTGGATTGGATGCCAACCCCGAACTGGTGCTCGCCTACCGTCTGCCGCGCATGCTGAAAGTCGCGCTCACCGTGGCGATGGGCGCCCTGAATCGCACGGAAAGCCGGGGCGCGCACTTCCGCGAGGATTATCCCGCGCGCAATGACCGCGACTGGCTCAACCGCACCCTGGCCTGCTGGCGCGAGGGCGACGCGCTGCCAACGCTGGATTACGAAGCGCTGGATGTGTTGGGTATGGAACTGCCGCCCGGTTTTCGCGGCTACGGCGCCAAGAACCTCATCGACCATCCCGATACCGCCCAGCGCCAGGCCGAGGTGGACGAGATGCACGCCGCCAAGCTGGATCGTTACGCCGCCCAGTCCTATCTGATGTCGTTCAAGCACCACCTGCCGCTGAAATACCGTGGCCGCAACGAGCGCCTGGACGAACCGCTGCCATGACCCTTAACGTGAAACAACCACGCCTCTGTAGCGCAGGCGTCCCGCCTGCATTCAGCGCCAAGAGCAGGCGAGGACGCCTGCGCTACAGGGGCGTCCGGTTTCATCATTCGGGGCGGCGGGGCCGCCATGCCCTTAGCCGGACAAGCCGGAACCAAACAGGTGGCCCGGATGCAGCGATAGCGGAATCCGGGGCCTTGCGTGGTGTGCTCCCCGGATTCCGCTGTGCTGCATCCGGGCTACAACTTGCCATGATTTTTCCATGACCACTCGCACCCTCACTTTCCACGTTTTCCGCCACAACCCGCGCGACCCCGACAGCCAGCCCGGCGTGCGCGAGTACCCGGTGGAGGAAACGCCGGGCATGACGCTGTTCATCGCGCTCACCCGCATCCGCGAAGAACACGAACCCGGCCTCAATTTCGATTTTGTCTGCCGTGCCGGGGTCTGCGGTTCCTGCGCCATGCTCATCAATGGCCGCCCCGGCCTGGCCTGCCGCACGCTCACCGGCGAGCTCCCGGCCGAGATCCGCCTGTTCCCGCTGCCCGGCTTCGAACTCATCGCCGATCTCTCGGTGAATACCGGCAAATGGATGCGCGCCATGAGCGAGCGCCTGCAAGCCTGGGTGCACTTGGCCAGCGAGGTAAACCCGAACGAGATTGAAGCCGCGATGGACCCGGACCTGGCCGAAGCCGTCTACGAACTCGACCGCTGCATCGAATGCGGCTGCTGCGTGGCCGCTTGCGGCAGCGCCCAGATGCGGCCGGATTTCGTCGGCGCGGTGGGCATGAACAAGCTCGCGCGCTTCCGCCTCGACCCGCGCGACGACCGCTCCGACGCCGAGTATTACCAGCTCATCGGCGATGACAGCGGCATCTTCGGCTGCATGAGCCTGCTCGGCTGCCAGGACGTCTGTCCCAAGGACCTCTCGCTGCAAACCCAGATCGCCTTCATGCGCCGGGCGATGGCGCGGCAGGGGCTGTAAGGCCGCCCAGCCGGGTAGAAGCCCAGCCTGCCTAGAGGCTGGCTGATGCGGAAAATTGGATGGGGCATGCCGAATTCGGTTTGCCCGGCCAAGATCGCCGAGGTTCGGGAACGGCGGCTTCCGTTGATTACGAATTGCGGCTTTCGACCCTGAAGAGCCATTCCGGCGGGCTGCATCGACCGACTCTTGCTCGGCCTGAACCGACGCTCACCCCAACCTGATACCAGCCGTTCACGAATGACCGCTTTCTCAGGCATCGAAGCACTGGAATGCTGTTCCACGGATGCCGCTCAGATAACTGCAAAAGCCGCCAAAATCCACAACCTACAAACTCGGATTCGTGTTCTACGGAATTACCTTACGTCGCCTTCGTGAAGATAAATGCATCGGTAAGATGACCCAATACCGGGAGCACATATGAATCAGACCGAGCGCATTTACCACATCGACAAACTCCTGAGAGCTAACCGCTGCGTGCCGGTCAGACGCTTTCTGGATGAACTCGGCATCTCCATCGCCACCTTCAAGCGCGACCTGGAACATCTTCGCAGCCATCTCAACGCCCCCATCGAATGGGATCGCGAAGGTCGCGGTTACCGGCTGGCGCCGCCTACCCAGGCTGGCCCGCGCTATGAACTGCCCGGCGTCTGGTTCAACGCCAGTGAAATTCACGCCCTGCTCACCATCGAACATCTGCTGGAACACATCGAACCGGGCGTACTCCAGCCGCATTTCAGCGCCTTCCGCGCGCGCCTGGCCGGCATTCTGGAACAACCGGAATCCGCCACGCGCGAGATCGAGCGGCGGGTATTCATCCACCACCGCTTCAAACGGCTGGTCTCACCGCGCCACTTCGAAACCGTGGTCCAGGCGCTGCTGCGCCGGCAACGCCTGCGGCTGACCCATGACAGCCGCTTCACCCACCAGACCACGGCACGCACCGTCTCGCCGCAACGCCTCATCCACTACCGCGAAGTCTGGTATCTGGTGGCCTGGTGCCATTTGCGCGAGGCGGTCCGCACCTTCGCCCTGGACAACCTGGTTGCGGCGGAAATCCTCAATGAACCCGCCAGCGAAGTGGACGACACCGAACTGAACGCCCTGCTGGAAAACGGCTACGGCATCTGGTCAGGCAAGGAAGTGAAATGGGCCACGCTGCGTTTCCACCCCTCCAGCGCGCGCTGGGCGGCCAGCGAAATCTGGCACTGCGATCAGCGCGCACACTTCGAGGCGGACGGCGCCTACCTGCTGGAACTCCCCTACAGCCACGACGAAGAGTTGCTCATGGACATCCTCCGCTACGGCGCCGGCTGCACTGTGCTGGAGCCGCCAGAATTGCGCGCCAAGGTTTGCGAGCGACTGGATGCGGCGAGGCGGAACTACCCCTGATCAATATTGCACCGCCGCAAGGGGCACTCGCTCATCCTGTGAGCGAGCAGGGTGGCTAAGATGCCCCATGCCCCGCTTCCACACCTACTACGACAACCTGAAAGTTTCGCGCACCGCGTCGACCGATCTAATCCGCGCGGCCTACCGGCGCTTGTCGCAGAAGCACCATCCCGACCGTAACCCCGGCAACCCGGACGCCGCCCGCGTCATGGTTTTGCTCAACATCGCCTACCGGGCGCTGTCCGACCCCGACAAACGCGCCGCGCACGACCGCTGGATCGCACAACAGGAAGCCAGGGCCGAACCCCACCGGACGCCAGCGGGAAGCTATCCGCCACCGCCTCCCCCGCGCCCCTCACGCCCCTCACGCTCGCGCAAGCCACCGCTCGACCGCTCCGACATGCCCGAATCCCTGCGCCAACTGGCGCGCGGCGCGGTGTTCTATGTGCTCACCATGCTGATCTTCTCGCCCCTGCTGATGACTGTGGCGACCTGGTGGAAAACCCCGGAATCCCGGCCCGCCCCCAGCCAGCACATCATCCACACCCCCCAGCCGAAACCCACCTCGCCATCCATCGTCAGCGCCCCCCATCGGCTGCCTGAGATGCCCGATCTCAGCGGCGTCTATCGGCTGGTGAAAAGCGATTTCCGATTTGAAGACGGGGAACCTGTCGTCCACAGTAAGGGCAAGCTGGAAATCCGCCGTATGCGGGCAAACACCTATCTATTGCTTGAAGCCAAGACTATTCAGTCCGTCGGCACCAGCGGCCGCGCCTATGTCTACCATATCCGTCCAGGCCGCTACGCCTTCGACAAACTGCAACTGCATCGCAATTCCCGAAATTGGGCAGTACTGGAAGGCGATCAATTGGTGAAACATGAGCCCGGCACCAACTACCGGGAGACCACCTGGTGGCGGCAAGTGCCGGAAGGGTACTCGGAGAAATATCTGGATCGCGGCATCAAGGAAGCGGAATGGGGTTACAAGGTTCGGGTAGAGAGAGGGGTAGCGGACCAATGAGCAGGCGAATCCATACCGAAAGGCAGATACATGCGCATCTTTGACAGCCAACTTCTCCACTCCGCCTCCGACCTCGCCAATTTCCTCGATTGCGAGCACCTAACCGCGCTCGATCTTCAGGCGCTGCTCCATCCCGAAACCGCGCCTGCGCGCACGGCGGACGACGATGAAACACAGTTGGTGCAGGCGCACGGTTTCGCTCATGAAGAGCGCTATCTGCAACGCTTGGTGCAGGCGGGTCGCCATGTCACCGACCTGAAAGCCGGTCCCGGCAATCTGGATGCGGCAGTCGCGGCGACGCTGGAGGCGATGCGTCGCGGTGACGAGGTGATCTATCAGGCGGCGTTGCGACACGATGCATTTGCCGGCTATGCCGATTTCCTTGTTCGCGTGCCAGGCGCATCGAATCTGGGCGATTGGCATTACGAAGTGGCCGATACCAAGCTGGCCCGCTCGCCCAAAGCCAAGTTTTTGATCCAGCTCTGCTTTTACGCCGACCTGTTGCATCAGGCGCAAGGCCGCGCGCCGGAGCGGGTGCATCTGTATTTTGGTGACGGCAGCGAGCGCAGTTACCGCACCGCCGACTATCTGGCCTACTTCACCACGCTGCGGCAACGCTATCTGGCCTTCATCGGACAATCTGAAAAACTGACTTATCCCGATCCGGTAACGCGCTGCGACCTATGCCACTGGCGCGAGGCTTGCGAAAAGAAACGCCTGGAAGACGATCATCTGTCGCAAGTGGCCAACATCAGCCGCGTGCAAATCCGCAAATTGCAGGCGGCCGGCATCGCTACGCTGGCGGCGCTGGCCGATCTGGACGACAGCGCCCGCATCGCCAAACTGCATCCCGACCCCCTGGGCCGTCTGCGCCAGCAAGCCCGGTTGCAACGCCACAAACGCGACACCGGCGAAAACCGGCATGAACTACTGCCTCTCGAACCCGCGCGCGGCTTCGCCCGTCTGCCCCGGCCGGATAAGGGCGATCTGTTCTTCGACATGGAAGGCGATCCCTACGAAGCCGGCGGTCTGGAATACCTGTTCGGCGTCGGCGTCATCGAGCGCGGCACGTTTCGCTTTCACGATTTCTGGGCGCACAACCGCGCCGAGGAACGGCGCGCCTTCGAAGCCTTCATCGACTTCGCCATGCAGCACCTCAAACGCCATCCGGCCGCGCACATCTACCACTACGCCGCCTATGAAGAGACCGCACTGAAGCGGTTGATGTCGCTTCACGGCACGCGCGAGGCGGCAGTCGATCATCTGCTGCGCGCCGGCAAGCTGATTGATCTGTACAAGGTCGTGCGCGAGGGGCTGCGCGTTTCCGAACCGCGCTACTCGATCAAGAATCTGGAAACCTTCTATGCCGAGAAGCGCGCCGGCGAGGTGAAAAGCGCCGGCGCGTCCATCGTCTGGTACGAGCGCTGGAAGGAAACCGGCGAGGCGCAGTTGCTGGCCGACATCCGCGCCTACAACGAGGACGACTGCCGCTCCACCTGGCAATTGCGTGACTGGCTGTTGCGCCTGCGTCCCGAAGCGCTGGCCTGGGCCAGTCGAGAAGCGGAACCCGAGGCAGACGAAGCCGCCGCCAAGCCCTGGGATATTCAGCTTGAAGCCTATCGCCAGGCGCTGATCGGCGGTCTGCCGGAAGACCCTGAACAGTGGAATGCCGACGACCGCGCCCGCGAACTTGCCTACCAACTGCTCGATTTCCACCGCCGCGAAGCCAAGCCGCAGTGGTGGGCGATGTTCGCGCGCATGGAAATGAGCGATGAAGCCTTGCTGGAAGATGCCGAATGCCTGGCCTGCCTGTCCTGGGACCCGGCCAACCCGCCCCGGCCCGACAAGCGCTCAGTCATCTACACCTATCGTTACCCGGAACAGGAAACCAAACTGAAAACCGGCGACGCGGTGACCAACGCCGCCAACGGTGAAGCGCTGGGCGAACTCACGCTGGATGAAGACAATCGTCTCGCCATCCTGCGTGTTGCCGCCAAACGCCCGCAACCCGAAACGCTGTCCATCGGGCCGGGCAGCCCGTTCAGCACAGAAGACCAGAAAGCCGCACTCAGGCGTGTCGCCGACAGCCTGATCGCGGGCGATCAGCGATACCGCGCGCTGGAATCGGTGCTCTGGCGCAAATTGCCGCAGATTGCCGGCCGCACCCCAGGCAGCGCCCTGGTTTCCGCCGCCGCCGAATTGCCCGAGATCATCGCCGCCGCTGCCGGCCTCGATCACAGCCATTTGTTCATCCAGGGGCCGCCCGGCGCCGGCAAGACCTGGACCGGCTCGCGCGTGATTGTCGATCTGCTCGCACGCGGCAAGCGCATCGCCATCGCCTCCAATACCCACAAAGCCATCCACAACCTGCTGACCGGCGTGGAAAAAGTCGCGCTGGAGCAGAACCTGAGCTTCACCGGCGTCAAAAAAGCCAGCGGACGCAACCCGGACAGCTATTTCGACGGCAGCTTCATCCGCAACGAAGACAGCGCAGACGGCATCGGCGACACCGAGCAACTGGTGGCCGGCACCGCCTGGCTGTTCAGCAAGGCAGAATTCGACCAGAGCTTCGACTATCTCTTTGTCGATGAAGCCGGCCAGGTCGCGCTCGCCAATCTGCTCGCTCTGGGCACCTGCGCCCGCAACCTCGTCCTGCTCGGCGACCCGATGCAACTCGGTCAACCCACCCAGGGCGTCCACCCCGGCCATTCCGGCGAATCCGGCCTGGAATACCTGCTCGACGGTCGCGCCACCGTTGCCCCGGAACGCGGCATCTTCCTACCCACAAGCTGGCGCATGGCCCCCGCCGTCTGCCAGTTCATTTCTGATGCCGTGTATGACGGACGCCTACATCCGGAAGCCGCCAACAGTAATCAGCGCATCGTGCTCCCCCCTTTCTCAAAGGGGGGCCGGGGGGGATTCAGCACAGGCGAGACCAAGCCCGACCCCATCCTCCCCGAAACCGGCATCCGCTTCCTCCCCGTCGCCCACGCTGGCAACAGCCAGAAAAGCCCGGAAGAAGCCGACCGCATCCGCACCCTGTTCGACAATCTGCTGCACCAGCACCACATCGACCGCCACGGCAAAAAGCACCGCATCGGCCTGAATGACATCCTCGTCGTCGCCCCCTACAACATGCAGGTCAACCTGCTCAAGCAGACCCTGCCGGCCGGCGCGCGCGTCGGCACCGTCGACAAATTCCAGGGCCAGGAAGCCCCGGTGGTCATCGTTTCCATGGCCACGTCCAGCGAAGACGATCTGCCGCGCGACATAGGCTTTCTGTTCTCGAAAAACCGCCTCAACGTCGCCATCTCCCGCGCCCAATGCCTCGCCATCGTCGTCGCCAGCCCGGATTTGCTGACGGTGAAATGCAACACGGTGGAACAAATGGCGCTGGTGAATTTGTTGTGCTGGGTGGCGGGTGAATAGAGATTGTTCATTGGAACGTAGGGTGCGCCGTGCGCACCGATTTACGCTTAATGGTGCGCACGGCGCACCCTACGATTTCGTGGATAAATGGCTAATGGACAATCTCGGGTGAAGCAAGCGCAAACGAGAGCGTGATACATTGAATACGTGTATTTCACAGGAGTGCATCGCATGGCAACTTCAATCCGTCTCACCCCTGAAGTCGAACAGCGGCTCGATTTCCTGGCAACGCAAACCGGCCGCACCAAGGCTTACTATCTTCGGCAAATTATCGAGAGCGGGCTGGAAGAAATGGAGGATTACTACCTTGCGGCGGAAGTCCTCGACCGGGTACGCAGCGGGCAAGAACCGGTCTTCTCTGCGTCCGACGTAAGGAAAGACCTTGGCCTGGACAATTGACTACGCCGAGACCGCGAAGAAGCAGCTTCGCAAACTCGACCCACAAGCTGCGCGCAGAATCCTCGATTACCTGGATGAACGCATTGCCCATGCACAGAACCCCAGAGACGCAGGCAAGGCTTTGACCGGGCCACTGGGCAGTTTCTGGCGTTATCGGGTGGGTGAATATCGAATCATCTGCGACATCCAGGATGGTCGGTTGCGCGTCCTTGTCGTGCAGATCGGCAATCGGAAAGAGGTGTACAGATGACCAAGCGCCCCACAGCCACGACCGCAAACCAGCCTGCCACCCGCGTTGTCAACCTCCGAGTCCGTGAAGACATCCATAACCTGATTGACTGGGCCGCGCAAAGCCAGGGCAAGTCCCGCTCGGAATTCATGATCGACGCCGCCCGCCGGGCTGCCGAAGACACACTGCTCGACCAACCTGCGGATGAACGACTGATGAAGCGGCCGGCTGAATTCTCGATAGCCCCGAATCCAGCACTATCGGGAGAACCGGCGGCACACATGGCGCCGCAAACCGGGCGTTGCGCGGCGGACTTGTTTCAAGCAATCTGGGGCGAAGACGGAATGGACATTGAAGCGCCGCCCGACCTGCCCGTGGACGATGTCAATCTGGATTGAGCAAGCGGTATTCGACTATTCATGAAGGTTGGGTTGCATTTTTTCCTGATAAAGAAAATTGAGAACCTGGGCCCCTGCCGGGAACAAGTTGTCAGTAGCGAAGCCACGGTATATAAACAACACGTATATACATTTTGAAATGGGAGCACACATGCAACACGCCCGCGTATTTCAGTCTGGAAACAGCCAGGCGGTACGGCTACCCAAGGAATTTCGTCTGGATGTCGATCAGGTCGAGATTTTTCGGCGTGGCGACGAAATCGTTCTTCGCCCCATGCCGGAGAGCGCCGTTCTGATTTTTGACGCACTGGCCGACTTGCCCGCCGATTTCATGGCCGATGGCCGCGACGACACCCCGCCGCAGGAACGGGAGTCGATCTGATGGCTGTGCGTTACCTGCTCGATACCAACACCTGCATCTACATTGCCAAGCACAACCCGCCTGCCGTCCGAGAACGCTTCGCCCGCCACGCCGCCAGCGACCTGGCCATGTCGGTAGTCACCTTTGGTGAGTTACGCTTTGGCGCCGAAAAGAGTCAGTCCAAAGAGAAGGCACGCGCAGCCATTCAACAACTTCGCTCACGGATCGAGGTTTGCCCCCTGCCAATAGCGGCTGCGGAGCATTACGGAGAAATCCGCGCCGAACTGCAAAAAAATGGGCAACCCATCGGTAATAACGATCTATGGATTGCCGCGCATGCCCGCGCAGAAGGCTGGATTGTGGTCACCAACAACGAGCGCGAATTTGAACGGGTGCCGGGTTTGGTTGTGGAGAATTGGGTGGTTGGGTGATTTTGTGGTGAATTCAAAGGATCATCCCAGTTTCCTTGGTTTATTTGAGAAGGTGTTGACCATATGGTGATGAAAAACGGCTACAGCATTTTGGACCACGCACCTTTACATCCACGATGTACAGGCAGTGCTGGTCACGGACCTACATAAATCCCAAGGAATGACGCGCAATGATATTTGAATTCAAGGATGTCGATAAGCTTAGTCCAAATGATTTTGAATATTTCGTCAGGGATGTTTTCGTTGCAGCTGGCTGGACGGATGCTGTAATTACAGAAGTGGGCAAGGAGTTTAGGCATGGCGATGGTGGCGTCGATATTTTTGCTACCAAAAATAAGCGGAAATTTGCAATTGAAGTTAAGCAAAGGAGTCTGGATAACTCGGTGGATGTGAGTGCTCTAAACCAACTTGTGACTGGTGCAAAACTAGCTAACGTAATTAACATGATTTTGGTGACAAATTCATATTTCACTTCTGAAGTTAAAATACGAGCATTAAGACTGGGCATTGAGTTAATTGACCGCGATGAATTACAAAACTTATGGGTAAAGAAACAATCTGAAATTGGTCGAGACATCAAACCACGAAAATATCAAGAGTCCGTTATTAGCAATTGTATTGAGCAATATTTATCCGGAAAAACAAGATTCCTGATAGAAATGGCAACGGGGCTTGGGAAAACCTATACGGTAGCTCATATAGTAAAGCGCATCTTGCTTTCTTCAGAAAATCGTATAAAAGTGCTGTTTTTGGCGCATCAAATTGAGATATTGTTGCAATCAGTAACTGCGTTCAAAAACGTCTTAGGGATTGGTAGCTATTCTTTTTCAGCCTGCTTTGATGGCTCTGACCCTGAAGATACTGAATTTGTCTTTGCCAGTTTTGATACTCTATACTCAAAGATTAATTTACTAGAACGAAACACGTTTGACGTAATCATTGTGGATGAGGCGCATCACACTCCTGCCAAGACCTACTCAGAAGTGGTCCGTCATTTCCACCCAAAGTTATTGCTGGGTTTGACTGCTACGCCGGATAGATCTGACAACTTGGATGTGCTAGGTTATTTTGGGGGTGCTGAAGGTCACATTGGCAGGTACGATTTGGCATGGGCTTTGAAGCATAATAAGCTTGCCTTCCCAAAATATATGGTAATGCTCGACGATATTGACCAGACAAGGCTTGACCAGTTGGGTAGCGGTTTAACGGTAAGCGACCTTGATAAAAAACTATTTCTACACAAGAAAGATGCGGAAGTTGTAAAAATTATAGAAAAAACGATACAAGAAAAGAATATTGAAAATGTTAAAGGGATAGTTTTTTGCAACAGCATCATACAAATGAAGCATCTAATCCAGTTCTTCGATCTTGGCAAGGCAACATTGGTTCATTCAAAAATGACCGATCAAGAGCGGAGAAATAATATTCGAAACTTTCGCGATGGCGACTTTCGCTACATTCTTGTTTGTGACCTGTTTAACGAAGGCATTGACATTCCTGAAACAAACTTGCTTGTGTTTATGCGCTATACCGCATCAAGAACCATTTGGTTGCAACAGTTAGGGCGCGGTTTGAGAAAAACGCCAAACAAGGAGTATGTCCATGTTTTGGATTTTGTTGGGTCGTTGGACCGCTTGAACGAAGTACAGAAATTAGCACATGCAATCAATAATGTAAAAATTGAACGAGAAAATTGCGATCGTCCACCAAGAGATATGGAGGATCAAGAATTTCACGACGCGACTCTCAACGTCAACTATAACCAGTCTGCCGCTCAGGTTTTAAAACTTATTGAGGAGTTGAAGTATCGCTTAAACTCGCGAGAAATGTTGATTGATAGTATGCGCAACTATGCTGAGCGTAGTAACCGCATCCCACAGTTAAATGAAATAGAAGAACTGCTTCCGAACATCAGTTGTGACCAAGTATCAACACATTTTGACTCATATTATCGCTATTTGCAGGCTGCGGTCCCCTTCATTCTTGATAAGTTGGCATGTGCACAGCGGCTAAATAATTATATATATGAATACACAAACAAGAATAATGTTAACCCTTCAGTCAAGGCAATAAGCCTCGCTTTCAAGCACAACAGCTTAATTGAGTTTGCGGAACTCGATGTTATTGAATTGGTAGGTAAAATTAACTCGCTGAGGTGCGAAGTGTTACCTTGCAATTCATTCAAAAATGAAACGTTTAGCGATAAAACTAATGACCTGCATGAGCATCAGGCTGCGATTGATCATCAAGCACGTATCATAAAAAAACACTTAGGTTCTGTAGAGACAGTTCAGGACATGAAAAGCCTGAGTGAGGAGGATCGTGCCGAGATCAAAGCGCACTTCAGATCTGATTTCTATTTCCTCAAGATCATTATTGATTCGGCAGAAACATGATGGAAATTGCTCGGTATTATTTATTTTGCAAATGGATCATTTTGAACTTTGATATGATACTTGAAGTGGAGAATCCAATTGCAACAATCAAGTTCTGAAGTCTTACCTACGCATGAGACGAGCACATCTCAACAAAACCACGAACTCGTAGATCTGGCTTTTAAGCGAGGGGGGTCAGTACGCCTCCGAAATTCTCTGAGCGCAGCGCAGGGAACAGGTGTCTTGGATAGTTTGACAATTCAGTCGATAGTTTCCAATGACGCTCATGCTATTAACAAGTTAATGCGCATCCCGAATTTTGGAGCGAAGTGTTTGGCTGAGTTAAAGGAGATTTCTTTACTTGAATCCAACCTTTGCAGAAATGCAACTTTCCAAGAGAAAAATAAGAAAGCTGACTCATTCCATCCTCAGACTCAACCTAACCATCTAGAGCGAATAAGCATATTTGTAAACACTGATTCAGCACCTAACTTACCATGCAAGCTTTCAAACATTCAAATAAATATTATTTTTCTCGATGAACTCGAAAAGAAGTTTTTAAAAAAAATAGAGAAGATGTTTGGTCAAATAAATTTACAATCTTTCTTGGCTATTGATGAAAAGATCCTGTTAGCTGCTGGCGGCTTTGGCGCAAAGTATCTGTCTATCTTTCGTTCATTACACTCCACCATCACCCAAGAACTTCTTTCCATCGTGGACGCACGAAAGGAGATTGATTTTAAGATCAAAAGCATCTTGGTAATGACCGGCTTTTTTCATGTTGATCTTCGAGAAATAGACCAAATGCTTTTAGACGATGTTGAGGAATATTTGTTTTCTCTTGATGACGAGAGTAGACAAATTATCATGTCACGCTGGGGCTTTCATTGCAAACCAGAAACCTTAGATCAATTAGGTGTGCGATATAGGGTTGAAAGAGAGCGCATTAGGCAAAAGGAGAAAGTTATCAATACCGACCTATTGCGTACACTCAGGATTCACCCTGATGTATTGAAAAAAAATATCAAGAACGATAGCACCATAAATTTCTATACTCTATTCAACAGCCTATCATCATGCTTTGATAACGAGAAATGTTTTTACAATTTCCTTGATATACTTTGCCAGACGGAGAAGGGCGAAATATTCCGGTTGGTACATCCCGAAGTAAGAGCCAATTTTCTAGATGCTTATTTTTGCGAAAACACATCGCCAGTAAATAAAGAAGTATTAATTGAAGAACTTATTTCAAACTATGGCTATGCTAGGGATCAGGCTATCAATGTTTTGATAGTATTGCAAAATAAATTTAGGCTAAAAATAACTTCTGATATTGTCAGCCCTATCAATCTTGGAAAAATTGAGGCAGTTGCTCACATTCTATTAAGCCATCCCAACGGGCTGCCATGGAAGGATATCGCGAAAATCATCAATCGCAAGGGCTGTTGCTCGTCGAACATGAACGAAAATAGACTTAGCTCTAACTATTTAGGCGATTCAGACTATGTTTATTTGTGTGGTAGGGGAACTTATCGGCATATCAATTATTTGGACATGTCAAAAATCGACATCACCCTTATTATGGACAACATCCGGGAATACTTTTATTCAACAAACACTGACTCTATACACTTAAATAATTTTTATCATCAGGCCAAACAAGACATCAAGGTTATCGATTATTTCGATTTACGACATATTGTTCGATCCTTTTGTAGTGAATATGGTTTTTACTTTAATGGTCAATCTGGCGTTGATGGGTTAGGGATAGCAGAAAACTTCACTCGAGTAACCCAACAAAAGCTTATCTTGGACATCATGAATAAGGCAAGAGGAGCCATAACCAAGGTGGAAGTGGCTGAACGATTACGCAGTAAAAGCATTGGACATGCTAATTTCTACTTAGATAGGATGATGGAAGAAGGTCAAGTTGTTCGTATCGACAAAATGATGTATACGACCCCTGAAAAAGCTTTTTCGTGTATTGATACAGAAAGCATCCTCCATTTGATGAACGACATAATTAGTGGTACCAGAAAGATTATTGAATCCGACGTGTTTAGATTTAGAATCAACAGCGCGCTGAATGTGGGTTACACAAAATATTTTTACGCTGCCCTTGCATCAATAAACCTCGACAAATACGGATGGACAAGAATACATAATTTATTTAGTCGCTATGACATTCCATATAAAAGCTTGAACGATGCATTTTCTACTCTTTGCGATCCGATATTAACTAATGCTGAGAATATAGAAAAGATTAAGTTAGAGATCGAACTCACTGACCAAGTTGCAGCGAATGGAATTAGGTACTGGCGATTGAGTGCACAAAATGATTTGGAAAATGATTAGGGCCAGGGTCGGATTATTTTCAACGAGCAGGCTTAATCTAACGCCGGCAATTTTTATTTAGACACACCATCGGTCATGCCTTTTTCATGAACATCAAAACCCTGGCCGATCTCGAAACGGTCTTTCCCCGTAAAGTCATTCCGCTCTTGCAGGAATATTTCTACGAGGACTGGCGCAAGATTGCAGGTGCCTTGAACGATCCCTGTGATGGCACGCGGTTTCTGCGCATCGAAGAATTGCAGCCGCCAATCCTGGCCGGCCTCAGCGATGGATTCGAAGAGAGCAGAAGGCGCTACATCGTTAAAGAATCTTTTTCCGCCGATGCGTTTCGCAATCTCTAACCGGAGATATCTCCATGCACGGTCTAGTTGAGGATAAACATCAGGCTATTGACGCCATTTGCCGCCGGTTCGATGTCCGGCGCTTGGAGGTGTTTGGTTCGGCGGCACGTGGTATCGATTTCCAACCGGATGTCAGCGATGTGGATTTTCTGGTCGAGTTCGACCCCGCCTCTCGTTTGCCGCCGCTCGATGGTTTCTTCGGCTTGCAGGCGGAGTTGTCGTCCTTGTTGGGACGCCCGGTCGATCTGGTGGAAGCGGGCGCAGTCAGGAATCCTTATGTGCTCGCCCGCATCGAGCGCAATCGTGAGGTGGTGTATGCAGCGTGACGAGTTGGATCGAAAGTGATCATTAGGAGACCGCCATGTATTGGGATGTCGTCGAAGTTCGCCCCGTAGCGCTACGCACCTTGATGGTCCGTTTCGCGGATGGCTTGAGCGGCACAATTCATATCAGCCGGGCGTTCTGCACCGGGGTTTTTGAAGCGTTGCTGGAAGATGCCGCTGTGGCTCAGGCGCAGGTGGAGCATGGTGTGGTGGTGTGGCCGAATGGCCTCGATCTGGCCCCGGACACCATGTATCGCGAAATCCGCAACAACCCGAAGCAGCATTACGAAGTGGGATGTCGGCAGATTGCGAAAACGACATTCGGGACAGACCACTATTCTCTTTACCGCTGACGCATTTCGTAATCTCTATCCCGACTGACGAGGAAACCCTATATGACGCACCTGATTATGTCCCTATCTCAGCCAGGCTCATCCTATGAGCCTCTCGCATCGTAAGGTAGTTGCCATGTACCTCACACGGAGTGCGAAATCATGGCGATTAATGGAATCCAGTTTCAGAAGGGGCTGTCGTTGCCCGAGTTCATGGAGCGCTTCGGGACGGCTGCGCAGTGTGAGGCAGCGCTTGTCGCTGCACGTTGGCCAAGGGGATTCCAGTGCCCGGTATGCGGCGGCGAGCACGCCTCGGAATTCGTGCGAGGCACACTGCGTTACTGGCAATGCCGAGCTTGTCGGCATCAGACTTCGTTGATCTCGGGAACCTTGATGGAACACAGCCGTTTGCCGTTGACCAAGTGGTTCTTGGCAATCTATCTGGTCACCCAGTCCAAGACCAACATTTCCGCGTTGGCCCTGCGCCGCCAGGTGGGGGTGTCCTGGAGGTCTGCGTGGTTCATGAAGCACAAACTCATGGAAGCCATGCGACTGCGAGAAGCAACCCAACCCTTGCAAGGGGATGTGCGGATCGATGACGCGTACCTGGGCGGCGAGCTTACCGGCGGCAAGGCCGGGCGCGGTTCGGAAAACAAAGTGCCGTTCGTGGCCGCAGTGGAAATGCGCGATGGCCGCCCCCAGCGAGTTCGCTTTGATCCGGTGGCCAGCTTTTCTTTCGCCAGCCTCACCCCCTGGGCGGAGAAGGCCTTGGCAGCGGGCGCGGTGGTAACCTCGGATGGCCTGCTTGGTTTTGAGGTCTTGGCTCGCCTCGGGTTTGAACACAAGGTGGTGATTGCTGGTAAAGGCAAGGCCGGCTGCGAAGTAGATGCCTTCAAATGGCTGAACGTGCTCCTGGGCAATCTGAAGACCACCCTCACTGGAACTCATCACGCTTTCTCTTTTGCCAAGTATGCCCATCGCTACCTCGCCGAAGTCCAGTATCGGTTCAACCGACGTTTCGATCTCGCTGCCATGGTTCCGCGCCTATTCACCGCAGTCATGCAGACAGCTCCTTGTTCGAGAAAGCAGATTCAATCCACGGCTGAGATATGGACATAATCAGGATGACGCATATGCAAATCGACACATTGCCACTACCGGAAAAGATTGAGTTGATGGAATCGCTCTGGGATTCCATCTGCCATGAACCCGAAGTTTCATCGGCGATACCGGATTGGCACAAGGAAGTTCTGGCGGATCGAATTGCTAGGCTGGATAGCGGCAATGAGCCAGTTTCATCTTGGGAGGAGGCAAAGGTACGCATTCGAGATCAAGCCGGAAAGCTGTGATGCAGGTTCGCATTTCTCGCGCGGCAGAGTCCGATTTGCTGAACGGTTTTTCGTTTTATGAGCGGCAACAGGCGGGGGTCGGCAGCTATTTTCTTGATAGCCTGTATGCCGATATCGACTCGCTGCTGCTCTATGGCGGCATGCATGCAAAACATCTTGGGCGATTGCATAGAGCCTTGGCCAAGCGATTTCCGTTCGCCATTTACTATGACCTGCAAGGCGATTCGGTGACCGTGGTTGCCGTACTTGATTGCCGGCAAAATCCGGCGTCAATCGTCAAACGGCTCAGCCCGAATGGATAGTCACCGAACCATGAGTTACCACGAAAGAATTACGCTGAAACCGTTGATTGAACCTGACCAACCTGCCGGGCTTGGGAATCGTCGGCTGAAGGGTGCAGAAGATGGGCGTTTACAGGATCAATAGGTAACTCGATGAGGAGAAACAATATGCAAGCCATAGAATTTGAAGCCGTAATCCGGGAACGGTCGATACCCTTGCCTGCAACCATGACACTTTCGATTGGTCAGGCCGTTCGAGTCGTCGTGATGTATGAGGATCTGCACCTTCAGGCGGGGCCTGCCCGCACGGACGATGCCATTTCCCGGCTGGCCGCCAATCCTCTGGTAACGCCCGATTTCGTGCCTTTGTCCAGAGATGAAGCGCATGAGCGATAACGCTTTCGTCGATTCCAATATCTGGCTGTATGCATTTTTTCTTCGTGACGGCGAAGAGGCGTTGCATGAACGAGCCAAGGCTTTGATTGAGATGCCTTTGCGCTATGTCATCAGTGATCAGGTCATTGCCGAGGTGTCTTCCAACTTGCTTCGCAAGGCGAGTATGGCGGAGGGTGGGTTGGTCGAGATCGTGACAAGTTTCTACTCTCGCTGCCACGTCGTAAGCCCCAGCCATGAAATGCATCTCAAAGCCAGCCGGTTGCGCACCCAGCACCAGTTCAGTTACTGGGACAGTTTGATTGTCGCGGCTGCGCTTGAAGCCGGGTGTTCGGTCCTCTACTCCGAGGATATGCAGGATGGCCAGGTTATTGACGGCACGCTTTCTATCCGGAACCCCCTGACTGCGCCGACTTTGGCATGAACATGTCCCTGCTCACCCTGCGCGAACACGAGACCTTCTCCATTGCTGAAACTTTTTCCTGCACTGGCCGGAAATCAGTCACCGATGCGCAGGCACAGGCGCTGGAAAGGTTGTCGCATCTTCTGAAAAAGGACGGCATGCAGGGCGGGCTGATTACTCATGCCAACCGCACTACCTTGAAGGCGCGGCAGTATGTTGGCGTGGTGCAGCTCGGGGCGGAGGCCATCGAGATCATTCCCAAGATCGACGGGCTGGACGAGCAAGGCACGCGCACCAACCTGTTCCGCATGCTGGCGCGCACCCGCAGGCTGGAAATCCATGAGGCCGATATCGCCCGGCTGGCGGCGCAGAACCTGAATATTCTGGAGATTTACATCCGCCTGTTCTGCGACAAGTTGTTTGCGGAAGTGCATCGCGGCCTGATCAGCCGGTATGAGCGCCACGCCGACAATCTGCCGGCTTTGCGCGGCAAGTTGCTCACCGGTTTGCAGGCCACCTTGAACGCCTTTCAGCCGGAACGCTTCCGCTGCGAGTTCGACGAATTCACCGTCGATACGCCGCTGAACCGGGTGTTGAAGACCACGGTGCGTTTTCTGCGCCGCGTGACCCGGCATGGCGACAACGCCCGTCGATTGGCGGAACTGGATTTCGCGCTGGACGGCGTCAGCGATGTTCCCGCAGCCGCGCTGGAATGGCATCGCTTGCATTTCGACCGGGCGAATCGGCGTTACGAATCTTTGGTGGCGATGGCGCGGCTGATCCTGCAAAACCGCACGCAGGATGTCACTGCCGGCTGCCAGGAGGGCTTCAGCCTGTTGTTCGACATGAACGCGTTATTCGAGGAATACATCGGCGAAGTCGCGCGCATTGCCTTTGCGCCTGAGTGGCAGGTGATCTTGCAGGGACCGGTGCGTTGCTTGCTGGAAGATGCGAACGGCATGGGTCTCTTCCAGACCAAGCCGGACATCAGCGGCCTACGCGATGGCCAGCCGGTTTGGATCATCGACACCAAATGGAAGCAATTGGATGAGGAAGAACGCAAACACGGCGTCGCGCAAGCCGACGTTTACCAGATGCTGGGTTATGCCCGGCGTTACCCAGTGGCGCATGTGTTTTTGCTGTATCCCCATCAACCGGCAAAGGGCTGCGAGCCGGGTTTGCAGCGCAGCTTCAACATCCTTGGTGAAACCGCCGGAGGACATGGCCAACAGCTCCATGTCGCCAGCGTCGATCTGAGACATTTGCACGCTGTACCGGCACAGTTGAAAGCCATCCTGGCTGACGCAGTCGTCAGCGAGCCGGCTTTGCACAGTTAGTCGCCGACCTTCCCCCGCCCCGCCTTCAGTGTCGCGTGCCGTGTCTTGCTATCCAGCCGCTTCGCGACAGAAGACCGGGTCGGCTTGGTCGGCCGGCGTTTCTTCGGCAGCACGGCGACGCTGGCAATCAGTTCTTCCAGTCGGCGCAGGGCTTCGGCGCGGTTTTTCTCCAGGCTGCGGAATTCCTGCGCCTTGATGATGACCACGCCGTCCTTGCTGATGCGCCGGTCGCCGAGTTGCAGCAACCGCTCGCGTATCGCTTCCGGCAGCGACGAGGCGGCGACATCGAAACGCAGATGCACGGCGTTGGCGACCTTGTTGACGTTCTGCCCGCCGGCGCCTTGCGCGCGAATCGCGGTGATTTCAACTTCTTCTGGCGGGACGGTGAAGCGCGGGCGCATGGGGGCAGGCGGCGATGAACGAGCTGCGATTGTAGAGAACCGCGGACCAAGAGGCGTTAACGGGACTTTCACGGTAACCTCATCGGTCCTCATTCAACCCGCCACGCGGCCGCGCCATGTCCGCTGCAGCCAAAGGATGGCGCCATCGTGAATAGCGCTGCAACCACACACCCGGTCATCGACTGGACCGAAGCCGGCGAGGCCCGCGCGGCGCGTTGGCGTTCGGAAAGCGGGAATCCGCCGCCCCGGCGCGTGGTCATCGCCGACGACCGCACCACCGCCGATGCCGCTTATCGCCTGGCCTGCGAGGGCGTCGCGATGTTATGGCGCGGCGATTTCCAGAACGCGCGGCAGTTGCTGCAGGCGCTGACGCGGCGCGTCGAACGCAAGCCGCGCAAGGCATCCGCAGCGCCGGACATCTCGCCGGGTGTCTCACCGAACGAAGCCTTCCATCTGCATCGCCTGGCGCAATCCCGGCGCGCCCGCACCCTGGCGATGCTGCTGCTGCCGCTGGAGGCTGACTACAGCATCCCGCTACGGCGTGCGCCCGACCTGCGGCAAGCCTGCGTGGAAGCCTATGGCCCAGCCTATGGCCCAAACAATGGCCCAAACAACGGCGCATCCGTGGTCTCGCTGCGCGAGCTGCTCGGCCTGGTCGGCGCCCACGAGTGGCGCAAGAAAGGCGTCGCGGTTCCGGCGCTCGGCGCGCGCATCCACCCGCACTACGGCGTGTTCGCGCCGATTCGCGGCGAGTACGTCGGGCTGCTGGCCGAAGCGCCGCTGCCCACGCAAATAGCGCTGGCCTTCGACATCGGCACCGGCACCGGCGTATTGGCCGCGGTGCTGGCCCGCCGCGGCATCGCGCACATCGTGGCGACCGATCAGGACCCGCGCGCGCTGGTCTGCGCCCGCGAAAACATCGCGCGGCTCGGGCTGGCCGCACAGGTGGAAGTCGTGGCTGCCGATCTCTTCCCCGCAGGGCGTGCGCCGCTCGTGGTCTGCAACCCGCCGTGGCTGCCGGCGCGGCCCAGTTCGCCCATCGAATACGCTGTGTACGACCCCGACAGCCGCATGCTGCTCGGCTTCCTCAACGGGCTGGCCGCGCACCTGACGCCGGCGGGCGAAGGCTGGCTGCTGCTCTCCGATCTCGCCGAACACCTGGGCCTGCGCTCGCGCGCCGAGCTGCTCGCCGCCATCGACGCGGCGGGTCTGAAGGTCGTCGGACGGATCGATGTCCGCCCGCAACATCCCCGCGTCGCCGATGCGAGCGACCCGCTGCACGCGGCGCGCGCGGCAGAATTGACCTCGCTGTGGCGTCTCGTGGCCCGTTAACGTGAAAGACGCGAAGCGTCTCTCGAAGCTCCCCTCTCCCGCTGGCGGGAGAGGGGTTGGGGGCGAGGGAGAACGGGCGTGGCTTTCATGCTCAGGGGTGTCTTTTCAAAGCCATGCCCGTTAGCGCAGCGCCGATTCATGCCTATCGGATAACGGCGCATTAAACTGGCCGCCGCAAATCGCTGCGCGCTTCTGCGCCTGACCTGACCAAACGCCCGCAAAGAGACCTCACCATGCCCGCACCCAGCCCCTATTTCACTTATCTCACCGAACTGCTCAAGAACATGCTGGAAAAGGGCGCCTCCGATCTGTTCGTCACCGTCGGTTCGCCGCCGGCGATCAAGGTCAACGGTGAAATGACCCCGTTCAACGCCAAGCCGATCAGCCGCGAGCAGGCCGATGAAATCCTGCGCGCGGCGATGAATGAAAAACAGCAAGCCGAATTCCGCGACACGCACGAATGCAACTTCGCACTCTCGCTCGACAGCATCGGCCGCTTCCGGGTCAACGCATTCGTGCAGCGCGGCTCGGTCGGGCTGGTGGCGCGTCACATCAACACCGAGGTGCCGACGCTGCAAAAACTGGGCCTGCCGGCGATCATGGGCAAGCTGGCGCTGGAGAAACGCGGCCTGATCCTGATGGTCGGCGGCACCGGTTCGGGCAAATCCACCAGCCTGGCGGCGATGCTGGACCACCGCAACGAAAACTCGCGCGGCCACATCATCACCATCGAAGACCCCATCGAGTTCATGCATCCGCACAAGAAATGCCTGGTCATGCAGCGCGAAGTCGGCGTCGATACGGATAGCTGGTTCGCCGCGCTGAAGAACACGCTGCGGCAAGCGCCGGACGTGATTCTGATCGGCGAAATTCGCGACCGCGAAACCATGGAATACGCCATCTCCTTCGCCGAAACCGGCCACCTCTGCCTGGCCACGCTGCACGCCAACAACTCCAACCAGGCGCTGGACCGCATCATCAACTTCTTCGCCATGGATCGGCGGCCGCAACTGCTGATGGACCTCTCGCTCAACCTGCGCGGCATCGTCTCGCAGCGGCTGATCCCGAAAACCGACGGCGGCCGCGTGCCGGCCATCGAGGTGCTGTTGAGCAGCCCGCTCGCCTCCGATCTGATCCACAAAGGCGAAGTGCATGAACTCAAAACCATCATGGCCAAATCGCGAGACCTCGGCATGTGCACCTTCGACCAGGCGCTGTTCGACCTCTGCGCCGCCGGCCTGGTCGCGCAGGAAACCGCGCTGCGCTTCGCCGATTCCCAGAATGAGCTGCGCCTGATGTTGAAGAGCCTGATCCGCCGCCCGCCGCCGTCCGACGACGACGAAACCGGCGACAAGGCGGACGACAACGGCTTGTCCATCGTCTGAGCCCATGTATCTCGGCATCGACTTCGGCACATCCGGCGCACGCGCCTGCGTCATCGCACCCAGTGGTGAAATTGAAGACATGGCACGCGTCGATTTCGGCCGCCTGCCGGACCACGAAGCCGCCGCCACCTGGCGCGAAGCGCTGCTTACCCTGATTACGCAGATTCCACTCAGCATGCGCCGCCGGCTGGCCGGCCTCGCCATCGACGGCACTTCCGCCAGCGTGCTGGCCTGCGACGAAGTGCTCAACCCCACCTTTCCGCCCCTGCTCTATAACGATGCGCGCGCCAGCATCGAGGCCGCGCTGATCCGCCGTACCGCCGGCGACGCACATCCGGCGGCAGCCGCCACCTCCGGCCTGGCCAAAGTGCTGTGGCTGGGAAAAAACCTGGGGCTCCAACGTAGCCGCCTCTACTTGAACCAGGCCGACTGGCTCTCCGCGCTGCTGTCCGGGCGGCCGGTGAGCGACTACCACAACGCCCTCAAGATGGGCGTCGATCTGGCAACCGGGCAATGGCCGGCCTGGGTCAAATCGCTGGTCGATATCGACACCCTGCCCGTCCCGGTCAAACCCGGTGAAGCAATCGGTCTGCTCGACCGCAGCCGCGCGCGCGAACTCGGCATCAACCCGGATTGCCTGGTGCGCGCCGGCACCACCGACAGCATCGCTGCCTTCCTCGCCGCCGGCTGCGATGGGCAATCCCGCCAACCGGGCGAAGCGGTCACCTCGCTGGGCAGCACGCTGGTGCTGAAACTGCTGTCGGAAACGCGCGTCGATGCCGGCGAATTCGGCATCTACTCGCACTGGTTCGGCAGCCACTGGCTGGCCGGCGGCGCATCCAACGCCGGCGGCGCGGTGCTGCGGCAGCATTTCAGCGACGACGAACTGAACGCGCTGTCTCGCGAAATCAAGCCGGATCGACCGACCGGCCTCGATTACTACCCGCTGCCAAGCCCAGGCGAACGCTTCCCGTACAACGACCCCGAACGCCCGCCCCGCCTCGAACCGCGTCCGGAAACGCGCGCCGAATTTCTACACGGCATGCTGGAAGGCCTGGCCCGCATCGAAGCGCTCGGTTATGCCAAGCTCGCCGAACTCGGCGCAACACCGCTGCGAGCCGTGGTCAGCGCCGGCGGCGGTGCAAAAAACCCCGCCTACAGCCGCATCCGGGAACGCATGCTCAACGTACCCGTAACCTCGGCAGCCGAACACGAAGCCTGTTACGGCAGCGCCCGCCTGGCCTGCCACGGCGCCGATTTATTCCCTGGAGCTGGCAATGTCTGATGGACTTTCCTGTGCATGCCATATGCCGCTGGCCTGGCAAGCCGCGCAGCTTGAACCCAACGCGCGCCAGATCCAAATGCGTGAATCCACGCTTCTGCTCGTCGCGCTGAATCAGGTAGAAGCCACGCACGAACTCGAAGCCAGCGGCCCGGAAAACCGCCGCCTGGATCGCATCGAAGCCAAACTCGATCTGACCCTGCATCTGCTCGCCCGCACGCTGGAAACGGACGCCACCCCATCCGCGCGCAGCGTCCAGCTCACCCCCAGCGGCGCGCAGTGGGAAGACCCGCAACCGCCCGCCGAAGGGACGATGCTGATCCTCGAACTGCGCCCCTCGGAAGCCCTGCCGCTCAGACTGAAATTGCCGGCAATCGCGCTGGAACCGCTATCCGGCAACGCACGGGTGAAATTCGAGGGACTCAGCGAAGCGCTCGACGAAGCGCTCTATCAATTCGTCTTCCGCCGGCATCGCCAGGCGATACGGGCGCGGACGACATAGCAAGGTCGCAACCCCGTTTCCATCGAGTGACGTAGGTTGGGCAAAGCGAAGCGTGCCCAACGAACCGGCGCGCTGCCGCGAAATCACGCGCCACTACATCTAGCTCGTAGGTGCGAATTTATTCGCACAATCAACGACTTCTGTGCGAATGAATTCGCACCTACAGACATCTCGCAACACATTGAATCGTAATGAATTTATCCGTCAACTGAGGTTTTCAGAATCATTCAACCGGATCGATGCGGTTCGTACCTCACCGCATCTACGCGAACTTCAAGTTGAAGGACCGACCTCGATGCGCATAGCATGCGCACGACATGCACACAGGAGGCATCATGAAACCAGCCAGCAACCCGCAGCCATCCAAGCGCCCGTTCAATCTGCTGCTGAATGACAGCACCGTGAAGCAAGCTCGCAGTTTTACCAACAACCTTTCCGCCACCGTGGACGCCCTCCTGGCCGATTATGTGGCCAAGCAAAATGAACAACGGCTGGCCAAGCAGAATCAAGGCGATGCCATTGCCGAGGCCTGGAACACTTTTCACACCGCACACGGATCGTTTGCCGACGACTTCTCCACGCTATGACGGTTTTGCTATGACCGCCCAGTTCGACGTCTACCGAAACACCGGCAAGAACCGAACCGCCATTCCTTATGTCGTCATCGTCCAGTCGCGCTACTTCGAGAAATCGCGCCGGCGCGTTGTCGTCCCTCTGGTTTCGGCCGATGAACTCAACAAGACAACGCGCCTCCCCGCCTCGACCATCAACCCGATATTCACCATCGAAGGCGTCAGCGTGATCTTCAACCCGCTGGAAATCGTCTCCATCCCGGTGGAGTCTCTGGGGGAATGGGTGGCAACGCTCGCGGATGAAAACGACGCGATCATCGCGGCCATGGACGAGTTGCTTTCGCGCGCCTGGGGCTGAAAACCTCAGTTGACGGATAAATTCATTACGATTCAATGTGTTGCGATATCTCTGTAGGTGCGAATTCATTCGCACCGAAGTCGTTGATTGTGCGAATAAATTCGCACCTACGAGCACCTCAACAGAGGTTTCCAGGCTGATTTGATTGCCGTGAATCAGCCCTTAGGATGCGGTTACCGAAGGGTAGGGGCTTCATCAGAGGTACGAACCGCATCATTCAGCCGGGATCGATGCGGTTCGTACCTCACCGCATCCTACGCGGGCTTCCGCCGGCATCGCCAGGCGATACGGGCGCGGACGACATAGCAAGGTCGCAACCCCGTTTCCATCGAGTGACGTAGGTTGGGCAAAGCGAAGCGTGCCCAACGAACCGGCACGCTGTTGGGCACGCT
>JAUYFQ010000087.1 GCA_030690895.1 Sulfuricellaceae bacterium
GTGGGAAGATGCGCTACCCGACCCCTTGCGCCGCCTGCTTTCCACGCACCGGGGGCAGGCCGGCGAAATTCTGGAAAAACCGTCCGGCCGGGTTTTCCTTCACAGCATCACCCAACTGGACATCTCGGCCAGCCAGATTCGTGATCGCGCCCTGCGCGGCAAGAGCCTGCGCTATCTGTTGCCGGATACCGTCATCGCTTACCTCAACGAGAACCGCCTCTATGTCTGAATACCCCTCTCCCGAACAACTCGCCAAGATCCACGCCTGCGGCCCGGTCGGGTTGGAAGGCTTGACCAGCCAGAAGAGGGTGGTGCTGGGGGATGGGCGTGTGCGGGGATGATGTTCTATCGTCCGCAGCACACAACCCCATACTTGCCAACATGGAGCCAACGGATGCGGAGTTACGCGCGGTGATGCGAGAAGCGCGCGACCTTGCTTTGCAACGCAAGCAGCCTGCGATGACTGGGTTCGACAACAATTGGCTAAGTGATGCCGCCTTACCTGTGTGGAAGACAGAAATTGCCTTCATCCCAGGAGTCCAGCAGCATTGCCAGCGGCGATAATTTCACTCTTCCACGGCAGTTGAGAGACTTTACTTATAACAGTGCGCGACGCGCGAGAACGGGCCAAGATTCATCGCGACATCGCCGGATAGGCATCTCTGGCTAGATTCAGAGGGATGGATCGGGAACGTGCCGTATAAACAAAATCAAACAGTTGGAGGAAGTGTATGTGCGTAGAGAAATGGAAAATCAGCTATACACAAGGCGATCTGAATGATCGGAGACAGGTTCGTGAAGCGCTTGCTTACCAGAATTACCTTGGGTCGCCCACAGCCATTCAGTCCAAGGCTGTTGATACCATGCAAGGAAAGGACTGCGATGTACTGCTTGATGAGCCTATGCGGCCCGAAACAGGGCAATGTTGCCTTGGCGATGTCGTTCCCTTTGACGGCAACGCTTCGTACCTCGTGGTGAAAAAGAAAAGCCTGTTTCCAAAACCTGCTCCATCCGCTGTTTCCGAGCCATCCTACTTGCTTGATAACGTGTTGGCTCTCAAGAGGAACGCCATCTTCATCAGCAATTGGACAGACGATGATGGCAAGACCATTTTGCCGGCACCGGACCAAGTCGACTGCGGGGTTCTGGCCCGTGAACTCGGCCTGTGTGGGACATACTGGAAATTTGGCAGCGAGATTGCCATCCTCGCCTTGCAAGTGAAGCAAGCGCACAAACCTACTTGGCTGGATAGTGGGCTCGCGTTCTTCTGGTACGCAGCTCCTCACCGTGGCGAATGGGGTCTGACGCGCAGTCTGGAAACCGGCCAACCCCGTATGCGGGAATGGATGCTGCCCAAGCAAGCCGGTGCCTTCGCCGTAGTGGAATACTGGAAACGAAATGTGGCTCAGGATTGCGATCTGCGCACGGAGAACCTCAGCGAGCGCTACTGGAAGTCCTGTGCCAAGGAGATTCGGCCATGAATACTCAAGAGATTCTTGCCATATTGCGTGGCGAGCGCGGGATAAATCCGAGCTTGGGGATCGAAGAAGACGATTTGCTAGAAAATGCTTTTTTCGATCTGTCAAAGGCGGAAAAAAACAGCTTTTGGCTTATGTTCGTCGAAGCGGTGGAGCTACTGGCAGCCAACAAGGAAGGGATGCCCGTTTACCTGGCATCCCGTTTCATCTATAGCCTCAGTGAAATCAAGCCACGTCATCGACCGCGCAAGAAGAACCTGTTTGATTTTTTGCTAGGTGTACTGGATGCCGACTCACCCAACCCAATGCGTGCGGGCGTCCTGCTTCTGCTGCTCGTGCTTGATAGAGGCGATGCCGTATTTTGGAAAAAACAGATTGCAGCCAGCCTGGCCAGCCTGGAAGAAACCCAAGACCCAACCTATGGCATGGCCGCTGTTGTTTATGCCTTCCTTGGCCTCAACCCGAAGGCCACGATTGCCGCAGAAGATTGGGGCCGATTGTTCTTGGTTATGAGTGAGTTGCCACGCACGCCGCGTCTGGAATTGCTCGAACTGCTGGTCGGTGTGGAAAAAGAAACCAAGGAACCGGTCAGGTTGAGAGAAGAACTGGAAACCGGCTTGTACGAACTAGCCGCATCCACCAAAAGCAACGTATTACCCGAACTCAAGCCATCCATTAAATCCGTGTTCAAGACATGGCTGGAGCGAAATGAGCCGCATCCGGCTATCGCCGCGTTACTGACCCACCAACTTTCGGACAGGCAGAACTCTAATAAATGGGCATTTTCCTCCCCTCGCCAAGTTCTGGAAGGCATATACGACGCAAGACCTGAACACGGAAAGGCCGCAGCATGAGCGACACCCGTTTCATCGCCTTTTATTCCTACAAGGGTGGCGTCGGGCGCAGTCTGGCGCTGGCGAATCTGGCTTATGTGCTGGCGCGGGAAGGGAAAAAAGTGTTGGTGATGGATATGGACCTGGAGGCACCGGGCCAGCACCAGACAGACCTGTTCCGCCTACCCGCGCCCGGGCCGGGCGTGGTGGAAATGCTGGCCGACTACCTGGATTACCGGCGGCGCCTCAACAACGACGAGACGAAAGGAATATTCCGGTTGCAATTGGTGGAGCGCTACCTGCGTATAGGCCAGGGATGGCAAGTGGGCCAGGAGCTTGCGGAAGAGGCCGAAACCGGCAGCTTGTGGCTGATGCCGGCGGGCGAGGTGGATAAGCCGGACTATCCGGAACGGCTGGGTAAACTAAATTGGGATGAGTTCTATAAAGAGCAGGGGCGTGCCTTCTTTCGTTTATTCAAGGCGGAATTGCGGCGGAGAAATTTTGATTACGTGCTGATCGACTCCCGTACCGGCTTGTCGGATGAATTTTATATCACCACTTTGGAATTGGCGGATACGGTGGTGTGTGTGACGGGCTACAACCGGCAGAATATCGAGGGGACAAAGCGCATTCTGGAAGTCCTGCGGGATGAGCGCGTTATTGCGGAATACGAAGCCAAGCGGCTAGTTCTGGTTGGCACGCCAAACCCAGAAATCACTAGCCTTACCGAGAAACAGGCGCGCCTTGCTGAAATTGCCAGTGAGCTTCCAGGGTTCAGGGATTTCAACCTTGAACTTCCCTATGTGGCCGAACTGGCGTTGCGCGAAACGGTACTGTGTAAAACTGCCGCACAAATGCGCCAGGAAACCACCTACACACGTGCCATCAAGCATTTGAGGACGCTGATCGATGCCGATAACCCAATCAGCGAAGCCATACCCAGCCGCGCCGACAAACCGGACAACCCCTTTGCTCTGATTCGTAGCGAATACATCACAGCCGAGGAGGCTTGGCGCGATTTCGTAGATCCGGCGGGCACCATCATGCAGGACATGAACAACTTCATGCCCTTGCTGGTTACCGGCGCGCGCGGATCGGGCAAGACCATGCTGGCAAGGCGCTTCTCACTGGAAGTGCAACTGGCCGAATACCGCGCTACAGATCGCCCCATCAAGCGAGGGGATTTTCCCCGCATCGGCTTGTACCTACGCCCGGATGCGGACTTTTTGCACAGCTTCAATCAGGGTGATGAGGTGCTGCGCGAGGATTTCGACCATCTGTTCGCCCAGTTCTTCGATATCCTGCTCATACGCAAGGCTCTGAATGCGCTGGAAAACTTAGAGGGGCTTCGCCAGTGGTGCGACGAGGCAGGCTTGCTACAAGCGCTCTATGCCGAATTCGGGCAGTTTGAGGTTGTGAAACTGGGGTTGACCAATTTCCTGGAGTTCCTGGAAAACCACATTCAGCGCATCCGCTACTACTTGAACAATCCCTTTCCACAGAATCGCCCTATCTTCACTCAGCCCAATGCCTTGATGAAACTGCTCACGGAGCGTTTGCGTCGAGCCGGTTGCTTTGAGGGGCATTACTTCGTGGTCCTGGTGGACGAGTATGAGAACTACGCCGACTACCAACAACGCATCGTCAATACTCGCTTGAAACAGGGACGTCGCGAGGACGGCGTGACTTATCGCCTATTCATGCGTAGTGGTGGCTTGCGTACTCGCGAGACACTTACACCCGGTCAGTTGATCGAGGAAACCCATGACTATCGGCAACATGCTCTCGACGAAGAAATGGCCTTCGACGATTTCAGGGCTTATGTCCTGGCTGTGGCCAACCACCATATGAAACGGCATCCTTACTTCCGTGAGCGCGCGCTGACCAAACTGGAAAACATGCTGGAAGACCTCTCGCCAGAGGAGGAGGCGCGGCTCCTGGCGGGTGGAAAGCGTGCACCGCCTTTGGTGGAATGGGTAAAGAAGCAGTTTCCCCAACATGCCGCCGCCATCCTGGCCTGGATGGATACCGAGCAGGAACCCTTGCGCCAAGCCACGGCCATCGTGCTGCTCAATCAGGGCAAGCCGGTGGACAAGGTTCTGGCAGCCTTCGGAGCCAACGACAAGAATGCGCGCGACTGGTACCACAACTACAGCCGGGGCGCCCTGCATTGGCTGTGCCGGCTTTATCACAAAGACAAGCGTTATTCTGGATTGAACCAGTTGGTTGGCTTGTCCGGCAATACCATCCGAGTGTTTCTGGATTTCTGCCACGCCATCTTTGCCGAGTGGCTGGATGACGGTGCGGGCAGCTTACCCATTCCTCATACCGTGCAAGATGGCGCCATCCGCCGCCAGTCGAAAATTTTCCGGGAAAATTTGCGTTCCGCCGACCACTCCCCGCGTGAAGTCAACAATTTGTGCGAGCGCTTGGGGCGTTTATTTGAGGCCAAGCATAAGAGCCCGAAGCAGAGCGAGCCCGAGGTGAACCATTTCGCCATCAGCGGATTGGACGAGGACGAACTGCGTGACCAACTCGAAAAATGGTTGAACGATGCCTGGTACGAAGGCGCGCTGCGGCGCCTGGAAGGCACCAAACAGAAAAGTCTGGAGGACTTGCGTTTAACCGACTGGCAACTGGTGCCCTGGTTCGCGCCCCTGTTTAACCTGTCTACCCGGCGCAAGAAAAAACTCACCCTCAAGCCGGGAGAGTGTTACGAGCTGTTCGCGGGTGACCGGCAGACTTGGTCACGGTTGTTCAAACACTTCGAGCGCAAGTTCGAGGTGGCCGCGCGCGGACATGACGCCACGGCCTGGAAGCAAGAGTTGCTGCTTTGATTCCAAGTTTTTCTTGCACCCCAGAAAAGGTCGAAGAAGCCCTTTCCGCGCGGGCTTCCTGGGATTGGCTGGTGACCAGCGGGCGTGAGGCCAAGGAAACAGAAGACCGCAGTGCCTGGGGTGGGAAATATATCGCGGAATTGCCCCGGTTGACCCTGAAACGCGCACGGCAGGACACGCCACATCGCTTCCTATTGACGGTGGGTCGGAGGGAGCGCGAAGTGAACTGGAATGAGCTGTATTCGGCCATCTCGGAACACATTCCGCCCGGATCGGCCATCCTTCTGGATACCACCCATCTAAGTTTCGACACCCTGCTTTATCTGTTGCACGCGTTGCGTGCTAGCCAGCCCTCCGCCCTGGCCTGCCTGTATGTCGCGCCGGTCGATTTCCACGAGATAGAAACTGACCCTCTGGCTGTTCACGACACCCTGCCCATCGGCCAGCCCAAGGGCTATGTCGCCCTGACCACCGAGGAGACCCGTGCCCACAGCCGCCACATTGTCCTGTTGGGCTTCGATATGGGCCGCGCCTGGAAATTCATCCAGCGCTATGACTGGGATGAGGCGCACCTCCACTTGGTTGTGGGTGATCCTCCGTTTGTCGAGAATGGTGCAGCCATCGCGCTCGATGCCTGCCAGCCTTGGCTGGAACCCTTCCAGAGGCGGTTTCCTGACCACGTTCATGCGCTGGATGCTCGCAACCCCAATCAAGTACACGATTTTCTTTTACAACAACTGAATGAGGCGAACTGGCTAGACATCGTACCGCTTGGCCCCAAACCGATGCTGCTGGGCGTTCTTGCATTCTATTTCGGCCTGTCTGACCAGGAACGCGCACGAGTACGCTTGCTATATGACTTTTCCGAACAACGCTCGCGCCGGTGCGGCGGCATCCAGATGATTTATTCCTGGGACTGCACGGGATTCCCCAACCCATGAACGCCTGGGCACAGTTTTACACCCCGCAATCCGCCGGCCAACTGCTTGTGCGCACCATGCACAGCGAGCAGGCTGATACGGTGGTGGACATTGGCGTGGGCGGCGGTCAGTTGCTGCGCGCCGCTCGGGCCCGTTGGCAGGATGCGCGTTTGTATGCCGCCGACATCGACCCACGGCATGTGAAGGCAGCAAGGAATTGTTTCCCTGAGGCGGTATGCCGGAAGCTGAATGCGCTGCATGTTTGTCTGCCAGCCAAGTTAGGGCTTGAGGAAGGCCAGGCGGACGTTGCGGTGTGCAACCCGCCCTATCTACCGGCCACCGATCTGCCCGGCGTTCACGACATCCTGCGTGCGGCAGATTTGCACGACTGCATCTCCGCCAAGCGGGTGACGACGGAAATCGTCTTCATCGCCCAGAATCTGCGCCTGCTGCGCCCCGGTGGGGAGTTGGCGGTAATCGTCCCGGATGGTCTGGCAACCCATAGCCACTACGCCGAGTTGCGCCAGGCTTTATGCGAGCGCCACGGTTTGTACCGAGTTATCCAACTTCCGGATCGTTTCTTTGCCGGGACGGAAGCGCGCACCCATATTTTTTATCTGCGCAAACAAGGAGGGGCCAGCAGCACGATTCGCCTGGCGGGGGCAACGCCCAATGGCGACCTCACAGAGGAAGTAGCCATCGCGCCTGACTCCGCACGGGAGCGCCTGGATTACAGTTTTCATGCCCATGCGGAAGCCGCGCCCTCAACTGCAGTCAACCTGCGTGATCTGGGTGCCGAGATCGCGCGTGGCCTGTTTACCCATCAGGAATGCCGGAAGCTGACCATTCCTTATTTCCATACGACTGATTTCAAACGTTTTCCCAATGGCCGGGTTGCCTATCCGGGACACGTCGATCACCCCGAACGCTGGGTGGCTCGGGCCGGGGACATCCTGGTGCCGCGTGTCGGCGCGCGCTGCTTGCACTACACGGCCAAGGTGGTGTCCGGGCTGCCGGTGTTCACCGATTGCGTCTACCGCATTCGTGTGGCCGCGCGTTGGCGTCAAGCCGTATGGAAGGCCTTGTCTTCCGAGGCAGGAAGAGAGTGGCGCATACAGGCGGCGCATGGCGTCTGCGCGCGGGTGCTGGGAAAGGAAGTTTTGCTCAACTTTCCAATCCGGGTGGCTGAATGAAACCCAAGCCCCTCGCCCTCCTCGGCGGCACCTTCGATCCCGTCCATTTCGGCCATCTGCGGATGGCCGAGGAACTGGCGGAAACGCTGGGGATCGGCCAGGTGCGCTTCATCCCCGCCGGGCAGCCGCCGCATCGCGGGCAGCCGCGCGCCGAGGCCAGGCACCGGCTGGAAATGGTGCGCCGGGCGATTGCCGGGAATCCGCGTTTTGTTCTGGATGAGCGGGAAATCCATCGCGCCGCGCCCAGTTACAGCGTGGATACCCTGAGCGAGCTACGCGCGGAGTTGCCGGCCGCCACGCCGCTGGTGCTGTTCATGGGGGCGGATGCTTTCCTGGGCCTCACCACCTGGCACGCGTGGCGGCGCTTGTTCGATCTGG
>JAUYFQ010000089.1 GCA_030690895.1 Sulfuricellaceae bacterium
CGGAGTTGTTCTGGGCAAGAATTGGCATCAGGGCGAGTACAAGTAGTCATTTTTTACGAATATGTTTTTTGATAACTCGTATTATATCAAATGCTTACTTTGTTATTCGCCCTGTTTGTGCAAAATTCGGGCTAGACACAGGCCAGGGCAGGGCGCGTCTGCATGCGGCGGAGTTGACGCGCCTCAAAGCTGCTCTGGACGAGCACGCCATCGTCAGCATCGCCAATGTTCACGGCAAGATCACCTATGTCAACGACAAGTTCTGCGAGATCAGCGGCTATGACCGTTTGGAATTGCTCGGTAGAAAACATGGCCTGCTGAAGTCAGGTCTGCACCCCGCCGCGTTTTACGAGGATATGTGGAACGATCTTGTCAATGGCAAGATATGGCATGGCGAGGTCTGCAACCGGCGCAAGGATGGCAGTTTCTATTGGGTGAATGGCACCATTGTGCCCTTTAGCGGCGAGGATGGCCTGCCCTATCAGTACGTCTCCATCCGCACCGAGATTACCGCCATCAAGAAGGCTGAGGCGGCGCTTCGGGTGAGCGAGGAGCGTCTGAGCCGGAGTCAGACCTACGCCAACATTGGCACCTGGGACTGGAATATTCAGACCGGCACTGTCTTCTGGTCCGAGCGTATCGGCCCGCTGTTCGGCTATGACAATCTGGTGGAGACCTCCTACGAGAACTTCCTCAGCGCCGTGCACCCGGACGATCGCCAGAAGGTTATTGATGCGGTAGCTGCCTGCGTCGAGCGGGGCGAGAAGTACGATATCGAGCACCGCGTAGTTTGGCCTGATGGCAGTTTGCGCTGGGTGCTGGAGCGAGGCGATGTCACCCGCAACAAGAATGGCAGCCCCACTCATATGTTGGGGGTGGTGCAGGACATCACCGAACGCAGGCTGGCCGGGCACAAACGGCAGGCCAGCGAGGCCAGCCTCGCCAATGCCCAGCGCATCGCCCATCTGGGCAACTGGGATTATGATCTGGTGAGCGGCCAGATCGTCTGGTCGGACGAGGTCTACCGGATCTTTGGTCTTGAGCCGGGCGGCATCAGCCCCGATATCCAGAGTTATTACCATTGGACCCACCCCGATGATCGGGCGCGCCTCCGCAATGGCGAGGAAAAAACCATACGGGAAGGCCGTGGCGAGATCCTGCACCGCATTGTCAGGCCAGATGGCAGCATCCGTCATGTACACCTGATCGGCGAGGTCGTCGCCGATGCTGCGGGCCAGCCGCTACGCATGACGGGGACGGTGCATGACATCACGGCCATCAAGCTGGCTGAAGAGAGCGTAAGGCAAAGCGAGGCCTTGCTGCGTCAGTTCTATGAGCTTTCTCCCCTTGGTATCGCCCAGAACGACATGGATGGTTATTACCTGCAGGTGAACCGGGCGATGCTGGACATGACCGGCTATCAGGAGAAGGAGTTGTTGGCGCTGAGCTGTCGGGACATCACCCCGCATGAAGAATATGAGGTGACGGATCAAAGGCAGCGGGATGCCCTGATAACAACCGGTCGCTACGGGCCATATGAAAAGGAATATATCCATCGGGATGGCCACCGCGTGCCGGTGGTGCACAATGGCGTGAAGGTGACTGACACTGAGGGGCGGGAAATCGTCTGGTCCATCGTTCAGGACATCAGCGAGCGGCGCCAGGTGGAGCAGCAAGTCCGCGATATTGGCGAGCGCTTCCGCAACCTGGTCGAGACCACTGCCGACTGGATCTGGGAGGTGAACGCCGATGTCTGCTACACCTATGCCAGCCCGCGTGTGCGAGACCTGCTTGGTTATCAACCGGAGGAGGTGCTCGGCAAGTCGCTCTTCGACCTGATGCCGCCGGAAGAAATCGAACGGCTAGCCAGCGAATTTGGCCATATTGTTGAAAATCGGCAGCCTTTCAGTGGTCTGATCAATCAGAACTACCACAAGGATGGCAGCATCGTTGTGCTGGAAAGCAGCGGTGTGCCGATCTACAACGTGAATGGTGAGTTTGCGGGCTATCGCGGTATCGACCGCGATGTGAGCGAGCGATTCGAGCGCGAGGCATCCTTGCGTGCCGCCAAGGAAGTTGCGGAGCAGGCCAACCAGGCCAAGTCCATTTTCCTCTCCAGCATGAGCCATGAGTTGCGCACGCCCATGAACGCCATCCTCGGCTTCGCCCAGCTTCTCAAAATGCAGAACAGCATGACCGAAGATCAGGGTGAAAATGTAGAAGAAATTCTCAAGGCCGGCCGTCACTTGCTGGCTTTGATCAACGAGGTGCTGGATCTGTCCAAGATTGAGGCCGGGCATCTCGATCTTTTCCTGGAGCAGGTAAGCTGCTGCGAGATTACCCGGGAAAGCCTGAATCTGGTGCGTTCCATCGCCGAGCGTCACGGCATACAACTCCTGGAAGAAAACGTGATGCATTGCCCCGTCATGTTCCAGACCGACCGCACGCGCATGAGGCAGATTGTCATCAATCTGCTTACCAACGCCATCAAATACAATCGTCCAGGCGGCACTGTCACCCTCCGGCTTGTCCCCGGCCAGGACGGATGCGCGAGGATTGTGGTAACTGATACCGGCCTGGGCCTGACACCCGAACAGCAAAGCGAATTGTTCCAGCCCTTCCAGCGTCTCAATGCTGCCCAAAGCGGCATTGAGGGCAACGGCATCGGTCTGGCGATCAGCAAGCAGTTGATCGAGGCCATGGGTGGACGTATCGGCGTGGACAGTATGCTTGGGGTGGGCAGCACCTTCTGGGTGGAACTGCCGTGCATGGAGACTCCGGCAGACATGGCCTGGACGAGCATGGCGACAGGATTCGGCGGCAAGGATATCCCGGAGGCCAGCGCCAGCGAGCCGCGTGCGACCATCCTGTATATCGAGGATAACCCGGCAAATGCACGGCTGATGGAACAGATCATCGCGCTTCAGCCGAGCTGGAAACTGGTCTGTGTTCATACGCCCGAACTGGGGCTGGAGTGGGCCTTGGGGAACATCCCGGACCTCATTCTTCTGGACATCAACCTGCCGGGCATGAACGGGTTTCAGGTACTCAAGCGACTGCAAGCCATGCCGACCATCGCATCCATTCCGGTGATGGCTGTGACGGCCAATGCCATGCCCAGGGATATCGAGCGCGGTCTGGCGGCGGGGTTTCGGGAATATCTGACCAAACCGCTGGATTTGAGCCGGTTCATGTCCTGTCTTGTGGCCACCCTTCGGGGTCCGATTGAGTCTGATTCGTTGTGATTCTCGGGAAAATGATATGGGCAGTCAGGGAGTTGCTTGATGGGGCATGAGGTTGATACAAAACACGCGGGTATTCTGGTCGTCGATGACGAGCCAGCCAATGTCCTGCTGGTGAGAAAGGTTCTGACGGGGGCGGGTTACAGCAATGTTCTGACCACAACCGACCCCAGTCGGACCCTTGATCTGGTCATCGGGAGAAAAGTCGATCTGGTCCTTCTGGACCTCAATATGCCGCACCTGGATGGCTTTCAGGTCATGACCAGGCTCAAGTCCCTGGAGAACCCGCCGAGCGTACTCGTGTTGACGGCCCAGATTGCGCTCGAACAGCGCCTGCGCGGCCTGGAGGCCGGGGCGCGGGATTACGTCACCAAACCATTCGAAATCCCCGAATTGCTGGCGCGAGTTCGCAACCTGCTGGAAGCGCATCTGCTGCATGTGCACCTGCGCGATGAGAAGGCCTTTCTGGAAACGCTGGTTGACGCTCGCACCAGGGAATTGCATGACAGTCGCCTGGATATCATTCGTCGCCTCGGTCGGGCGGCGGAGTTTCGCGACAACGAGACCGGCCTGCACATCATCCGGATGAGCAAGTATTCCAAAGTTCTGGGGCTGCGTGCCGGGATGGCCGAGAGCGACGCGGAACTGCTGCTGCAGGCCAGCCCCATGCACGATATCGGCAAGATCGGCATCCCCGACCACATCCTGCTCAAGCCCGGCCAGCTGACTCCCCAGGAGTGGGAGATCATGCAAACGCATGCCCGCATCGGCGCCGATTTGCTGGACGACAATTCCGCCCCGTTGCTGCGCATGGCCCGAGACATCGCCCTGAGTCACCACGAAAAGTGGGATGGCAGCGGCTACCCCAATGGTCTGGCTGGCGAGGACATCCCGCTGGTTGGCCGGATCGTGGCGGTGGCGGATGTCTTCGACGCCCTCACGAGCGCCCGGCCTTACAAGCAGGCCTGGCCAGTGGCGGCGGCAGTGGACTTCCTGCGCGAGCAGCGCGACCGTCATTTCCAGGCATCGCTGGTGGATCTGTTTATCGAGGAATTGGAGGCCGTGGCCCGCATCCGCGACCGCCATGCCGAACCCAGGGTTGCAGCATGAAGAGCGATCGCATCAAGGTCCTGGTGGTAGACGATGTCCGGGAAAATCTTGTCCTGTTGCGCAAGATGCTGGAGCAGGAGGGCTATCACGTGGTCGTGGCCACCAGCGGCGAGGAGGCACTGGAGGCCTATCCCCGTGAACGCCCGGATGTGGTGCTGATGGATGTGATGTTGCCGGGTATTGACGGTTACGAGACGACTCGTCGCCTGCGCCTGCTCAATGGTCATCGCTGGATCCCGATCCTTTTTGTCAGTGCCCTTGGTCAGAGCGTCGACATGACGCGTGGTTTGGAGGCGGGTGGCGACGACTACATCAGCAAGCCCATCGACCTTGCGCTGCTCCTGGCGAAGATGCGTGCGATGCAGCGTATCGCCGCTATGCAAGCGCAGTTGGAATCCTATCGACAGGCAGCCGAAGATGAACAGGAAATGGCGCGGGATCTGATGGACCGCATGCTGGAGTCATCTTCCATCCAGGATCCCGGTCTGCACTTGTGGATTCACTCGGCATGCCGGTTCTGCGGCGACCTCATGATTGCCAATCGGTCCATCGGCGGCCATCTCTATGTGCTGCACGCCGACGCCATGGGCCATGGCCTGTCGGCGGCACTGACCCTGTTACCCGCCGCTCAAACCTTCCACAGCATGACCCAACAAGGCTTGTCCGTTTCCAGCATTGCCCATGAAATGAACCGGCAGTTGCACCGGCAGATGCCGGTCGGACGTTTCGTCACCGCCACCCTGCTGCGCCTGGATCGTGGCAACCGGCTGGTGGAAGTGTGGAATGGCGGCAACCCCGCCCTTATCGTGGTGAGCGAAGCGGGTGAAGAGATCCATCGCTTTGGCTCCGATCACCTGCCTCTCGGCCCCCTGGATGCCGACGAATTCGACGCGCGCACCCGGGTGGTGCAGTTGCGGGAACCCTTCCATCTGCTCATGTTCTCCGATGGCCTGGTCGATGCCGAGAACGAAGCGGGCAAGCCCTTCGGCGAGGAAGGAATACGGAAGGCCGTCGCCTCGGGTCCGGACATCTATGCCAATTTGAAGATGGCGGTTCAGGGACATATTGCTTGGGGTGGTGAGCAGGACGATATTTCTCTGGTGCTGCTGAGCAGTTGATCGCAAGACGCTGCTATAGTGTCTAGTGTAGTGTTTCACGCTAAATGGCACTTAC
>JAUYFQ010000090.1 GCA_030690895.1 Sulfuricellaceae bacterium
CGACGTTTATCCACCGAGCGGATTTGGTCGAGCAAAATACGCGCCGGTTTGCCCGCAAACTTTACCTCCGGGCGGCAACCGAGTGGCTGCCCTTTGCTGGTCAACGGCGCGATAGCGTAGGGTGCAATAAGCGTAGCGCATTGCACCGCATGCATCCGGCGCAATGCCCGCTGGTTATTGCGCCCTACGGTGCTTTGGCGCTAACTCAACATCTCCAGCAGCACAGGATGCCACACCGACAGTTCGATCTCGCCCATCTTTCCGGCCAGACGACGTTTATCCACCGAGCGGATTTGGTCGAGCAAAATACGCGCCGGTTTGCCCGCAAACTTTACCTCCGGGCGGCAACCGAGTGGCTGCCCTTTGCTGGTCAACGGCGCGATGATGACACGCGGCAGCGCGGTATTCAGGTCATCCGGCGAAATGACCAAAGCGGGGCGCATTTTTTTGATTTCCGTGCCGATGGTCGGGTCGAGATTGACCCAATACACCTCGCCGCGCTTTACCACACCCACTCCTCACTGCCTTCATCCATGGGTAATGCAGCCAACGGCTCGTCATCGGTTTCCGGCTGGTAGCCTTCAAACCAGCCTGCACGAGGCGCGCGCACTGGCGCAATCACCAGATTTTTACCTTCCAGACGAATCTCCACCTCATCGGCCATTTCACAAGCAGCCAGCAGTGCAGCCGGAATAATGACGCCACGGGAATTACCCACCTTTCTTAAACTTGTACGCATGATGACCTCCTGACAGGTTGTTGCAACTATGTTATAACACCCCATCACGCAGACGCAAGCCCCCGCACATCAATCTTGCCTGTTACCGCTGCGGAAATCAGGGCGCTGCGGCGTTCTTGTAGCAGGGCGATGGCGCGGTTGGCTTCGGTGGTGAGGGTGTCGAATTTGGCGGTTTCGCTGTCGAGGAAGGTGGCAATTGTTGTTTGCTCTGCTAGTGGCGGTACGACAACAGGAATTACATGGAGGTCGTTCCGGTCAATACCTGGAACTGCTGCTTTGGCCGAATGAGCTGCAAAGTCCATTGTCTGTAGTACATACCAAACAAAGCGAGGTGCATTGCCGTGAAAATCAGATACAAACAGCGACGTATTGTGAGGCCAATAGTTTTCTTCAACATAAAAAAGGCGACCTGTTGAACCATATCGCCCAGTAACAACGCCAGGCCCATAAGCCATATATTTACTGTGCATACCTGAAACACCTCCAGATGTAATCACTGGATATGGCCCATCCTTTTGCTCTAATGCTGTTAGGTCATAGCCACGGTGAAGCGTAGAAAACCACTTCAGCATTTTTACTTCCCAATGCGCCGGCACTTCGCCCAGCCATTCCACGCCGGAATCCTTCATCGGGGCGTTGAGTCCTGAGCTTGTCGAAGGAAGCCCCTTGGTGACGGCGTGCGAAATCACCGCCTGGCGTTTCTCTGCCAGCAGTTCCACCAGTCGTTGCTGCTCGGCAATCAAGGCATCAATTTTCCCCGTCTCGCGGTCGAGGAAGGTGGCGATGGTTTGTTGCTCTGAAGCTGGCGGCATGGCGAGACGCAGCCCTGCAATTTGCTCAAAATTCAACCCTTCTCTTGCCGCACCATTTTGTACGAAATCAATCTGTTTTTTGATGAAAATTGACTTGAAACACCACCCAACGAAAGGTACATAGTCAATGTTGCTTAATCGAATAATGCAGACATGTTGATTAACATTTGCTGGTTGAAACCCGTCTGGAACCACGCATGAACGACCAATTGATGCGCCAGTAATATTTAACAAAATATCATTCTGAATTACGCGACTACCAGCCATTGATTCATCAACTTCTTCTGATATATAAACCACATCATCAAGTTGCAATCCTTCATCGTAAACATTCTGACTGCGTAGGAACATCACGCCTTCATCAGCGTAAGTTTCACTGCCGCCTAAAGGAGTCTTCCCGCTACCTATACGGGCCACAAGATACCTTACCTTGACCTCCCCCCAATGCCCCGGCACCTCGCCCAGCCATTCCACGCCGCTGTCCTTGTATTCCGGATAACGCGGCAAGCTCATGCTGCCGGAGTATCGGAAAAAGGGGCTAGATCGCTTTCGCTCAAGCTTTCGGTTACGGTGGCAAGCAGGGCTTTCAGCTCGTGGTCAGGGCGCAAAGCAGTCTCGTAGTCCTGGCCTCCGTAGAATATGCCGATAATGGATACCTGCTCGGCGTCCACGTCGAAAGCGATTACGGTCCGCTTTTTGTAGTTCGTGATGCGCAGTCCGGGGCGAACGTCGTCGCGGCGCGGGCAGCGCAGGGGGAAGGTCTGCAAGTCTTCGCAATATGCGACGATGGCGCTGGTATAGCGTTCCGCAATCGCAGGCGATGCGGCGGTCGCGATGTAGCGATAGATCGCCGCAAGCTGTTCCACAGCCTCCGGCGTGAAAGCGACGTTATAGGGCATCAGGCTTTGGTGCTTGCTGCCTTGTGTTCGGCAGCAAGCCTTGCCCGCACCTGGTCAGCGCTGACAGCCCGGGACGGGTCGGCTTTCAGCGCGTCATAAGCAGGCCTTACTTGTTCCAGAAGCCAGCTTTCCACTGCTCGGTCGCGGGCGATCAGCGCGCGCAGCCCGTCCCGTATCACTTCGCTTTCGGTCGCGTATTCGCCGGCCGCGACTTTGGACTTTACAACGTCCGCCATCTCGTTAGGCAGGGTGATGCTGAATTGCTGGGTTGTGCGCATGATTGATCTCCATTGCAATGGATATGATTTAATCCTACAACATTTTTAGCCATCGCACTACCCGGCGCGGCTTACTGAAAAAATACCTGGAAACATCAATTGTGCTCATGCCGACAGCCCCGCTATCATGGTCAGAATCCGGTCGGTGCATTGCTTCAAGTCCGTATCAATCTCCGCCAGTGGGCGCGGCGGCTGGAACACGTAGAAGTGGCGATTGAACGGTATTTCGTAGCCAACCTTGGTTTTGTCGTGGTCTATCCACGCATCCGGCGCATGGGGCAGCACTTCGCGCTTGAAGTAGCTTTCCACGTCTTCCGCCAGCGGCACGTTCTCGGTATCGCGCAGACTGCTATCCGGCTGCGGCTTGCCCTTCAGCTTGCCTTTTTCGCCCAGCACGATCTTGCCTGCCGCATCGCGCAGCGGTCGTTCCACGGTGATGGTGCGGTAGCCAAAGGCTTCATTCCTGAAGATGCGCGAGATGGGCTTCGTAGGTCGGGATTCATCCCGACTTTCCTGGGCATCTTGTCGGGATGAATCCCGACCTACAAAGCCGCCGAACAGCCTTGTTACCTCGGCGATATGCTCATCGCTCATTTCCTTGCGCTTGCTGCCCAGGCTCTTGCGCATCTTCTGCCAAAAGGCTCCAGCGTCAATGAGCTGCACGAAGCCCTTGCGGTGTGCTGGCTTGCGGTTGGAGAGTATCCACACATAGGTGCTGATGCCGGTGTTGTAGAACATGTCGGTGGGCAGGCCGATGATGGCTTCCACCAGGTCGTTCTCCAGAACGTAGCGGCGGATTTCGGATTCGCCTGAGCCTGCGCCGCCGGTGAACAGCGGCGAGCCGTTCAGTACGATGCCGAAGCGGCTGCCGCCCTCTACCGCCGGGCGCATTTTAGAGATCAGGTGCAGCAGGAACAGCAGCGAGCCGTCCGAGACGCGCGGCAGACCGGGGCCGAAGCGACCATTGAATCCCTGGGTTTCATATTCCTTGCGGATTTCCTTCTCGACCTTCTTCCATTCCACGCCGAACGGCGGATTGGAGAGCATGTAGTCGAATTTCCGGTGCGGGTGGCCGTCATCCGAGAGCGTGTTGCCTGCCGCGATGTTGCCGACATCCTGCCCCTTGATGAGCATGTCGGCCTTGCAGATGGCGTAGGACTCGTCGTTCAGTTCCTGCCCGAACATGCTGAGCCGCGCCTGCGGGTTATGTTCTTCCAGGTATTCCCCGGCGATGGACAACATGCCGCCCGTTCCTGCTGTTGGATCATAAATGGTGCGCACCACGCCGGACTTGGATAGCACCTCGTCGTCCTCGATGAACAGCAGGTTGACCATCAGGCGGATGACTTCGCGCGGGGTGAAGTGTTCACCGGCAGTCTCGTTGGAGATTTCAGCGAACTTGCGGATCAGTTCCTCAAACACCAATCCCATCTGCGAATTGCTGACCGTTTCTGGGTGCAGGTCGATGTTGGAGAACTTCTCGGTTACCTGATAGAGCAGCTTCGCCTTGGCGAGGCGGTCTACCTGGGTGTAGAAATCGAAGCGCTCGAAAATGTCGCGCACCTCAGGGGAGAATGCCTGGATGTAGGCGTAAAGGTTTTCGCCGATATGGTCCTGGTCGCCCATGAGCTTCTTCATGTCCAGCGGCGAGGTGTTGCAGAAGCTCTGCCCTGCCTTGCGCACCAGGAACGGCTCCGGGTTCAGTCCGGCTTGTTGCTTTTCGGCATATTCGGCCAGCACAGCAGGTTTGGACGCTTCCAGCACGCAGTCCAGGCGGCGCAACACGGTAAAGGGCAGAATCACCTTTCCATATTCGGATTGCTTGTAGTCGCCACGCAGCAGGTCAGCGACTGACCAGATGAAGGAAGAAAGGGCTTGCTGGTTCATTGATGATGACTCGGATGGCGTGTGGCGGGACGTTGGATTATGCCAAACAAGGCGCAATTTGGGCGAGACAAAATGATTAACCAGATTCCATCCAAATTGTGCCCGTGAAGGGCGTCACCACTGAAACCAGTTTATGAGTCCCCTACTGCTTGATCGCCTTGACGTCACCCGGTGCGCGCAGCCCCAGCGTGTAGCCCATGGAAACATGGTGGAAGCGCCACACCGTCTTGTCAGTGTGAATCGCCACGCCGAACGGTATGGTCTGCCCAGGGGTGAAAGAGAGATCGCCATCGCTGCTGTTACCCGCGAGTTTGCGCGTAAAGGTAACGGTATAGGTGCCGTCCCTGTTTTCACCCTCGGCCTTGATCAGCGCCTTGCCACCCTTGTTCACACGCTCTCCGGCCACATAGCCATCCACCTGCGTGGCGCCCTTGCCGGCCTCGCCGCTCTTCCACTGCATATAGTCGTAGAAAACGCCGCCTGCCAGCTCTCCATGCTCAATATATTTTTTCTTTTTTGGATCAGCGCCCGGCATCGAACGGACATCGTTATGACACGCCGCCCAACAGCCCTGCTGCGCGGCATGTTCGACCTGCGGACTGGCGAGCATGACGGCCACTTTCACTTCGTGCATGGGCGACGCATCTTCCCTGGAGGCCCCGGGCGCAGAATCGGCCGGTGCCTTGAAGGTCAGCCTCATATATAGATTGTCGTCATCAAAGGCAGCCTGGACGGAAACCGGGAAAATCATGGTCTTCGGCGCACCGACAGGCTCCCAATCCTTGCTGGACAGCTTCTTCAGATCAATGTCCAGTCCGTTCTTGCCCTCGTGGCAGCCTATGCAGCTCTCGCCCTTGACGAGACCGGTACGACCGCTATGCTCGGATTTTTTCATGACCCATTCGTGCGAAGTCACCCCGGGGTGGAATACCTGGATGTCACGCTTGGGAACATTGCCCCAGTCTGGCGCGGCATGCGCGAGATGAGAGCCAAGAGAAAACAGGGCGCCGAATACGGCGAGAGAAATCGTCAGTTTTTTCATGTCACATCCTCCATGCAAATATTGATGGCAAACTACGGATGAAGCAGCAACGCCAAGACTCAAGCAGAATAGCGAAATATCATGGCAAATGAAACATCGGATTAACCCCAATACTGTTCACTTATGCCGTTCGTGGTGAGCTTGTCGAACCACATATCGTTTATCCAAAGCCCTTCGACAGGCTCAGGGCGAACGGTTCAGGGTTAAGCGAACAGTATTGTGGTTAACCACAATACTGTTTAGATAGATAAAATTCGAGGCATTGGCTCGCAAGGCGTATTGATCGGATCGCCTCGTTTTCGGAGATTGAATTTGCTCATTTTTCGTTTCACGCCACGGGGATTTCGTTTGCCGCGACTGGTGACAGCGC
>JAUYFQ010000092.1 GCA_030690895.1 Sulfuricellaceae bacterium
TAGCCGGTCCCAAGGGTATGGCTGTTCGCCATTTAAAGTGGTACGTGAGCTGGGTTTAAAACGTCGTGAGACAGTTTGGTCCCTATCTGCCGTGGGCGTTGGAAATTTGAGGGGGGCTGCTCCTAGTACGAGAGGACCGGAGTGGACGCATCTCTGGTGTACCGGTTATCACGCCAGTGGTATTGCCGGGTAGCTATATGCGGAAGAGATAAACGCTGAAAGCATCTAAGCGTGAAACTTGCCTCGAGATGAGATTTCCCGGGAACTAGATTCCCCTAAAGGGTCGTTCAAGACCAGGACGTTGATAGGTTGGGTGTGGAAGCGCAGTAATGCGTTAAGCTAACCAATACTAATTGCCCGTGAGACTTGATCCTATAACCTTAAGCGGCTTCTGTAATCGCTTTCAGCTAACCGCTGTCAGCATTCAGAAAAGCCAATACAATCAAATACCATTACTTCTTCCGTTTTTTACTGATAGCTGAACGCTAATTGCTGACAGCTATGAGTTACAAGTTATGCTTGGCGGCCATAGCGAGGTGGAACCACCCCTTCCCATTCCGAACAGGACCGTGAAACGCCTTTGCGCCGATGATAGTGTGGATTACCCATGTGAAAGTAGGTCACTGCCAAGCTCCTTATGTACCACCCAAAGCCCTCCTCGCGAGGGCTTTGGCGTTTGGGCCGCGATTTGAGTTATTTGCAGTGGATTGCGCGCTACCACGTATAATTCAGTAACCTGCATATACTAAGTTTCAATATGAATACTCTTTCCTGGATTATGCTTTCAAGCTTGGCTGGCGGTTTGCTGAGTGTTGGCCTGGCCGCCGCATTTTCCTATTCAGTTCGTCCCCATATGGTTACGCATCTCGTCAGTTATGCGATTGGCGCTTTATTGGGGGCTGTTTTTCTGGAAATACTGCCACACTCTTTTGAAATGGTTGGTCAGCAGATTCATTTGATGACTGGAACCATACTGTTCGGAATTTTGTTGTTTTTTACACTTGAGAAACTGGTTTTATGGCGTCACTGCCATGGCGATAGTTGCGAAGTTCATGGTGTGCATGAACATCAGCATGATCATGGGCGGAGCGGAATGATGATCATGGTGGGTGACACTTTCCACAATTTCGTCGATGGAATTCTGATTGCAGCGGCATTTATGGCGGATACTCAACTGGGAATTGTGACTTCGGTTGCAATTATTGCGCACGAAATTCCTCAAGAGGTCGGTGATTTTATTATTTTGCTCCACTCGGGTTATTCCAAGGTCAGGGCTTTTGCATTTAATCTGTTTTCGAGTTTTGCCACTATTCTTGGCGGTCTGCTGGGTTACTTTACTTTGTCTTCCTTGCAGTTTGTGATTCCGTATTTGCTGGGAATCGCAGCTGCCAGCATGATATATGTCGCTGTTGCCGATTTAATACCTGGTTTGCACAAGCGCCACCAGTTGCGTTCAACGATCCAGCAGGTTCTCCTCATCGGCTTTGGGATCAGCACAATTTGGTTGGTCGGTTTGTTGATCGGTGAGCCTGCTTAGTCTTTTTCTTTGCGGTGTTCCGACTAACCATAGAAAAATTGCCAACGGAAAAATACCGTAGAAAGTGAAAGTCAGGATTCCCGCCATCAGGCTTCCTTCCGTAAAAGACATGAGTACCACAACGTACAACCACCCGATGGCTATGATATACATGTGCTCGTCTCGATAACGGTATTCCAAAGCTTTATTACGGACTGCTGTTCACCACGAATGTCCTCTGGAACAATTCGGGCATATTCACAACCCTGTAGTCTCAAAGTATGCTGAACTTGCCTGAAATGCCTGTAAGCGATTCTTGCGTTTTCTGAAATTTCATCTGCAATCAATCCGCTTTGTGCGGCATATTTCAGCAATGCCAGATTGCCTGCGTTTTTTGTCATGATCTCATGAGCGTTTGCATGTGCGAGAACCAGGTATTGAACGGCGAACTCAACATCAATTATGCCGCCCCGGTCGTGTTTTAGATCGAATGTTTGGGTATTGTTAGGGTGGGAATCCAGCATCTTCTGGCGCATCTCCCTCACGTCATGCTTGAGCTTTGTTATATCCCGTTGTTGCTTGAGAATGTTGCATCGGATCTGATCAAATTTTCGTCCAATTTCGGGTGTGCCGGCACAAAATCTGGCACGACTTATAGCTTGGTGTTCCCACGTCCAGGCCATGGTTCTCTGGTAAATATCAAAAGCTTCGATCGAACTGACCAGCAGGCCGCTGGCGCCATTCGGTCTTAAACGCAGGTCGGTTTCGTACAGCATACCTGCTGGTGTAACACTGGTTAGCCATGTGTTGATGCGTTGGCCAAGTCTGGCATAGATTTCCGGCGCCTCTGGCGCGTCGTCTTCATAAAGGTAGATGATGTCCAGATCGGACGCGTATCCTAATTCCTTTCCACCGAGTTTCCCATACCCGATGATCGCAAACTGAGGCGACTCCCGATGGCGAGTCCTGAGCCCTTGCCAGCACAATCTGATTATTTCTTCGAGCAATATATCCGCCAGCCCGCTTAGCGAATCGCTCAAATCTTCAATTTTTAGTAGTCCTGACAAATCCTGCGAGACCAATCTGAATTGCTGTGCTTGTTTGAAGTGTCTCAGCATATCCATTTGCTGCTCGGTATCGCCCTCCATTGAATTAAGCATGTCCCGCAGCTCAGAGCGTGCTTTTTCCATGGATAGCGGTTCCTGTAGTCTCCTCGGGTCAAGCAACTCATCCAGCAGAATGGGATGCTGGGCCAAATAGGTCGTTACCCATGGGCTGGCACTGCATAGTTTGGCTAACTGCTTCAGGGTTTGCGGGTATTCCAGCAGCAGTGCCAGGTAGGATGCGCGCCGGGCGATACTTTCCAGTATCTGGATGACGCGCTCCAATGTCTCATCAGGGTTTGTATGGCTTGCGGTCACTTGGATTAGTGGCGGTAACAGTGAATCGAATCTCTTTCTGCTGCTTTCAGGCATTTGAGCGTACCGATTGCCTTGTCGGAGTCTGGTCAGGAGATTCCAGGTTTTTTCAGTATTTTTGAAGCCAAGCTGATGCAGGATAGCCAGCGCATCTTCCTGCTCAATGGCACCCTTCCAGAGGACATTTAATGAATGATTTTGTTGTTGGCTGTGAGGCGCAGAAAAGACCTGCTCAAAGCTTCCGGTCACTTTTTGACGGTGTTTCGTCAACGTGGAATAGAAGTCGTCCCAGCTTGAAAATTTCAGGGCCTCAGCGATAAGTTGGCGGTCGCCATCATTAGTCGGAAGCGTCTGGGTTTGCGTGTCGTCAAGGTATTGCAGGCGGTGCTCCAGATTCCTGAGAAACGTGTATGCGTTGCGCAATTCATGGATGGATTCGACAGGCATCAGACCGCGCTCTTCGATCAAATCAAGTGCAACTCTGGTTGAACGCGTTTGCAGCTTGATATCTTTACCGCCGCGAATGAGCTGAAAAACCTGGGCGATGAATTCGATTTCCCGAATGCCGCCAGGCCCCAGCTTGATATTGTCATTCATATCCTTTCGTTGAACTTCCTGGCGTATCTGGGCATGAAGCTCGCGCATGGATGAGAATGCACCAAAATCCAGGTATTTCCTGAATACGAACGGCTTGAGAATGGCTGCCAGTTCCTGATAGGCCTTGCCACACAGTGGTCTGCCCTTGATCCAGGCATATCTCTCCCATTCCCTTCCCTGGGTCAGGTAATAATTTTCCAGCATCGAGAAACTTCCTGCCAGCGGACCGGAATCGCCGTAAGGCCGCAAACGCATGTCAACACGGAAGACAAATCCATCCTGAGTGTTGTCATTCAGTGATGCAATCAGTTTTTTCCCCAGCATGACGAAATACTCATGGTTGCTGATGTGTTTCGGTCCGCTGGTTTCCCCTTCTTCATTGTAGGCAAAAATCAGATCAATATCGGATGAAACATTGAGTTCCCCTCCGCCCAGTTTCCCCATGCCAATCACGATTAAATCCTGCACGGAATGGCTCTGCTCGCCAATCGCCTCGCCGTAAATTCCGGCAAGCCACACCGACAAGTATTTAAGCGAGGCCGTGATGGTTACCTCAGCAAGCTCTGTCACGTTCCTCATGACCTCATCGAGATTCGACAGGCCTGACAAGTCCCTGATAATCAGGCGTAACATGACACGTTTTCTCAGTGTTCTAAGAGCCGTTTTGAGTGAGTTCTCATCCGGAATCTCGCTCGCTGCAAGCGCAGCTTCCATGGTCGGGGCATCCCAGGCGACATGCAGGTTGGCGATCAGGTCTTCATATAGTGCGGGGTCACCCTGAACCAGACGTTGTGCGTAGCGGCTATATTTCAGGGCTGTGGAAATCAGGCAGTTGTCTTGGCTGTTATCGATGCTCATGAATGATGCGACCCTCATGTGGACTGTCCATGCTTGACCCAACTGGCAAAGCAGGACGTAACGCTATATTATTAAGGACGATTGTATCCCTATACATAGATCGGAAAGATAATTATGGCCTCGATTGAATCCGTATTAAACGAAACAAGAGTATTCCCACCCAGCGAAGCGTTTGTTGGACAAGCCAATGTCTCCGGCATTGACGCATATCGCAAACTTTGTGGGCAGGCCGAGGCGGATTATGACGGCTTCTGGGGCGGATTGGCGCGTGACAACATGGTCTGGCATACACCGTTCACTCAGGTACTCGATGAAAGTCAGACGCCGTTTTACCGCTGGTTTTACGATGGCGAACTGAATGTCTCCCATAACTGCCTTGATCGGCATCTGGCAACTCAGCCTGACAAGACTGCCATTGTTTTCGAGGCGGATGATGGTCAGGTTAGCAAGGTTTCTTACCGTGCCCTTTACGAAAAAGTCTGCGAATTTTCCAATGCATTGAAAAACCTGAATATCAGCAAGAGTGACCGCGTCATCATATACATGCCGATGTCGATCGAGGCCGTTGTTGCCATGCAGGCCTGCGCGCGAATCGGGGCAATTCACTCGGTGGTGTTTGGTGGTTTTTCGGCCAAGAGTTTGCATGAACGCATTATTGATGCCGGTGCAAAAGCAGTCATTACCGCAGACGAAAGCATCCGTGGCGGCAAGGCGATTCCCCTCAAGGCGGCAGTGGATGAAGCCCTGGGAATGGGTGGGTGCGAGTGTGTGGAAAAAGTGGTCGTATATCGTCGAAGCGGTGGGACTGTTCACTGGGATTCGCAAAAGGACGTGTGGTGGCATGACGTTATTCAGGGGCAGCAAGCTGTTTGCGAGCCGACCTGGGTGAATGCGGAAGACCCGCTGTTCATTCTGTATACCTCCGGTTCGACAGGCAAACCAAAGGGCGTGCAGCACTCAACTGGTGGCTATCTGCTGGGCGCTGTCCTGTCGATGAAATGGGTATTTGACTACAAGCCCACTGACGTTTTCTGGTGCACCGCCGACGTTGGCTGGATTACAGGCCATACCTATGTTGCCTATGGCCCCCTCGCAGTGGGTGCTACTCAGCTTATTTTTGAAGGCATCCCTACTTACCCGGATGCTGGCCGATTCTGGAAGTTAATTCAGGATCACAAGGTGACGACCTTTTATACCGCGCCAACAGCCATTCGTTCCCTGATAAAACTCGGCGCCGATTTGCCGGGGAAATATGATCTTTCCTCCCTGCGCTTGCTCGGCACGGTGGGTGAGCCGATCAATCCCGAAGCCTGGATGTGGTACCACGAAGTCGTGGGGCAGAGCCGCTGTCCGATTGTCGACACCTGGTGGCAAACCGAAACCGGCAGCAACATGATTGCACCTTTGCCTGGAGCTGTCGCCACCAAGCCCGGTTCATGCACCTTGCCCCTGCCTGGAATCATGGTGGATATCGTTGACGAGTCCGGTCATGACGTTGAAAAAGGGCATGGCGGGTTCCTGGTCATCAAGCGCCCATTCCCCTCACAACTTCGCACGCTATGGGGCGACCCGGATCGATTCAGGAAAACCTATTTCCCCGAAGAACTGGGCGGAACATATTATCTGGCAGGCGATTCATCGCACCGGGATGCAGACGGCTACTACTGGATCATGGGGCGCATCGACGATGTGCTGAATGTTTCCGGGCACCGCCTGGGAACCATGGAAATCGAATCGGCACTGGTCGCCAATCCCCTCGTCGCCGAGGCCGCAGTGGTTGGAAAACCACACGAAATCAAAGGCGAGGCCGTGGTGGCCTATGTGGTTCTGAAGGGAGCCAGGCCGGAAGGCGATGAAGCCAAGAAAATTGCCGCTGAACTCAGAAACTGGGTCGGACAGGAGATCGGGTCGATTGCAAAACCCGATGAAATTCGTTTTGGTGATAATTTGCCTAAAACCCGCTCTGGCAAGATCATGCGCCGTTTGCTTCGAGCCCTTGCCAGGGGTGAGGAAATTACTTCTGACACCTCCACGCTGGAAAACCCGGCGATCCTGGAACAACTCAAGTCAGCCGTTAAGTAAGCTCAAGTGGTGAAGACAGGCCGTGGCGGATCATCCGCCACGGCTTTTTTTGAAAATTTACTGATTCCAGCCAGTGGTGCCTTGGGATGTTTTCATCTGATCGGGAGGCGTCGGTGATCCCGGTTATAATTAGCGTGCCGGGACTCCTGCCCACATAGAAGAAAGCAAGCCGATTGTATGAATCAACCTGAAATTAATCAACTCGAATCCCTGTTGGCCGCGCCGCTTTTCAAGGGCAAGGCCATGAGCATTGATCGTTTGCAGGGTTTTCTGGTCGCAGTGGTGAGTTCGCCGGACACCGTTTTGCCCAGCCAGTGGTTGCCGGATGTCGTGGGCGGTGAAACGGAATATGACTCCATGGAGCAGGCTCAGGCTTTCATGGACTTGTTGATGCGTTTTTATAATGAAGTGGCCGCAGCTTTATCGGCAAATGAACCTATCCCGTTTATTCTGCGGCAGCGTTCATCTACCGATGAGCGCATGAACTATCAAACCTGGTGCGAGGGCTATATTCTGGGGTGGGCATTGTCTTCTCAGGAATGGTTGCGTCCAGGCAATGAAGTACTCAAGAAGCTGACATTCCCGATTCTTTACCTGTCCGGTGCGTTTCGTGAGGATGCACAAGCAAAGGGAAAAGCCTATGAGGAAGAGGAAGACTACAAGGTTCAGCAGGAGTGTGTTGATGTCCTGCCCCGCGTGGTGCAGTCCATCTATGACTTCTGGCGCGAACGCCGTGGCACTCCAACCATCCGGCGCGAGTCACCCAAGGTAGGGCGCAACGATCCTTGCCCCTGCGGCAGCGGCAAGAAATTCAAACAATGTTGTGGCCATCATCAGATACTGCATTAACTGGTCATGGCTAAAATTTCCCACCACTGGCTATGGCGATTTACTCTAACTGTCATGGTGTTGGCTGTATTGGCGCTGGCGAGCCTGGTGCTGGGCCTGAGATACTGGGTTCTTCCCAACATCTCGGCCTACCAGGACCTGATCGTGGAGCGAATCAGCCATGAAATTGGCCAGCCGGTTGCTGCCCAAAGCATCGAGGCTGGTTGGGATGGGTTGCGTCCCCACTTTATTCTCGAAAATGTTCTGGTCCGTGACAGGGACGGCCAACCCGCACTTTCGTTCGAGCATCTGGAAGGAACCCTGGCCTGGGCTAACCTCGCGTTGGGGGAAATCCGGCTCCACTCCCTCAAGATCGAGCAGCCAAACCTGAAAATCAGGCGCCTGAGCTCAGGCGAGGTATTCATCGGCGGAATCCTGGTAAACGGCAAAAATGATCAGCCTGGATTTGCCGATTGGCTGGTACGTCAGAGGCGGATTGAAGTTCGGAATGCAACGGTGAGCTGGCAGGACGAAATGCGCGGTTCACCCGTGCTCGAGCTGAAAAATGCCGGGCTGCTGATGCGTAATCGGGGCAGTCGGCATCAGCTTGGTATTCGCGCAGAGTTGCTGCAAGTGTCTTCAAATCCCATTGATTTCAGAGTGGACTTCAAGAGCGATTCACTGAGTGATTTTTCTCGCTGGAGCGGGAGGTTTTACGCGCGTACTGATCATGGCGATTTAACGCGCTGGAAAACCTGGGTGGATTTGCCTGCCCCTGTTGAAACGGGTAAGGGCGGTATCAGGGTGTGGGGGGATTTCTCAAAAGGAAGCCTGAATGGCCTGATCGCCGATGTGAATTTGTCCGAGTTGAGTGGAAAATTGGCGCCTGATCTGCCTTTGTTGAGGTTGGACCATCTCTCTGGCCGACTGGCCTGGAGTAGCCTGGATCGTCAACAGCTTGTTGAAGTGGCACGCCTGGGTGCGACCCTGCATGGCAGACCGGCTATTGCGCCGATGACAGCTAGTCTTAAACTGGGCTCAAGCAGCAATGCGGGTTATGGCACTGGTGATCTCAAGCTGGACGCTGTTTCCTTGTCATCCTTGCGTGAAGTGACCGAATTCACCCCTCTGGATCGTGTTTGGGTCGACAAGCTTGAACGTATTTCCCCCCGAGGTTCACTCAGCAAGCTGCGTATGAGCTGGAAAGGCAACTGGCCGAATCCGGCTGTTTTTGAGTTCAAAAGTGATTTCAAAGGCTTGGGTATTCGACCCATGGCGCTGGATGGGGGGAAGTCGTCACCGGGTTTTTCAAATTTTAACGGGCATGTGGGTCTTGACCAGAGCGGTGGGGCGATCGTGTTGAACTCGCATCTGGTTTCGCTGGATTTTCCTGGCATTTTTGAGCAGCCGATCGCGCTTGAATCCTTGAATACCCAGCTCGAATGGCGCATCAAGGATAATCAGCCCCGTTTCAAGCTGACTCGGGCCGAGTTTTCCAACAAACACCTGGCAGGCTCTGCATCCGGGACTTACCAGGCAAGCGCTCAGGGGCCAGGTCAGATCGATCTGACAGGCAAATTGACCCGGGCGGATGCACGTTTTATCCGTGATTATTTGCCGCTGGTTATCGGCTCGGATACGCGGGATTGGGTGGGCGAGTCCATTACGGCAGGGTCTTCGCGCGATGTTCGCTTGCGTCTCAAGGGCGATCTCGCTCAATTTCCTTTTGACGATGGAAAGTCCGGGATATTTGAAGTGCTGGTCAAAGGTTCAGGTGCGGATTTGAAGTATGCACCCGATTGGCCAGCCATCAACGACATTGGTGTGGAATTGCTGTTCCGAGGCAAGGGCCTGGATATTTGGGCGAACTCCGGGCGCACATTCGACATGAAAATCAGAAAAGTGCATGCCCGGATTCCGGATATGGATCGCACCGATGTGGTGCTGGAACTCGAAGGCGATGCAAGTGGGCCGGCAGATTCCATGCTGCGTTTTATTGACCAGAGTCCGGTCAGCGAAATCATCGCCGGTTTTTCCAAAGGCATTCAGGGCACGGGTGAAGGCAAACTCAACCTGAACTTGACGTTGCCTTTGGGCCGCATGGACCTTTCCAAGGTGGCTGGGGATTACCAGTTTCAGAATGTGACCCTGAATCGGGACGCCATCCCGCCGTTGGAGCGGCTCAATGGGAAACTGCACTTTACCGACCGGTCGGTTTCGTCTCCGGGTATCAGAGGCCAGTTTCTTGGCGGACAGATGGTGATTGGGGCTAAAACAGAAAAAAGTCAGGTGGCGATCAATCTCGCCGGAAAAATTAACGCCGCAGGGGTGAGAAAAATCATGCCGAATACGCCCGCACTGTCGCGCCTGAGCGGGGAGGCCAACTGGAATGGGAAAGTTGCAGTTACCAGAGAGGCGATTGATGCCCAGTTCAATACCAACCTGCAAGGCATTCGAAGCGATTTTCCCCAGCCGTTTCATAAGCGGGCGGTGGACAGTATCCCGCTTCAGTTTGAACGCAAGGCGAATGGAGGAGGAAGCGAGCGTCTGACCGTCAGCTACGGGAAGGTGGCCAAGCTTCAATTGGAGCGTCGTACTACAGGCAATTCGATGACGCTGGATCGGGGTGTGCTTCATTTCGGCGCGAATGCCTTGAAATTACCTCCAAGCGGGTTCTGGGTAACAGGTTCTCTCCCTTATCTGGATATTGATCATTGGCGAAGCCTGTCGAGTGAGGCGGGTAATTCCGATGAATCACTCGGTGCCGATGGCGTGGATATGGTTTGCACCACGATGGACGTGTTTGGCAAGCGTCTGAACAACCTCCGGGTCAATGGCTCCCAGCGGGACGGTATTTGGCAGGGTGCGGTCGAGAGTAAGGAAATGTCCGGCAAAGTCTCCTGGGATCCTCATGGAGCGGGGCGCCTGACAGGGCGTTTCGCATCGCTTGGTATCCCGGACTCGGCGCCGCCCAAGCTGACCGTGTCAGAATTTCAACCTGTTGCATCCAGATGGCCTGCCCTGGATATTACGGCGGAGGCGTTCAGCATGAAGGCCGTGAATCTTGGAAAGCTGGAGCTGCAAGCTCAACCCATAGGCCAGGATTGGCGAATCGAGTCATTAAAGCTGAATACGGAAGAGAGCTCTCTGGCGCTGGTGGGGATGTGGCAGGATTGGCTGATCAATCCGAGAAGCCAGGTGAATATGGAATTCGAAACGCGTGATATTGGCAAATTCCTGGCCAGGATAGGGTATCCGGAAAGCGTGAGCGGTGGTCAGGCAAAAATGAAAGGCCAGCTTACCTGGGCGGGGAGTCCCGCTGAAATTGATTACCCCAGCCTGTCCGGCGCCTTGAACCTGGACGCGCGCAAGGGACAGTTTCTCAAAGTCGAGCCGGGAATCGGGAAGCTGCTTGGTGTCTTGAACTTGCAGTCCCTGCCCAGAAGAATCTCTCTCGATTTCAAGGATGTGTTCAGCGAAGGCTTTGCATTCGATGATATCTCCGGGACGGTCAAAATTGCACAGGGAACCGCACGAAGCAGCGATTTCAGGATGGAGGGGCCGGCAGCCAAGGTCAGCATGAAAGGCGAAACCGACCTGGTTCACGAAACGCAAAACCTGAATGTCAGAGTTGTGCCAGTATTCGGCGATACCGTGTCTGGCGCGGCGACCTTGCTGGGTGGCCCGGTCGTCGGCCTGACAGCCTACCTCGTTCAAAAAGCGCTGAAAGACCCGATCGGCCAGATGGCATCTTATGAGTACGGCGTGACAGGATCATGGGATAATCCGGTTGTTGAAAAACTCAAGAAACAAAGCGCAGATAACCAGACTTGGGGTGCCCATTGATGGTCGAATCAGGTCACCAGAATTGAAGGGAAATTCATGAGCAGCAAATCGCTATCCATTTTCGCGAAACCACGGTCGCGCACGACCATGCTGAAAAGCCAGCCACAGCCGGGAACGTGCCGAGTGGCAGCCATACAGATGGCGTCCGGACCCAATGTTTCAGCCAACCTGGCCGAGGCCGAGCGACTGATTGCGATGGCCGCTGCCCAGGGTGCGAAACTGGTCGCGCTGCCCGAGTATTTTTGCATTATGGGTGTCAAGGAGTCTGACAAGGTCGATGTCAAGGAAGTCGAAGGAAAGGGGCCCATTCAGCGCTTCCTGAGCGCCCAGGCCAAAAAACATAAAATCTGGCTGGTTGGCGGTTCCGTCCCGCTGGAGGCCAGCGTTCCAGGAAAAGTGCGCAACAGTTGCCTGGTTTACGATGACAAGGGGAAACAGGTCGCCCGTTACGACAAAATCCATCTGTTTGGACTGGATCTGGGCAACGAACATTATCGTGAGGAAGAGACGATAGAGGCGGGGGATAAAATTGTCGTGCTCGATACGCCGTTCGGAAAAATCGGCTTGTCCGTGTGCTACGACCTGCGCTTTCCTGAGCTTTATCGGGCGATGCAAGGAGTCGATCTGATTGTCGTACCTTCTGCTTTTACGGACACGACTGGCAAGGCGCATTGGGAAACACTGGTGCGTGCCCGAGCCATCGAGAACCTGGCTTATGTGGTCGCACCCGCTCAGGGTGGCTACCACCTGTCTGGCCGTGAAACACACGGCAACAGCATGATCGTGGATCCTTGGGGTGTGGTGCTGGATCGCCTCCCACGCGGATCCGGCGTGGTCGTGGCCAGCGTCAACCGCAGTTATCAGGCCAGCCTGCGAAGCAGTCTGCCCGCCCTCGAACATAGAACGATCCATCAGTGTTAACGGCTATGGCCGTTTCCCCCACCCCTACCCTCCCCCCGGCGTACCCGATAAAGCTGGGCATAAAGGAGAGGGGGATTAAGGCTCGCTCAGCAAGTTTTATATTATTGAGAAAAGAATGACTATAAAAACGCCAGTAACTGAAATGTCGGTCGAACCCGGCACCCTCTTTGCCACTGCGGAAAGCACTCTACTGAAACCCTATCAACTCGATAGCGGCAAGCTGCAACAGGTATTGGGCCGTGTCATGGCGCATCGGGCCGACTATGCTGATCTGTATTTTCAGTACAGCCGCGCAGAAAGCTGGAGCCTGGAAGAAGGGCAGGTGAAAGCGGGCAGTTTTGATATTGGTCAGGGCGTGGGCGTCCGTGTCGTCAGTGGAGAAAAAACCGCTTTTGCCTATTCGGACGAGATCAGTCTGGCGGCGCTGACGCAAGCGGCTGATACCACGCGCGCGATTGCCAGCCAGGGGGGCGAATCCAGCGTTCGCGTCCTGGAACCGGTACAAGGTCATGCGCTCTATCTGCCGAATGATCCCATCGCCAGCCTGGATGATGTACACAAGGTCAAGTTGCTGGAAAAAATAGAGAAACTGGCCAGAAACATCGATAGCCGGATTACCCAGGTCATGGCCTCGCTGGCAGGCGAATATGAGGTTGTAATGGTGGCGCGTAACGATGGCGTGATGGCTGCCGATGTCCGACCTCTGGTGCGCTTGTCCATTCAGGTCATTGCCGAGCAGGACGGCCGCCGCGAGCAGGGCAGCGCGGGCGGCGGCGGGCGATTCGACTATGCCTACTTTTCGGATGCGGTCCTCGAACAATATGCGAAAGAGGCGGTGCATCAGGCGATCATCAATCTGGATGCCCGCCCCGCGCCTGCCGGTTCCATGACGGTGGTGCTGGGCGCCGGTTGGCCTGGCATCCTGTTGCATGAGGCGATTGGCCATGGGCTGGAGGGGGATTTTAACCGCAAGGGGAGTTCAGCCTTCAGCGGGAAAGTGGGCGAGCGCGTGGCAGCCGAGGGCGTGACGGTGGTGGACGATGGCACGATTGCGCGCCGCCGGGGTTCGCTCAATATTGACGATGAAGGCAACCCGACGCAGTGCACCGTATTGATCGAGAACGGCATCCTGAAAGGATATTTGCAGGATTCCCTGAATGCGCGCCTGATGGGCGTTGCGCCGACAGGAAATGCGCGGCGCGAATCCTTTGCTCATATTCCCATGCCGCGCATGACGAACACCTACATGCTCAATGGCGACAAGGATCCGCAGGAAATTATCGCATCCGTCAAACATGGTTTGTATGCAGCCAATTTTGGTGGTGGTCAGGTCGATATTACCAGCGGAAAATTTGTCTTCTCTGCCGCAGAAGCCTACATGATTGAAAATGGCAAAATATCCTATCCTGTCAAAGGCGCCACCCTGATTGGCAATGGCCCGGATGTGCTTAAACGGGTTTCCATGATCGGGAATGACATGCGCCTCGACCCCGGAGTGGGAACCTGCGGGAAGGAAGGCCAAAGCGTACCTGTCGGGGTCGGTCAGCCGACTTTGCGAGTGGATGGACTGACCGTGGGTGGAACCGCCTGAAGAATCTTATTTCGTTGTTTTTGCACCACAAATTTTGACCAGGACGGATGTTTCAGCACCGTGCTAATGCATCGAATGGTTCTCTTGTGATATTCTTCGCGCATAAATTTTGTGCAGCTTCCCGGTTTTGAAATGACTGGAGAGTTGTCCGAGCCGAATCGGGCATCATATGTCTGTCACGAAGTGATGGTATTTTTTGCGCGATTCAATCTGTATTTAATTAAGGAGTAATGATCATGGCCGAGGCTAAAACAGCAACTGCTTCCAAAACAGTAAAACCCGCAACTGCTGCGACACCTGCGAGCGCCAACCCCGTTGCTGCAAAACCTGCCGCAACCAGGGCGCCTGCAGCCAAACCAGCCGCTGCAAAGAAAACAACCGAAAAAGAGGCCGCGCCAGCCAAGAAAGCTGCTGCTCCCAAAAAGGCTGCGGCAAAAATGACGGTTACGCTGGAACAACGTTATAAAATGATCTGCGATGCGGCGTATTTCAAGGCTGAAAAACGTGGTTTCTCGCCTGAAAATGAGACCCAGGATTGGCTCGATGCGGAAGCTGAGATCAACAAGTTGCTGGGAATGTGATAAGTAATGCTCCAGCAGAGACCTGCTGGAGCATTAGAAGCGCCCATTAGTCGTAAAGCGGGCGTATCACTCTTCTGGTTTGGCGGGTTTGTCTGAATTTGACTCCCCGTGAAGAAATTTGAAGAAATCACCCATCAAAATCTCTTCAACTTCCATTCCTTTTTTTGCCAAGTGCCGGACATCGTAGACCTCATGGTTGATGATCGTCTCGGGCGCACTGGTTTCTGTCGGCGAATCTTCATTCGACATCAATACGGTTGTCGCAACTTCAGTTGACTGCTCCTGTGGGCTGGCAAAGGTTGCCTCAGACTCGTAGTCAGCCTGTTCCGGCCCAGGCTGTTCGCTGTTGTCTGTTTTGAAACGCCAGAAAACGGCTGTCACCTGAAATCCATAGCGATCTTTCAGATGGTTCTTGATCTGAATTTCAAGGATATTGGAAAAACGCAGCTTTTTCTGTGGCGCGGCCTGAATCAGAATGACAGGATGATTTTCATAATCAATCGTGTAAACCTGGAACTGCTGGACTTCGCGGGCGGATAGAAACTGCACAACGGTATCGTTGATTAGTTTAAGCGTCTGCTTTTCAATACCAGCGGGCTTTTCCCTGGAAATAAATGAGAACATGGCTCAGGCTACTTCATAACCGCCATCGTGAATGGCTTCCTTGATGGACTCCAGCTTGCTCTGAAGCGGGTCGTAGGCGAATGCAACCTGTCCATTTTCCAGTGTGATTTCAATGTCGCTTACGCCAGGCAGCCTGCCAAGCAGATTTTTTACGCTGCCTACACACCCCGTACAAGTCATGCCGTTGACGGTGAGCAATACTTTTTCCATATTCGAATCTCCTTGCATTTAACAGGTTCAGGGTGACTTCCAGCGCTTCAGCAACAGCGAATTGCTCACCACCGAAACCGAACTCATTGCCATTGCTGCACCGGCGATCACCGGGTTCAACATGCCCATGGCCGCCAGCGGAATGCCCAGCACATTGTAGATGAAAGCGAAGAAAAGGTTTTGGCGGATTTTGCCCAGCGTGGCGCGTGACAGGCTGATGGCATCGACTACGCTGTTCAGGTCGTTGCGCATCAGGGTAATGTCGGCGGCTTCGATGGCCACATCCGACCCGGCGCCGATGGCGAAGCTGACATCCGCAGCAGCCAGCGCGGGCGCGTCATTGATGCCGTCACCCACCATGCCTGCCACGCGCCCCAGCGCCCTGATTTTCTCTACTTCCTCGGCCTTGTGTTGAGGCAATACTTCGGCGCGGTAGTGGTCGATTCCTGCCTGACGCGCAATGGCCTCGGCGGTGGCTCGATTGTCACCGGTGAGCATGATGACCTCTATCCCCATTTTTTTGAGTCGTGCGATGGCGCGTGCCGAACTGTCGCGCAAGGGGTCGGCAATGGCGATATAGCCCAAAATGGATTCCGCCTGCGCGATGGCAACCACGGTTTTGCCTTGGGACTGTATTTTTTCAAGCGCGGCCAGATCCAGTGTTAAACCGGATTCTGTCAGATAGGCGGGTGAACCCAGGCGGACTGTTTTTCCTTCGATATTCCCTTGTATGCCCTTGCCAGCCAGCGATAAAAAATCGCTCACGCTTGGCAGTTCCAAGCCTTTTTCTCTGGCCTGCGCCAGAATGGCCTGCGCCAGCGGATGCTGTGAGCCTTGTTCCAGCGCGGCAGCCAGACGCAGCAGCTCAGACTCGGCAATACCGGTCGCGGGCAGCAGATCCGTGATGCTCGGCTTGCCCTCGGTGAGGGTTCCAGTTTTGTCCACGATGAGGGTTTGAATTTTTTCCGCCCGTTCCAGCGCAGCGGCGTTTTTCACCAGAATGCCGGACTTCGCGCCGCGCCCGGTGCCAACCATGATCGCGGTCGGCGTAGCCAGACCCAGCGCACAAGGGCAGGCGATAACCAGCACGGCGACGGCGTTGATCAAGGCAAGGGTAAAGCTGCCGCCCAGCCACCACCACAGGATGAAGGTGACTAGGCTGATGCCAACCACTGTCGGCACAAAGATTCCAGAGATGACGTCGGCCAGACGCTGGATGGGCGCCTTGGAACCTTGCGCCTGCTCCACCAGGCGGATGATTTCCGCCAGCAGGGTATGTGAACCGATGCCGGTGGCGCGGCAACGCAACATGCCATCCTGATTCTGGGTGGCGGCAAAGACTTTTGAACCCAGCGTCTTGGGCGCAGGCAGGGTTTCTCCCGTCAGCCTGGCTTCCACCACGCTGGAGCGACCCACGATGACTTCGCCATCCACCGGCACATTTTCACCTGCACGGATGAGGAAAATTTCATCGATCCGGATGCTGCCGATCTCGACTTCCACTGCCTTGCCATCGCGTTCAACCCAGGCTGTGCGGGGTTGGAGCTTGATCAGTTCCTCGATGGCTGCGGAGGTTTTGCCCTTGGCGCGGGCTTCCAGCAGTTTGCCCAGCAGCACCAGGGTGATGACTGCAGCGCCAGCCTCGAAATAGACGTGCTGCGGCAATGCCCAGATTGTGACCACAGCGCTGAAAGCCCAGGCCATGCTGGTCCCCAGTGCAACCAGTACATCCATGTTGGCTCCGCCGCCGCGCAAGGCATGCCAGGCGCCGATATAAAAGCGTTTGCCGGCCCAGAACTGGACCGGTGTGGCGAGCAGCAGTTGCAGCCAAAGCGGGATCACATCCTCGTGCTGGCCGGAAAACATCCACAGCATTTGTGCCAATAGCGGCAGCGTGAGCAGGGCGGAGATCCAGAAGACGCGCAGTTCGGCACGGTAAACAGCGGCTCGCCGGGCTTTCTCGGCTTCCCGGCTGGATTCGCCGCTAGGCCGAGCGCCATAACCGGTTTTTTCGATGACCGAGATCAGGCTTCCCGGACTGGCTTTGCCGGGGGTGAACGAGAGTCGCGCTGTTTCAGTCGCAAAATTGACGCTGGCGGTGACACCCTCGATCTTGTTCAGGGCGGCTTCGATGCGGGTGGCGCAAGCGGCGCAAGTCATGCCTTCCAGCGCAAGCTGGAGTGTTTGAGGGGGGACAGAGAAGCCTGTTTTCTCAATCGCCTGAATCAGGCTGGTGGGCGAGGCCTGAGCCGGGTCGAATTCAATCTGCGCTTTTTCCGCTGCCAGATTGATGCTGGCTTTAACCCCTGGCAGCTTGTTGAGGTTTTTCTCCAGCCGCGTCGAACAGGCGGCGCAGGTCATGCCTGCGATGGGGAGTTCGATACGGGTGTTGGACAATTGCATGAAATTCTCAAAAGAATTGAACCACGGGGAGCACGGGGGGCAGACATGTTGGAGAAAAATATTACGCCCGTTATTTGGACTGGATTCTCCCCGTGCACCCCGTGATCCCCGTGGTTAAGCGTTTTTAATCCTCCCGCCGCATTTGCGGGAACAGGATCACATCGCGAATCGAAGGGCTGTCGGTGAGCAGCATGATCAGCCGGTCGATGCCTATGCCTTCGCCCGCTGTCGGCGGCAGGCCGTATTCCAGTGCGCGGATATAGTCGGCATCGTAGTGCATGGCTTCTGCGTCGCCCGCTTCCTTTTGATGCACCTGTGCCATGAAACGTTCCGCCTGGTCTTCTGCATCGTTTAGCTCGGAAAAACCATTGGCCAGCTCTCGCCCCACGATAAACAACTCGAAACGGTCGGTAATGCCCGGATTCTGGTCGTTGCGGCGTGCCAGCGGCGAGGTCTCGGCTGGGTAATCGATAATGAAGGTGGGCTGAATCAACAGATGTTCGGTGGTTTCCTCAAACAGCGAAAGCTGCAAGCCGCCCACACCATCGGTGGGGTGATGGGCTGCCCCCATTTTTTTCAGCGTTTCCAGCAGGAAAACGCGGTCATGCAGTTGTTCGTCCAAGAACTTGCCGCCGTGATATTTCTGAATGGCCTGGACGACAGTCAGGCGGTCGAATGGCTGTGTCAGATTGATGGTGTGTCCCTGATACTGCACCACCGCATGGCCGAGTACGAAGGTGGCCACGTCGCGCAACATTTCCTCGGTCAGATCCATGAGGTACTGGTAATCGCGATAGGCCTCGTAAAACTCGATCATGGTGAATTCAGGATTATGGCGGGTGGACAGTCCCTCGTTCCTGAAATTACGGTTGATCTCGAAGACTTTCTCGAACCCGCCGACTACCAAACGCTTGAGATACAGTTCCGGGGCGATGCGCAGGAACAATTCCATATCCAGCGCGTTGTGGTGCGTGGTGAAAGGGCGAGCCGAAGCGCCGCCGGGGATGGGGTGCATCATCGGCGTTTCCACTTCGAGATAGCCACGCTCGACCAGGAAGGTGCGAATGGCCTGAATGACTTTTGAGCGCACCATGAAGGTCTTGCGCGTTTCTTCATTGACGATCAGGTCGAGATAGCGCTGGCGGTATTTCTGTTCCTGGTCGGAGAGACCGTGGAACTTTTCCGGCAGCGGGCGCAGTGATTTGGTCAGCAGGCGCAGTTCGCTGACACGCACGGACAACTCGCCCTTGTTGGTTTTGAATAACGTACCGCGCGCGGCGATGATGTCGCCCATATCCCAGTGCTTGAACGCCTCGTGAGCCTCCGTGCCGACGCCCTCGTCATTGATGTAGAACTGGATGCGCCCGCTCATGTCCTGCACCGTGGCGAAGCTGGCCTTGCCCATGACGCGCTTCAGCATCATGCGCCCGGCGATGGCGACCTCGATGTTCTGCGCCTCCACTCTTTCCTTGTCCTCGTCGCCATGGAGGAACTGCAAATCGCCTGCCATGTGGGTACGGTCGAAATCATTGGGGAAGGCAATCCCCTGCCCGCGCAGCTTCTTCAACTTGTCGCGGCGTTCGGTGATGATCTGGTTTTCGTCCTGATTATTCAGTTCCTGCTCGCTCATGTCCTATACCCCCTGCTTCAAACTTGCTTCGATAAATCCGTCCAGATCCCCATCCAGCACTGCCTGGGTGTTGCCAACCTCGTAATTGGTGCGCAAATCCTTGATACGCGACTGGTCCAGCACATAAGAACGGATCTGATGACCCCAGCCGATGTCGGTCTTGGCGTCTTCCATGGCCTGTTTTTCATCTGTGCGCTTGCGCATTTCCAGTTCATACAGGCGCGCTTTCAGCATCGCCATAGCTTCGGCGCGGTTGCGGTGCTGGGAGCGGTCGTTCTGACATTGCACGACAATACCGGTAGGCAGGTGGGTGATGCGGATCGCCGAGTCGGTCTTGTTGATGTGCTGGCCGCCCGCGCCGGACGCGCGGAAGGTGTCGGTGCGCAGGTCGGCGGGGTTGATCTCGATCTCGATCGAGTCGTCCACTTCAGGGTAGACAAACACGCTGGAGAATGAGGTGTGGCGACGATTGCCGGAATCGAAGGGCGATTTTCGAACCAGGCGGTGGACGCCGGATTCGCTGCGCAGGTAACCGAAGGCGTAATCGCCGCTGATCTTGAGCGAGGCGCTTTTGAGTCCGGCGACTTCGCCTTCTGATTCCTCCAGCACTTCGACCTTGAAGCCTTTTCTCTCGCAGTAGCGCACGTACATGCGGCGCAGCATGGAGGCCCAGTCCTGGGCTTCGGTGCCGCCCGAACCCGACTGAATATCCAGGAAGCAGTTATTGGGATCCATCGGGTGGGAAAACATGCGCCGGAATTCCATTTCCGCGACGGTCTTTTCCAGGCTATCGGCGTCTGTGTCTATACTCAACAGCGATTCGTCATCGCCTTCTTCCTTGGCCATGTCAAACAATTCCTGCGCGTCGCGCAAGGACTGCCCCAGATGGGTCAGCGTGTTGATCACGCTTTCCAGGTCGCGGCGCTCCTTGCCGAGTTCCGAAGCGCGCTTGGCGTCATTCCAGACTGCGGGGTCTTCCAGCAGTTGAGAAACCTCGGTCAGGCGTTCCTGTTTGACCTCGTAGTCAAAGATACCCCCGAAGGTCATTGCTGCGTTTCAGGAGGTCGGAAAGACGGTTTTCGATGGCGTTGAGTTGTTCTGCTTCCATATCCGGGGCTATCAGGCGTAAAACGCGGAATTATAACAGAACTGCCCCCCTCATTTGCCCCGGCGGCAGGTATGAAAACCCGGCATAATAACGCTGCATGAAAGAAGCCACACTTGACACGCCATCTGCAGAATCGCCCTCCCTGGCAAAGGTTTACGGGGAGCTGCTGACCCAGCTTCCGCTGGATCTGTACATTCCACCCGATGCGCTGGAGGTTTTTCTCGATACCTTCGAGGGCCCGCTGGATTTTCTGCTGTACTTGATCCGCCGCCAGAATCTGGATGTGCTGAATATCCCGATGGCCGAAGTGACGCGTCAGTACATGCAGTATGTCGAGGCCATGCAGGCCAGTCAGTTGGAACTGGCTGCCGAATACCTGCTGATGGCTGCGTTGCTGATCGAAATCAAATCCCGCATGTTGTTGCCGCGCCCGGTCAAGAGCGATGAAAACGAGCAGGATCCGCGTGCCGAGCTGGTGAGACGCTTGCTTGAATACGAGCGCATGAAACTTTCGGCCAGGCGGCTGGACGAATTGCCTCTGGCCGGGCGGGATTTTTCGCCGTCGCAGGTCTGGTTCGAACAGACACTGGTCCGGCGCTTGCCGGAGGTGAATCAGGACGATTTGATGAGCGCATGGAAAGCGGTGCTGGCACGCGCGAGGGTGCATCGCCACCACCGCGTGAGCCGCGAGGAGTTGTCCGTGCGCGAACGCATGAGCCTGATATTGCGGCGATTGCAGAATATGAAATTTGTCGGGTTCGACGAGCTTTTTGATGTCGGGAATGGCGTGGCGGAAGTCGTGGTGACTTTTTTGGCCATTCTGGAGCTGGCGCGCGAGTCGCTGGTGGAAATCACCCAGGCCGAAGTGTTTGCGCCTATCTATGTTAAGCTCGCCCAAGGCGAGGGTTAAGCTTGCTCAGGGTACGGATTCATGAAATCGCTGGATGAAATCAAACGGGTACTGGAAACCGCGCTGCTGGTGAGTCAGGAGCCGCTGAGTCCGGGGCAGCTCGACAAGCTGTTTGAAGAAGACATCGGCATGGAAACGATACGCAAGGTGCTGGAGGCCTTGCGCAACGACTGGTCCGGGCGCGGCGTGGAACTGGTCAGCGTGGCGAGCGGTTGGCGATTTCAGAGTCGCCCCGAGTATCAGATTTATCTGGACAGGCTGAACCCGGAGAAGCCGCCGCGCTATTCCCGCGCGGTGCTGGAAACGCTGGCGATCATCGCCTACCGGCAGCCCGTGACCCGTGGCGATATCGAAGAAATACGCGGGGTGGCCGTTTCCACCCAGATTGTCAAAACGCTGGAAGAACGTGGCTGGGTTGACACGGTCGGACATAAAGAAGTGCCTGGCAGACCGGCATTGCTGGCAACCACGCGCAAATTCCTGGATGACCTGAATTTACGCTCGCTCAAGGAACTGCCGACGATGGATGAACTGGCAGCGTTGAGTGAGTCTTGCGATACCCTGAAGGGCACAAGAGCAAGTCTTTTTCCCCCTCTCCCTCCGGGGGAGGGCAGGGGTGGGGGGGACGGGCAAAGCCCGTTGGGCGACACGATAGGATTGGTAGAAGAAAATGGCTGAAAGACTGCAAAAAGTATTGGCTCAGGCGGGCCTGGGGTCGCGTCGCGAGATGGAAGAACTGATTCGCGCGGGCAAGGTTTCCGTCAATGGTCAGGCTGCCGAGATTGGCGTCTCTGTTGACGATGAAGACCTGGTCAAGGTTGATGGCCGCATCATCAAGTTCCAGATCGAGGGCAAACTGCCTAAAATTCTGCTCTACCACAAGCCGGAAGGGGAGATCGTCAGTCGCGACGATCCGGAGCAGCGGACCAGCGTGTTCGACGTGTTGCCGCCGATTCGGGGCGGCAGGTGGATTGCGGTCGGGCGGCTGGACTTCAATACCGGTGGTTTGCTGGTGTTTACCAGTTCCGGCGAACTGGCCAATCATTTGATGCATCCGCGTTTCGAGGTCGAGCGCGAATATGCTATCCGGGTGCGGGGTGAATTGTTGCCTGATCAGATTCAACAACTCAAACAGGGGGTCGAGATGGATGACGGCCCCGCGCATTTCACCAGCCTGATCGATAAAGGCGGCGAGGGCAGCAATCACTGGTATCACGGTGTGCTCAAGGAAGGCCGGAACCGGGAAGTCCGGCGCATGTTTGACATCATGGGGCTGACCGTCAGCCGCCTGATCCGGGTGCGTTTCGGGATTTTTGCCTTGCCATCGCGCCTCAAGCGTGGTCGCTGGATGGAGCTGGAGCCAGAGCAAGTGGTAGCTGCGCTCAAGTGGGCCGGGATGGATGTGCCGAGGCCGCCGGAAGGCTCGAAGGGCAAGGTTGTGATCAAGGACAAAGGCGAACTCAGGCGCGCATTGCCGCCACGCAAACCCCGCGCAATGAAAAAATCGCCGATCAGGGCGCCGCTGAACAAGCAGAAATAATGGTTTCGAGTTGATTGCAGTGCCTCAAAGCGGTACTCTTATGACCAAGTACTATTTTGTTTTTTGATAAAGGGAGTGAATCATGTATACCGAAATTGACGATGCAGGTGAACTGGAAGTGGTGACACGCGAAAAACTGGTTGCTGATCTGAAAGTGGTGATCGCGGATTCCGAAGAGTTGCTGCGTGTGACCGCGAGTCAGGCCGGCGAGAAAATTGCCGAGCTCCGGGTAAAGGCCGAAGAACATATCCGTGGCGCCAAGGTTCGTTTGGCTCACGCTGAAGAAGCTTTGATGGTACGCACCAAAGCTGCAGCCCGTGCAACTGATGACTACGTGCGCGCAAACCCGTGGCGTGCAGTTGGCGTGGCGGCTGGTGCAGGTTTGGTGGTTGGTCTGTTGATTGGCCGCCGTTAAGGATGAGCTTGGAATCCTCTGTTGTAGGTGCGAATTTATTCGCACGTAACCGGTTGATCGTGCGAATAAATTAGCACCTACATGAATCGTGTCAACAGAGGCGTCAAGAATGAAGAATTCCCCCGATAGCCATCCTGATTCAGGACTTTTTGAATCGCTGAAGGGCTTGGCTGTCCGGGGCGTTTCTGTCGTAAAAACGAGGCTGGAGCTACTTTCTGTAGAACTGGCCGAGGAAAAAGAATATCTTCTGGCGCTCTTGATCGCTTACCAGATGACGCTCTTTTTCGTGGGCATGAGCATTATTTTCCTCGCGCTGTTTTTGCTCGTGGCGTTCTGGGAAAACCACCGTTTGCTGGTAGTTGGCCTGTTCATGGGTTTCTTTCTGTTGGCGAGCGTGTCGTCTGTTTCGTTCGTCAAACATCTGTTAAAACGTAAATCCCGGCTTTTTTCCGCCAGTCTGGCCGAGCTTTCCAAAGATTTGAATGAGCTTGAGCGCGGCTCATGAGCCAATCCCTGATCGAGCTTGCTGAACGGCGCGAGCGCCTGATTGCAAAATCCGCCAACTTGCGCGCCGGATTCGCTGGCGAGGTGCAACCCCTGAAGAGGGCGCTGGCCGTCGCTGACAGGGGTGTGGAGGGATTCCGCTATCTTCAGCAGCATCCTGGTATTGTCGCTGCCGCAGTGGGTCTTTTCGTGGTCTTGCGGCCTCGGCGGGCCATATCCTGGGCAATGAGGGGATGGTCGATGTGGCGATTGTTCCGAAACGTGCGCCAGCGCATAACCGAATCAGCGATTCGCTAGAATATGCTGCAATGCCTGTTGGAACGCCGTTACTTCCGTCTGTAATTCCAGATAAGTTTCTTTTGCCGTAGCCAAATCGCCGGTCTCAGCTGCCTGCTCTATCCTTCCTGCGCACCTGGCCGCTGGTTTCGCGCCAAAATTTCCTATCACGCCTTTGAAAGTGTGGGCTGCACGCTGGGTCTCTTTTGCTTCGTCCTTGTTCAAGGCGGATTCAATTTTGGCAAGGTAGCCTGGGATTTCGGACAGGAATTCTGCGCCTATGATGTCAATGATGTCCTTGTCGCTATGACTTAATGCGTCAAGATAATCAAACCGGCCTTCAGGTTCATCAGCGTCCCTTGGTCCGCCCGGTGCATGGCCCGTTGAGCCGCTATCCATTGTTCTGGCGATGAGCCGGAAAAGTTCCTCCTTTTGGATGGGCTTGGAAAGATAAGCATCCATTCCAGCGCTCAGGCATCGTTCCTGGTCGCCTTGCATGGCGTTGGCAGTCAGCGCGATGATTGGTACGTGCCCACCCAGGATGGTTTCATGCTCACGAATCAGTAGCGTCGCCTCAATGCCGCCCATCTCCGGCATTTGCATATCCATCAGGACCAGGTCGAAATTCGTATTCCTGATCTGTTCAATTGCTTCCAGCCCGTTGTTTGCAACGCTAACCTGGTGGCCTGCCTTGCTCAGAAGCGTGACTGCCAGCTTTTGGTTGATTGGATTGTCTTCCGCCAAAAGAATGTTCAGGCCGACGGGCGTAGCTGGAGCCTGTTCGCCCGGATCCGCATTGGTTTCGAGCCGTTCCCTGGCAGCCTTGAACCGGGCTGTGAAGTGGAACGTGCTTCCTACGCCTGGCTGGCTTTCCACCCAGAGTTGGCCACCCATCATGGCGACCAGTTGGCGAGTGATGGAAAGTCCAAGCCCGGTGCCGCCGAATTTTCGGGTGATTGAACTGTCGGCCTGGGAGAATGCACTGAAAATGCCTTCGATTTTGTCTTCCGGGATACCTATCCCCGTGTCTCTGACTGAAATGTGAACCGGGATAACGTCTTCATGAGGAGAATCGGAGTCCGCACGAATTTCAATTTCTCCGTGCGCCGTAAACTTGATGGCGTTGCCGACCAGATTGAGCAGTATCTGGCGCAGGCGCACCGGGTCGCCTTCCAGTTGCGTCGTGAGTGCCTGATTGGTGGTGCAGGATAGCGATACCCCTTTTTCCGTGGCGCGCAGGGACAGCGTGCGGGTAATTTCGTCGAGTATTATCCCCAAGTCGAATGGAATGGACTCAATTTCCAGTTTGCCGGCCTCGATCTTGGAGAAGTCCAGAATATCGTTGATGATCGTCAGCAGGGAGTGGGCCGATGTTTTGACCAGGCCAAGATATTCTCTTTGGGTGGCAGTGAGTTCGGTGTCGAGCGTCATATCTGTCATGCCGATGATGCCATTCATGGGGGTGCGGATCTCGTGGCTCATGTTGGCCAGGAAGTCGCTTTTTGCCCGATTGGCGGCCTCGGCGGCGTCCCGGGCTTTTTCAAGTTCGGCTGCCGAGCGTTTGGCCTCGGTGACGTCCGAGATGATGCCGATCAGGCCGGCAATGCTTCCATCACTCCGACGGAAAGGCGTTTTTTGATAGACCGTTTCATGAATCAGTCTGTCGCCGGCCTGGACAGGCGCCTCGTATGACAGGGTGGCGCCGGTATGGAAAACCTGATTATCGGCAAGTTGATGTTTCTCAGCCAGACTCCCGATCAGAAGGTCATGCACTGTTTTTCCGGCCCACTCGTTTCGGTCTATACCCCAGAAAGTTTCAAATGCCTTGTTGAAGCCGAGATAGCGACCCTCGACATCCTTGACGAAAATGGGATAGGGAATCACCTCAAGTAATTGTTGAGAGAATTGCAACTCATCCCGCAAACGGTCTTCGGCAAGCCGTCTTTCGGTGACATCGTTGAGGACGCCTGTCGTGCCGACGATCTGGTTTTGTTCATCCAGCACCAGTCTGGCGAATACTTCCAGCCAGCAGTAACTTCCGTCACGGGTGGAAAATCGCACCTCATAGCGGCACGAATCAACCCGGCGCTCGATCAGTGGCATGAAGGATTCAAAATTTTTCTGCGCATCATCCGGGTGAATGTAGTTGAGCATGTTGGTGCCGAGGCATTTCTCGACGGCGTGCCCGGTAATCTCTTCCCATACTGGATTGAGGTAGGTCCACAAGCCCTGCCAGTCAGTCTGAAATACGACCTCACTGAGACTTTCGACAACAGACCGGAATTTTTTCTCGCTCTCCAGCAGGAATTTCTGTTCCTGCAGGCGCTGGCTGATGTCCTTGAATGCGGCGACCGAGCCGATGATTTCGCCATCCTTGGTCAGGGGAACCGATACGACGGAAATCGGGAATATCTGCCCATCTTTTCGAGTGAAAGCATCGCTTTCAGAGTGGAAGGTTTGACCATGCATGACGGCCTTGTGGGTCGGACAATCCTTTGCCGGGACAGGATGGCCATCCATCGTCTGGAAGTGGATGGTGTCATGCAGATATCGACCGATCAATTCATCCCGGCGCCACCCCAGGAGCCGTTCCGCTTCCTGATTCAGAAAGGTGCACTTTCCCTCGGAATCCAGCGCATAAATGCCTTCCCCAAGCGCATCGGTCAAGCTTTTGAGGAAATAATGACTGGCATTGAGTTGCGCTTCCATTTGCTTGAGCGCAGTGATATCGCTACGGATGGAAATGTATTCATATGGCTTTCCGTTGGCGTCCATGAATGGGACGACCGTGGCGCTGAGCCAGTAATAGCTGCCGTCTTTGGCCCGATTCTTGATCTGGCCGTGCCACACTTTCCCATTTGCGACGGTGCGCCACATATCCCGAAAAAACCCTTCGGAGTGCTCACCTGACTTGAGAATCCGGTGATTTTCCCCCATCAACTCATTCCTGGAATACTGGCTGATCTGACAAAACCGGTCGTTGGCATAGGTAATGTTGCCCTTGACGTCGGTAATGCTGACGATGGCATGCTGATCCAGTGCAAATTGCTGATTTTCGATTTTTCTCAGGGCAGAGCCAAGCTTGGCGGAGATGACCCCCTGCCGCCTGAGAAGAAATGCGGCATAGACCAGCAGAAGCAGCGCCAGAATGAGAAGCAGGATGCTGTCAGGCATCCTGAAAGCGCTTCTTGATATCCAGCACGGTGTCCCAGTTTGTGAAAAAGGCTTTTACGCATTCAGGGTCAAAGTGGCTGCCTGAGTTTTCTTTGATAAGGGCACGGGCGCGCTCGATTTCCCATGCCGTCTTGTAAGGGCGTTCGGATGTCAGCGCATCAAACACATCGGCAACGGCGACTATCCTGGCAAAAAGCGGAATGGCATCACCCGAAATCTGGTTTGGGTATCCGCTGCCATCATGTTTTTCGTGATGGTTCAAGGCAATGATGGCGCCCGTCTGTAGCGTTTTGCAGGAACTGTCTGCGAGAATGTTATAGCCGATCCGCGTATGGTTTTTCATGATTTCAAATTCGTAGGTTTCCAGCCGGCCAGGCTTGAGCAGAATCCCGTCGGCTATGCCCACTTTCCCGATGTCATGCATGGGGGCGGCTTCCAGCAGCAGGTCCTGATCGTCGCTGGATAATCCCATGACGTCGGCAATGTGCTTTGAATAGTGCGCCATGCGCAGGATGTGCGCACCGGTTTCCGGATCGCGATATTCTGCCGCCTTCGAGAGCCTGAACACGATTTCGCGTTCGCGATCCCGAAGTTCCAGCGTCGCTTTTTTGACTTCGCTATCCAGCCAGGCGGCCCGGTCGGCCAGCTTCTTCTGGTTGCATCTCAGTGCCAGCATGTTTTTTGCCCGGCTCAAGAACTCGGTCTTGTCGATCGGCTTGGTCAGAAAATCGTTGGCGCCACATTCCAGCGCCTGGTAGCGGATTTCGACATGGTCGTTGGCGGTGATCATCAGCAGTGGAATATCCGCTTTACCAGGCAAGGCGCGGAACAGGCGGGTGAACTCCAGACCATCCGGCGCCGGCATCATGTAATCCACGATGGCCAGGTCAGGATCGTTATGCTTGCACCACTCCATCGCCTGGGCGGAATCCTGAAAACACAGCGGCTCGCAGTCTTCGAGCTTGTTAACCAGATGGCGCATCAGGGTGAGATTAATCTCGATGTCATCAACAATGATGATCTTGTTCATGGAGCACCTCCAAATATCCAGATTTCATCCCAACTGCGGCGTTGCGGAATAAATTTCTTACTTACATATCAATCATATGCACCCGTAAATGGCATCACCGCCATTGTAACCGGCTAAAGCCGGAACAGTGGCGCGACGGCGCTGCAAAATTTATTCCGCGCCTTGCATTTGGGCGAACTCTGAATATTTAGAGGCGCCCCAATGGCTTAATCCAGCCAGGGTGGGCATAATTTGCAGCATATCACGGGAGAAGCGGGATGAATAAGGAACAGCGGTTGACCTGGCATGTCGTCGGAGATGCTGCGCTTTTGCAGGCACGGGCGGCTCGTGCCATCGAACGCCTGGCGGCGGAAACGATACGGGCCAAGGGGAGCTTCTCTATTGTTCTGGCCGGTGGCAGTACGCCGAAAGAAATCTACGGGAGGCTGTGCTCTATCGATACGGACTGGTCTGCCTGGTCGATCTTTCTGGGGGACGAGCGCTGTTTGCCGCACGGGCACCCGGATCGCAATAGTACGATGGCCCAGCAAACCTGGCTGAGCCATGTCCCTCTGGCGGCAGATCAGGTCCACCTTATTCCAGCAGAACAGGGAGCGGAAGAAGCCGCCTCGCGGTACAGCAAAACGCTGGCTGGTGTCGGGTCATTCGATCTTGTCCTGCTGGGCTTGGGTCAGGATGGACATACCGCCAGCCTGTTTCCCGGACAGGCATGGGGAGAAGGGGGGGGCATGGCCGCCTTGGCGGTGCATGATGCACCCAAGCCGCCATCCGACCGGGTTTCGCTGTCTGCCTGGCGTTTGAGCATGGCGCGCAATGTATGGTTCATGGTGTCCGGTGCGGATAAAGCCGATGCCGTTCATAGCTGGCGGTCTGGAGAATGCCTGCCCGCTGCAGCGATCAAGCCGGAAAACGGCGTGGAAATATTTGTCGAGAAAATTGCGATCAAAAATCATTTTTGAACCATGGGGAGCATGGGGGAAAATCAAGGCATTTGCTTCTTGTGCCCAGCTTCATCGGGTTTTGCTTTCCCCTTGTCCCCGTGATCCCCCGTGGTTAAACTGTTTTTTCAAGGATCCAATGGTAACGGTCACAAATAAACATCACAACGCCGGCCTTGATATCTGGATGGCGGCCATGGCGACGTATTTTTCCGGGGTCGATCTCGAAAAACTGGGGCAGGCCGCCGAGATGGCGAGCGAGCTGTACGCCGATCAACTGACGCCGACCGGCGTGCCCTGGCTGGATCACGCACTCGGCGCCGCTTCCATCCTGGCCACCCAGAACATGGATGTGGAAAGCGTGGTGGCGGCTGTGCTACAGGCGGCCATTGAACTGGCGCCGGATAAGGCAGAGCAGATCGGCGCGGCGTTTGGCGCAAGCGTGCCAGGGCTGATCGACGGTGTTACGCGCATGGGCTTGATGCGCGAGGCAAGTGCACAGGCTCTGGGCGGCCGCGACAAGAAAGATAACAGCGCCCAGATCGAGGCGCTACGCAAGATGATGCTGGCGATGGTCGAGGATATTCGCGTGGTCCTGATCAAGCTGGCCGAGCGCACGCAAGCCATGCGCGAGTTGCCCGGCATGGATGAGTCGCTCCGCCGCCAGATCGCCCAGGAAACGCGGGATATCTTCGCGCCGCTGGCCAATCGCCTAGGTGTCTGGCAGGTGAAATGGGAGCTGGAGGATCTTTCCTTCCGCTTTCTCGAACCCGAGTTGTACAAAAAAATTGCCAAACTGCTGGACGAAAAGCGCCTGGATCGCGAATCCTACATTCAGGCGGTGATGGAAAACCTGCGCGTCGAGCTGGAAAAAAATGGCGTCAAGGCCGACATCAGCGGTCGCCCAAAACACATCAACAGCATCTACAAGAAAATGAAGCGCAAGAAGGTGGACTTCTCGGAAGTCTATGATGTGCGCGCGGTCAGGGTGCTGGTGAGCGAAGTCAGGGACTGCTACACCGCGCTGGGCGTGGTGCATGGCCTGTGGCAGCCCATTCCCAGCGAGTTCGACGACTACATCGCCCACCCCAAGGGCAACCATTACCGCTCTCTCCACACCGCCGTGATCGGCCCGGAAGACAAGGCGCTGGAAGTGCAGATACGCACTCAGGACATGCACAACCATGCCGAACTGGGCGTGGCAGCGCACTGGCGCTACAAGGAAGGCGGCAAGGGCGATGCCCGCTTCGAGGAGAAAATCGCCTGGCTGCGCCAGTTGATGGAGTGGAAAGACGATGTCGAGGATGCTGGCGAACTGATGGAACAGTTCAAGACCAGCCTGTTTGTCGAAACGATTTATGTCCTGACCCCGCAAGGGCGGGTGATCGCCTTGCCGCAAGGGGCGACCCCGGTCGATTTTGCCTACCATGTCCATACCGACCAGGGACATCGCTGCCGTGGCGCCAAGGTGGATGGTGCGATTGTTCCGCTTTCCTACAAATTGCAGAATGGCCAGCGCGTCGAAGTGATTACCGTCAAGCAGGGCGGCCCCAGTCGGGACTGGCTCAGCCCGGCGTTGGGTTTTGCCGCCAGCACGCGCACGCGGACTAAAATCAGGCACTGGTTCAACATTCAGCATCAGGAAGAAAGCATCGCGGACGGACGCGCTGCGCTGGAAAAAGAGGTACATCGGCTGGGCGTAGCTTTTCCGAATCTGGAAAAGCTGGCGCAGAAAACGGGTCACGATAAGCCTGACGACATGTTCGCCGCCATTGGACGCAATCAGGTCACGGCACGCGAAATCATGGCTGGTTTTACAAGCGACAATCAGCCCAAAGCCCCGGAACCGGAATGGCAGCTTTCCTCGCGCGCCGTTGCCTCATCGACATCTGGTGTGCTGATCGATGGTGTAGGCGACCTGATGACGGTCATGGCCAAGTGCTGCAAACCCGTGCCGCCTGATCCCATCATCGGTTTCGTCACTACCGGCAGGGGCGTGGCCATCCACCGGCGTGATTGCAGCAATATTCTGCACATGCCGGAACGCAAACAGGAACGCCTGCTCCCTGCCAGTTGGAGCAGCAAGACCGGCAGCGGCTACGAAGTGGATGTGGAACTGGAAGCCTGCGACCGGCAAGGGCTGTTGCGGGATATTTCAGACGTGATGATGCGGGAAAAAGCCAATGTCACCGCCGTCAACACTCAGAGCCGGGGCGACCAAGCCTATATGGGATTTACCGTCCAGGTCTCAGGCAGCGAACAACTGGCGCGGATACTTTCTCTGGTGCGGGAGGTGCCGGGGGTGATTCATGCGCGGCGTAAGTGAATGACGCACTACTTCATTTCGCTTTCTTTTTTACTGCTTACGCTGGTAAGCCAATGTGATACTATAAAAACATTCAAACGGACAAGATAAATTTCAGGGGTTCATCATGATTGTAACGGTGTCTGAGAAAGGCCAGTTGGTCATCCCCGCAGAGATTCGCCGGCTGTTGGGCATTACACCTGGCACGAGGTTGAACGTGTTGCCCGATGCCGGTGGATTCAGGGCGTTGGTGGATGATGCCAGAAAGACCAAGCGCGCAGCCGACTGTGTTGGCATTGCTGGATACACTGGCGAGGCGATTCCTGCGGAACAAATGGACGTTGCAAAATACGCAACCAAATCATGATTGCGCTTGATACCAATATCCTGGCAAGGCTGGTGACCAATGACGATCCGGTACAGGCCAGCCAAGCGGTTTCGCTCATTGATACAGGCAATGCCTTGTTCGTGCCGCTTACGGTGACGCTGGAACTTGAATGGGTGTTGCGCGGCGCGTATTCACTGGATAAGCCCGCCATCGTAAGGTCATTCGAAGCGCTGTTGTCAGTGCGAAATATGCATTTTGAAAAGCAGCCTGATATTCAACAAGCGCTTCAATACTATCAGTCGGGTTTTGATTTCGCTGATGCCCTGCACCATGCAGGCACGAAGGGCTGCGAAGCACTGGCGACATTCGACCAGAAGTTTAAAAAGCTGGCGACCAAGGCAAAATTGAAGCCGCCAGTAATTGCACCAAGCGAAATAGGCAAGAGAAATTGATTGCAGATTGCAGTTTTGTGAACAGTCGACCTTGTCAGGCCAAAGCCTGCTGAATCCGATCCAGCGCCTTTTCCAGATTATCCATGGAAGTGGCGAAGGAAATGCGGAAGTAGCCTTCTGCGCCGAACGCCGAGCCCGGCACGACAGCCACGCCTTTTTCCAGCAGATATTCGGATAGCGCCATGTCAGTGGCTTCCTTGATCAGGCCGCGCTGGTGCAGGCTGGCAATGGCGGGCCGGGCGTCGGGGAAGGCGTAGAACGCGCCGCCGGCCAGGATGCAGTTGAGCCCTGGCATGGCGTTGAAGCGTTTGACGACATAGGCATGGCGCTCGCGGAAGGCGCTGACCATCGGGGTGATGCAGGCCTGGTCGCCATCCAGCGCGGCTTGCGCAGCGACTTGCGAAATCGAGGTGGCGTTGGAGGTGGACTGGGATTGCAGGATCTCCATGGCCTTGATGATTTTTTCCGGGCCGGCGGCATAACCGATGCGCCAGCCGGTCATGGAATAGGCCTTGGATACGCCGTTCAGGACAACGCAGCGTGGTTTTAGCTCGGGTGTGGCATTGAGGATGTTGACGAATTTGACGCCGGAAAGGTTGACGTGTTCGTACATGTCGTCGGTGGCTACCAGTACATGAGGTTGACGTTTTAACACTTCTCCCAGCGCCTTGAGTTCGTCCAGCGTGTACACCGCCCCGGTCGGGTTGGAGGGGCTGTTGATCATGAACAGCTTGGTTTTAGGCGTGATGGCCGCTTCCAGTTGCGCCGGGGTGATTTTGAAACCCTGTTCGATCCCGCAGTTGACGATGACGGGCTTGCCCTCGGCCACCAGGGTGATGTCGGAATAGGAAACCCAGAAGGGGGCGGGGATGATGACCTCGTCGCCGGGATTGATGACGGCCAGCACCAGATTGAAAATGGTCTGCTTGCCGCCGACGCCGACGATCACTTCTTTTGCATTGTATTCAAAGCCGTTGTCGCGCTTGAACTTGGCGATGATGGCGTTCTTGAGGCTGGGGATGCCACCTACCGGGGTGTATTTGGTGAATTCATCATCGATGGCCTTTTTGGCCGCATCCTTGATGTGCTGCGGCGTACCGAAATCGGGTTCGCCTGCGCCCAGGCCGATGATGTCTTTCCCCTCCGCTTTCAGCCGGGCGGCGCGAGCCGTGACGGCGAGGGTAGGGGATTCCTTGATGGCTTGAACGCGCTGTGAGAGTTCCAACTTCTTAATCCTTAACGTGAAATGTGAAGTGAGAGTGATACAATTTTGTCCCGGTTTAACTTTCATGGCGAAGCGCTGCCCCAAATTATGAAACAGCGCTTCGCCATGAAAGTTTCCCCCACCCCCGCCCTCCCCCACTGGGAGAGGGGGACTGAGGGCAACGCTTTGCGTTGTTCCATATTAACGAGTGACAAAGCGTTCCGGTTTACATGTTTAACATAAGGGTGCTTCTATAAATCCAAATTTCGTCGCAATACTGCGTTGCTTACAAAAAATTACTCCTTGCATATCAAATATATGCGTCGTCGCAATTTTTTGCTCGCGCCTTGTCTTGCTTAGAACTTTGAATTTATAGAAGTACCCATAACGGCAAAATTCTACTCGTGATTGTCACTTTTCCCAATAGTCCCTACCGCTTGCATCAGCCCTTTGAGCCTTCTGGCGACCAGCCTGCCGCCATCGCGCAACTGGTTGAAGGGCTTGAAGATGGCTTGTCGTTTCAGACCCTGCTGGGGGTGACGGGTTCCGGCAAGACCTACACCATGGCCAACGTCATTGCCCGCATGGGGCGACCGGCGATTATTTTGGCGCATAACAAGACCCTGGCGGCGCAGTTGTACTCGGAAATGCGCGAGTTCTTCCCGGAAAATGCGATCGAGTATTTCGTTTCCTATTACGACTACTACCAGCCCGAGGCCTATGTGCCTTCGCGCGACATGTTCATCGAAAAAGACTCCAGCATCAACGAGCACATCGAACAGATGCGCCTGTCGGCCACCAAATCCTTGCTGGAGCGCGAAGACTGCATCATCGTGGCGACCGTGTCGTGCATTTACGGTATTGGCGATCCGGTCGATTACCACGGCATGATCCTGCATTTGCGCCAGGGTGAAAAAATGGGCCAGCGTGACGCCATCAAGCGCCTGACCGAAATGCAGTACACCCGCAACGAAATCGAATTCAGCCGGGGATGTTTCCGGGTGCGCGGCGATGTGCTGGATATTTACCCTGCCGAAAGCGCGGAAACCGCCATCCGGGTATCGATGTTCGATGATGAAGTGGAGAAACTATCCCTGTTCGACCCGCTCACCGGACAGGTTCACCAAAGCGTGCCGCGCTTCACCGTGTATCCCTCCAGCCATTACGTCACGCCGCGTTCCACCGTGTTGCGCGCCATCGAAACCATCAAGGCAGAATTGCGCGAGCGTATCGACTATTTTGTGAAGGAAAACAAGCTGGTTGAAGCGCAGCGCATCGAGCAGCGCACCCGCTTCGACCTGGAAATGTTGACCGAAACCGGCTTCTGCAAAGGCATCGAGAACTACTCGCGCCATTTGTCCGGGCGCAATCCCGGCGACCCGCCCCCGACGCTGATCGACTACCTTCCGCCCAATGCGCTGATGTTCATCGACGAATCCCACGTCACCGTGACCCAGGTCGGCGCCATGTACAAGGGCGACCGTTCGCGCAAGGAAAATCTGGTGGGCTACGGTTTTCGCATGCCCAGCGCGCTGGATAACCGCCCCCTGCGTTTCGACGAATTTGAAAAAGTCATGCGCCAGTGCATTTTTGTCTCCGCCACGCCTGCGGATTACGAAAGCCAGCATCAGGCAAAAGTCGTGGAACAGGTGGTGCGCCCGACCGGCCTGGTTGACCCGATCATCGAAGTGCGCCCGGCTACCACCCAAGTGGACGATGCCCTTTCCGAAATCAATCTGCGCGTGAAGCTGGGCGAGCGGGTGTTGATCACCACGCTGACCAAGCGCATGTCCGAAGATCTGACCGACTATCTCTCCGACCACGGCGTCAAGGTGCGTTACCTGCACTCCGACATCGACACGGTCGAGCGGGTCGAGATCATCCGCGACCTGCGCCTGGGGCTATTCGACGTGCTGGTCGGCATCAACCTGCTGCGCGAGGGACTGGATATTCCCGAAGTCTCTCTGGTGGCGATTCTCGATGCCGACAAGGAAGGCTTCCTGCGCTCCGAACGCGCGCTGATCCAGACCATCGGTCGCGCCGCGCGCCACATCAACGGCAGGGCGATTTTATATGCCGACAAAATCACCAAATCCATGCAAAAAGCCATGGATGAAACCGAACGCCGCCGCAACAAACAACTGGCTTACAACATCGAACACGGTATCACCCCGAAAGGCGTCTCCAAGCGCATCAAGGACATGATCGACGGTGTGTTCGATATGGAAACCGCGCAAAGAGAACTCAAGGTCGCCCAGGAACTGGCGCATTACCAGCATCTTGACGACAAGAAACTCACCAAGGAAATCAAGCAACTGGAAAAGGAAATGCTGGCCTGCGCCAGGAATCTGGAATTCGAGCGGGCGGCAGCTTTGCGCGACAAGTTGAATGACATCAAGGCGTTGTTGTTCAAGTCATAAACTGGCGCGTTGTCGCTTGATTTCTTTATAATTGACGGGTGTATAAAATAGGATACAATTGAGCGGTGAACTCAATTCAAACGACCAGGATTTTCGATGCGTGGTTTGATGGCCTCAAAGACCGGCAAGCGAGGGTCAGGATTCAGGCTCGTATCGATCGCGCCGAGGATGGAAATTTTGGCGACTGCAGGCCAGTAGGCGAAGGCGTGTCTGAAATGCGCATCCACTATGGCGCAGGTTACAGAGTGTATTTCAGGCAGGTCGGTTTTGAGTTGGTGATTCTGTTGGCGGGCGGCGATAAATCCTCGCAGGCATCTGATATCAAAACCGCGCTGAAACTGACGCGTGATCTGGGAGTGTGAAACATGGAAAAAATCAAACTGAGAAAATGGGACAGCGCGGAACACCTCGAAACCGAGGAAGACATGGCGCTCTATCTGGAAGCCTGCCTGGAAGAGGCGGGGGATGATGCCGCCTTCATCGCCAAAGCGCTTGGCACGATTGCGCGCGCCAAGGGCATGAGCCAGCTCGCCCGCGATACCGGCATGGGCAGGGAAAGTCTTTACAAAGCCTTGTCTGGCGAGGGAAACCCGAGTTTTGCCACGATCCTGAAAGTGACACATGCGCTGGGGTTCAAACTCCATGCCGCGCCTACCCATGCATAACTACTCATCGAAATGACATGAGTCAGGGTTTTTCGATGAATGAGTTGAAAACTGTGGTCTGCCTCATTTTGCCCCGCTGACACCTGCTGAATCGCTTGCGATCATCGTTAAGTGCGCGCCAGATTTAACGCCAGCAAGCGCCGCAAGATTTCCTCGTCCGGCATATCCGGCGTGTAGTCATTCCAACCGTAAGCCTTGGCGACGGCGGCATCCAGCGTTTTTTGGGCGTTGTCCAGCCAGGCGGGGCGGGCGTTGTAGAGGTTGGTGAGGGTGCGCTTTTTCAGGTCGGCTTCGTGGCCGGGTTTGGCGACGGGGCGGGCGGGGTAGCCTGCTTTTTCTTCTTCGGTGGTGCGCACCCAATCTGCCCACTCCGGCGGGTTGAGCCAGTTTTCGCGCAGTTGGTTGAAGGCTTGCGCGGCGGCGGCTATCGCGTCCCTCTCCCCCAGCCCCTCTCCCGCTTGCGGGAGAGGGTGGCCGTCAGGCCGGGAGAGGGTCAGCCCTGCCGGGAAGGGGAAAGTATCGAAGGTGAGCGTGGAGTTGTAGCGCGGGTCGTTTCCCATTCCCATGCGTCCGCCCTTGGCTAATGCCCAAACGATATGCAAACGCGAGGACAGCACGCCGAATAGCGCATCGCTACCCGAAGGGATGACGATGAGACTGTGTTCCGGCGCAACGCTGATCGGGAAACTGACGAAGAAGCGATGTTTGGCCGTTTCCGGCGTGGCGATGTAGCGTTGCAGTCCGGCGAGTTTGCCGCGCAGCTCCGGGCGCGCTCTGCCATGCCGCCACCATTTTTCGGCGCGTGACGCTTCACGATTGTTTGCACGCACAGGTTTGACGTGCTCCACCACATAGGCGAACGGCGCTTCGTAGAGTGCGGCTTGTTGTTCATCCATCAAGGCAAAATCAATCACCCAATCACCCGCCCAGCGGCGCGTAATGTCGGAGCCGTTATAAATGGGTTTCAGCACATCCGAATTCGGTTTGCCGTGCGGATTGGGCAGCTTGAGCCAAGCCTGCGCAGTTCCAGACGGCACCTTGAAAGCGCCAGCCAGACATAAACCGAAGTATGACCATCCGGTGTTTTCTTTCAGCGGCTTGGCCTGCGTGAGATTCATGCCTTCGCCTGCGGTCAGGTCGGCGTGAATAGTGGCAACCACTTGACCGTCGAGGGTGGCGCCTTTTGTGGGAGCGCCGCCCTCGGCGCGATTTTCACCTGCGGCATCGCGGCGGGGTGCCGCTCCCACATTGCCGAAGCACACCAGCGACACGCGTACCGCTGCGCCTTCGTTGATCCATTCTTCATCGCTCCACGCATTGAAGATTTGTCCGCTCTCCAGAATGCGTTCCAGGACTGGGCGATTGCGTTTTTGACGAATCGAATTGGTGGCAACCAGCCCGGCGCGCTGGCATTTACCCGCCTCGATTTGCGCGCGGGCTTTCTCGAACCAGTAGGTCACCAGGTCCGCACCGCCCGGCACGCGGTCTGCGTAGCATTTGCGCAGGGCTTCGGTGTAGGCATCACTCAACTCGCTGCGCATTTTCTTGTCGCCAAGAAATGGCGGGTTGCCGATGATGGCGTCGACGGCGGGCCAGTGGGCTTCACATGTTCCTTCCCCTTCAAGGGGAAGGTTAGGATGGGGATGGGGTGTGCCTCCATCATTCGCTCCACACTTGCCCCCATCCCCACCCCCGCCCTACCCTTGAAGGGGAGGGAGTGAAAGCAGCGCAACGCGTTTTTAGATGTGGTCAAGCGGTTGCAGAATGGGGTTCTTGCGGATGGAGTAGCCGTTTTTCAGCATCCACTGGATTTCACCGATCCACACTGTCACCCGCGCCAGTTCGGCGGCGTAGGGGTTGAGTTCGATGCCCAGCACGTTGGCGGGGGAACATTCGATGGTGATTTGGCGTTGCAGACCCTGGGCTTCAGCTTCAAGATTGGCGCGGTGTTCGAGGTCTTTCAAGGCGCGCAGGGCGAGATACAAAAAGTTTCCACTACCGCACGCAGGATCGAGTACGCGAAAGCCTTTGAGCCGTTCGAGGTAGGCGATGAATACGGCCTGGGCTTCACGTTCGGCCTTGTCGCCGCTCTTCTTGCGCTTGGCGATGTGCGCAGCGATTTTGGTGTGGGCGGCTTTCCATTCTTCCGCCAGCGGCTCGACGATCACCGGGTTGATGATGCGCAGGATGGATTGCTGGTCGGTGTAATGCGCGCCGAGTTGAGAGCGTTTTTTGGGGTCGAGTCCGCGCTCGAACAGCGTGCCGAATATCGAGGGTTCAATCCCGCTCCAATCAAGCGTGGCGGCGGCGTGCAGCATGCTTATTTCGCTGGCGATGAGCGGCAGCGCTGCCACTGTTTCGAACAGCCCGCCGTTGAACCAGGCGATGTCGTCCGCGCCGAAGTCGCCGCCCTTTTGCATGGAGGCGAATAGCGCTTCCAGGCGCGTGGAAAGTTTGGCCGGGTCGGTCTGGCTTTTGTCGATCAGCCGCTCGAACAGCTTCGCGGGTAACAGCTTGGCATCTTCGGCGAACAGGCAGAACAGGCATTGGTTGAGGAAATGCGCTACCTGTTGCGGGGCGTGTCCCCTGCTGTTCAAGGATTGCGCCAGATCGGCAAATTTTCCCGCCGCTTCCTCGGTGATTTGCGCGATGGTGCGTTGCGGGTGAAATTTGTCGGGGGCGGTGAACAGCCAG